>NZ_JBJQJO010000005.1:0-302520 GCF_046487395.1 Escherichia sp. WS1450
GCAGCCTATGAATTATTTATGGAAAAGCGTTTCGGTAAAACAGTCGATCGTCGGAGAGCAAAAAACGGCGATAACGAATACATGGCATGGGATATGACTCTCGGTTGGATCGTCTGGCAGCAACGAGCTGGTATCCGTTTTTCAACAATGTCACAGCAAGAGGTGAAATAATGGAGCCATACAGCCTCACACTCGATGAGGCCTGTCAGTTTCTTAAAATATCCTGATCTACCATCGCCGTCATAGAGCGTATTTTTATTACCTGATTTGCAGGTTCGATTCCCTATTCGGAGATAGCACTCATGCAACACGAACTACAGCCTGATTCACTGGTTGATTTGAAATTCATCATGGCTGATACTGGCTTTGGTAAAACCTTCATCTATGACCGGATTAAGTCAGGCGACCTGCCAAAAGCCAAAGTTATCCACGGGCGAGCAAGATGGTTATATCGTGACCATTGTGAATTCAAAAATAAGCTCTTAAGCCGCGCCAATGGGTAAAATAGCGGGTAAAATATTTCTCACATCTAAAAAACACCATTCCAATCAATCCCCTGCTGCTTCAAGTAGATGTCTGCAGGGGACACCATTTATCATCCCCCTCGCAATAACCCACTTACAATCAGTGAGTTATCTTATAATCCTTAGTATAGTCAACCAGTACTTCGATATGTGAACGCAAATCATCATGCATTCGTGAACTTAACTGGAAACCTCCCCCATTCGATGTCAAAATGACTACCCCAATAAGTTGCCAATAATCAGGCTAATCAATACGGGTCAGTCTTGCTGGTCAGTGATCATAAAAATGTCACCTCATATTATACACAGCAAATAATTGTGTCGATTAAACATGCTACCTTCAGCATAACCGTTCCTGAAAAATTATTATATTCAGTAATCTGAATAAATTACTGGCCTGCTATTTTTCTTAGCAACCATATTTAGCAGCAAGCCAGCAAATCTGAATGATTACAGATGCTGGCCTGCTGAATCTCCCTTCTGGAAATCGTCAGAATCTAGTGATTACTTACTTTGTTCTGGTTTCTCTTCATTCTTATTGTGCACTTCCACTTTGGGTAATTTATTAAAAACCAGATTTTCTTTTTCAACCAGAGTCATGACTTCTTTGGTGATATCAGCTGACTCGTTATGCGCAAGCACAACACCTGAAGACAATACGGCAATATTTTTAGGATTGTCTTTTCTCCATGTGCCTATGGCATTATCTATCGCACGGGATAACACCATTTTTGCGCTATTTTCCTCAATAACATATTGTCGTTCCAGTTTTTGTCTGGCATCAAGAAGCAGCGCCTCTTTATTCGCGTTATCTGCGAATGCTTTTTGCGCATCCTCATATCCTTTTTCAAGAATACTCTTAACCTCATTCAGATGCTTTCTGGCCATGTCTCCGGCGGTAGACTGATTATAAATAGCATCGATATTAACAACTGCAATTTCTTTTGACTTTTTCATATAAAAAACACCAGTAAGTACAATCAGCAACAGCAGCACTACTGCATTAACAACAGAAAATTTCATTACAGAACTCATTATGACAACCCTGAGGTGGCAGGAGGTCCCCTCCTGCCACTGTGTGATTAGAATATATATTTAATACCCAGCATTGCCTGGGCATCACTGTACCCTTTATCGCCAGCCTGAACACCAACATTGCCCCAGACATTCAGGTTATCTGACAATTTACCCTGAACACCCGTTTTGACTTCAGCAATATTTGTAGCTCCGTCCTGACTGAGTGCCGTATTATCCATTTTGACACCCCAGCTCCGTGTATTATGGATCCAGTTAACTTCCACAAATGGCTCAAACTGATGCGCCTTATTATCATCAGACGCACTCTTACCTTTCAGGTAAGTTCTGACGCCCAGACGACTCTGGATATTACCGTCTCCGCTGAGCTGAACTTTCGTGCCATTCTTCTCCGTATGCTCACTGGCTCTTACATTCATCCACGTGATCTGGGACTGCGGCTGAATATACCAGTCATAGTGGCTACCCTGGCTACCGATAAATTCGCCGGCTTTAAAGGTATAACCCGCTTCCACTGAACCGGTAAATCCACGGGATTTCCAGGACTCCGCAGCCAGTTTTTCACCATTAACGGTATTATTAAACCATCCGTACTGGATCCAGGTATCGACATAAGCCCCGTTGTCATTACCGTCATTCTGCTGCCACGTTCCGTATAAACCGGTGCTGTATCCATTGATCGCACCTTTAGATTTATATCCCGAAAGCGAGGATGTCGTGGAATTCTTCTCATTTCCATAACCGGCCATAATCCCCAGTTGCAGACGGTCCTGACCGTCAGTCCATTGCGCAATGCTGCCACCCAGTTGCACAACATAACGGTTACTTTGCGTATTCAGCTGTGAACTGCTGTCCTTCCAGCGATTATGACCGCCGATATGACGCATCCACATACTTGTTGCTTTCTTCTCACCAGTAAACACATCGGTATAGTAAGTTTCCCCCTCACGATCGTGCATTCTGATGTTGAACAGCGTGTTGGCTGCCGCTATGTTCGCAATATAAGAGCCCGCTTCCGGACGATAGACCTTCTGTACAGGTTTATCCGGCGTGGGGTGTGGCTGCGGTTGTGGCTGCGGCTGCGGTTGTGGTTGTGGTTCTGGCGGCAATTCAGAACGCAGATACCAGTTACCGTCAGTACCACCCGCATTACCTTTATGCAGGAAATATTCCCATGCCCCTGCCACCGCACGGTTCTGCAGTCTGAAGTTACCGTCAGACTGCCCACCGACATGCACAATCTCAATGCCGTCAGCGGTCTGAGCCCCCTGGCCCCGGACATTATTCACCACCACGCCGGTATCACCGGAGGTGTTACCCGTGACAATCAGTTTGTCAGTGGCAGAAGTATCATCCCCCAGCACGGTATTGATAATTAACGTACCGCCACCAGTGTAATCGCCATTTACGGTCAGGGTATTTCCTGTCTTACCACCGGCCAGACGAATGACGCCAGTATTGGTCAGTGAGCCAACGGTAAAATTGCTCGCCTCTGCCGTTTCATAACCTGAGAGAGCATTTAGTGATGCCAGTGTTCCCTGGTTATTAACCTGACCCGAAACGGACCCCAGCCCACTCAGTGTGCCGCCATTAAGAACATGAATGTTTTTGGAGCCTGACAACGTCGCACCAGCGGCACGGGTGACTGAATCATCACCGACAATCAGAACGCCATTCTCAACCGTGGTATCACCGGTATAAGTCAGCTCATGATTAATAATCAGATTACCCGCCCCCTGTTTCACCAGAGCGCCGGAGCCAGTAATATCATTCTTCAGTAACCAGTTTCCACTGGCGGTAAGCCAGGTGACACCATCACTGTCAATCAGCCCGGTGCCCAGGTGTTTTTCATCTGAAGCCCGCAGAGCAGCATCTTTCTGCACACGGAATTCACCGCTGAAATTACTGTTATCCCCGGAAAGCGTCAGATCAGTGGTGTTCAATATACCCACTGAACCTTCTCCGGAAAGCGATTTACTCAGGTTACTGCTGACTCCGCTACCGTCGGCGATATCAATCGCCAGGCGATCACTAAGGCTTTCAAAGCTGATGGAACCCTGGCTTCCCAGCCCCTGTGCGCCGTTCATTTCAACCAGCGCCCCCTGGGTAAGGCTGGCATTACCGGTAAACCCGATATTGGTGCCATGTACCGTCAGGTCGCTGCCCGTGACAGCCAGCGTTCCCTCACCGGACAGCACGTTGTTTTCAATGACGCCACCATTATCATCGCCCGGCTGACGCTGCGTGCCGCTGACCGTTAGCACACTACCGCTATCAAGCTGAATGTGCGATCCCGTTTCTGTCTGCAGTACACCGACAGTCTGGCTGTATCCGTTTGTTCTGAAGACGGCATTGCTGGCGACGTTCAGATTACCTGTTGCGCCAAGAACATTGTCATTTGCCATCTGTAATGTGCCGCTGCGCACCAGCGTATCCCCGGTATAGTTATTACCGCCGTTAGACAGTGTGACAACCTGCCCCGCAGCTTCGATGGCCAGATCCCCTGCCCCCGTTAACTGTGCGCCAAGATCTGTCTGCAGTCCTTGGGCATTCGCTCTCGGTGTCAGCACCAGCGCTTTATCACCGGTTCCCTGTAAATCCAGCGACTTCAGCCCATAGCCTATGTACAGTCCGTCACCTTTAATCCCGTCGGAGCTTCCCAGCAGCTTATAGTCATAATTTCCCTGAGCTACAACTTCACCGCCCTGAGTGACATCAAACGTCTGACTGTGAGAAATAGCCTGCCCGTTTTCATCCACCAGTTGCAGTTGCCCGCCAGTACCGGTGACGGTACCCGCTGCATTCACCAGTGTGACCAGGGTCTGCGCATCATCCTGCTCCAGCAAATTCTTACGGGTATCAACAGCCGGAATATCATTAATCACTTCATCTGGCATGGTGACCTGAATTGTGCCTTTCCCCCGAATATCCAGCGTACCTGCAGCAGAGGTTTCAATACTGTTGCTGGCAATGGTATCGCCCGGCATAACGGAACCAAAAATCAGCGTTCCGCCATTGAACCCAAGACCGCCAATCTGCTGAACACCGGAGCCAACCGTTGTGATATTCCCGCTTTCAGACATCAGCATTGCATGGGTTAACCCGCTCGTATTCAGCCCTTCCAGAGCAAAGCTACTGGTACCCAGCTTCAGAGTTCCGGCAAATTGATCCCCGACGTTATGGCTGAATTCAAAAGCAGATGTGTCGGCATCAAGACGGGCAGACAGTGTTCCTTTGCCTGTTAACAGTGGATCAAAGGTAAAGTTGCCTGCAACTGCAGGAATAATGGCCAGTTCGCTGCCCGATTCAATATCGACGGACCCCGGGCCGGTCCCCCCATCGGTCAGCACAAGAGCTTCCTTCAGAGTGACAAGTGAACTGTTCTTCAGCCCGACATGTTCAAAATTCTGTAGTTTTACAACAGAATCCAGCGTATGAATGGCGTTATCAAAAATCAGGGAATCAGAATCTCCCTGCCCGCCATCCAGCAGGTTCCAGGTTGCCCCTTCGCCTTTAATGGTGAAGGTGTTCTTCCCGGTACCGGCAGTAACCTGATCAACATGAGCCTTACCATTGAGTGTTACATTATTATTGCCATTTCCTGCAGTCACTTCTCCTGTCAGTGTGCTGCCATCATCAAATAAAAATGTATTGTTACCCTCTTTTGCACTGACGGTTCCGGTAATACTGCCTTTATTGGTGAATGTGTTATCACCGCCGTTCAGAGCCACAACCCCCTGAATTTCAGCACCGCTGTCATTCAGTACGGTGGTATTCACTGCGTCATCAAACGCCATTGCAGTCCCGGTGGCGGACGCAGCTTTAATCTGACCTTTATTGGTAAAGGACTGTGCTTTTGAAGCATCCACTACGGCATGACTCAGAGAAGCAGAGATGAGATTACCGCTCTGAACCACTTCACTGGCCGCATTGTTAATCACCAGAGCGGAACCGCCATCGGCCTGTGTAACATTGACACTTGCACCACTCTTCACGACAGCACCATCTTTAGTGTTGGCAAAAATACCCGTGCCGCCCGTGCCTTTCAGATTAATGACTAATCCAGCGGAGTCAGACATATCCAGGTTATTATCGGTTTCACTTCCGTCAGCTTTCTGGAACGCCAGTGCAATTCCACTGCCGTCTACATTAATAGTGCCGCTGTTGGTCTTGGCCAGAGAAGCAGAAGTCCGCACACCAATGCCATCAGCCACATTAATTTCAGTCGTATTGGTTAACTGAATGCCTTCAATTTCTGCACGGTTCTCAATCCCGTGACCGACCGCACCTGCAGCATTAACATTGATTTTCGCACCATCAATAACCAGCCCCACAGCCCCTGTATCCAGCAGGATGCCATGCGCATTTTTCTGACCTTCGATCGTTCCCAGGCCACTCCCTGCCAGGTTCAGTGACGCGCCCGCCCCCAGCTTAATGGCAGCCTCACCATCCACAGCGACGATATCCCCTCCCGTGCTGGTAATCTGAGCGTGTTCACCTTCAACAAATAATGCAACGCCATTGACCGCTATACGGCTTCCTGTATTTTCAAAACGACCATTATCAACCCAGACGCCGATATTATCTGTACCGGTAGTGAAATCAATGTTGCCGCTGTTAATCAACAGTCCCTGATTACGCGTAATAAAGCCCTTGGCATTATTCAGCGGCGAAGAGATATCTGCCTCATTGGTAATAACCGAGCCAGTATTCGTTTGTGTAATACTGCCATCCAGAGCGTATTCATTTCCGTCAACTTCCGCGACAACAGCGCCATCCCCTACAAGGTTAACTGATGCCCCCTGTTTCAGCGTCGCTGTCGCACCACCAGTTACATATAATCCCTGAGCCTGAGCCCCCAGGATCTGGAAATCACTGCCAGCATCAGCCAGGACATTGCTCCCTTTCCCTGTGGCCCAGATACCACGGCTGCCTGTCCCGGAGGTTTTCATCAGCAGAGAGCCGGCCTGTTTTGCCCCATCTTCAATACGGAAAAGTACAGAACGTTCCCCACTAGCATCCAGCAGAGTTCCCGCTGCAATATTCGTCTTAATGGTTGCACCATCTCCGATAATACGAAAAGCAATCTGATCGGTAATACCAGAGCCGTCAGCAGCAAAGTTCGGTACTGCCGAACCATCAAGGTTAACAGTCCCTTTATTGCTGGCCTCAACGCCAATCGCCCCCTGTCCCTGCAAAGATATAGTACCCGCGGTCATATTAACCGTTGTTGTTGTACCAGATGCTTTTATACCCGTTGTACGGTTAGCATTATCTCCCCCCTTGAGAACGAGATTTCCCGAGTTATTAATCGTTGTAACATCTTGTGTGGCATTAGCAATTAGTCCCACACCACCATCCTGAACTGTAATATTTCCGCTGTTGGTACCAACAGCCCCCTCCTCAACCCGGACGCCCACTGTATTCTTTCCAGTAAAGATGATATTACCGGTATTATTTAGAGTGGCCCCATTACGGGCGATATACCCGGTCACTTTATCCTGGGTGGAACTTAACTGAGCCCCCGCCGTTAATAGTGTGGTCTTGTCCTTCGGATTAATGAGTTTGCCGGAAATATCATAGCCATTGCCATCCGCAATACCGGCTATCGCACTGGCATTATCCATATTGATAATGGCATTACTTTCAATTGTGCCCTGCGCTCCCCCTTCAATTAAAGTCGCTGTAGCCCCCTCACCCGTCAGGTTGATGGTCATTCCTCCAGACGTTACTGTCGAGGCCACACCGCCATCCGATTTTCCCGTGGCAATAAGTGCATAAGAGTTCTTACCAGACGCCGTAAGTGCAGAAGAAGCATCTGCAGTTCCCTGGAATGTCGCACCGCTGGCAATACGGAATAATGTTGAGTTTTCAGTGGACACATCCATAACACCGCTTCCGGTATTATGAATGGCAGAGTCCTTTCCATAGACATAAAAGCCTATCTGATCGCTGCTGCCAAATAGCACTGCACCATTGCCTGACAGGGTCAGACTGCCGCCATCTTTAGCAAAAACCCCCACAGCCCCCGTACCGGCAAGACTGATTTTTCCGGATACATTAACATTGCTTCCGGCACCTTCCACCCAGGCACCATAGTTACGGAAACCACTACTGATACCCTTGCCGCCAACATTTATCGTACCGTCAGATTTCAACTGTCCTGCATTGATTACCTGTAGCCCGGTGCTGTTCAGACCATTAACATTGATAATCCCGGAGTTTTTCATCCCGGAGCTATTATTTGCCAGCATGCCAACATTCAGTGCAGGTGCATCACTGTCATGACCGTCAATAGTGATATTCCCTTTATTTACCACATCAACAGTCCCGGCATCCTTTGCCAGGATTCCGTAGTTCCCCTGAGCCCCCCTGCCCAAAAAAATAGTACCTTCATTAACGACTTTGTTTGCACCATTTTGTACTTCAATCGCAACAGAACCCACAGCCGAATGAGTCGCAGTTTTATCCTCCGCAATACCTACATTGATGCTCCCGAAGGCCGAGTTAATAAAAGAGCCTCCAGCTCCAACATTTACACCTCGTGTTTTGCCATTATTATCATTAGTTGATGCATCGGCAGTAATATTTATTGTGCCTTTATTTGTTGCCATGCCCCCATTACTAACAACAATTGCGGTGTTAATCCCCTCTGGAGCGAAAGCATTTTTAAATGGGCGAATATTAATAACACCATTATTAATGGCTGAAGAACCATTACTACCGGCAACCATCCCCTCTGCCTGGAGAGCATATTTATCATTATTATCCCAAACAAAAAGTGTACCATCGTTAACAATGGTACTGTCTTGATAGGCAATCATTTCAGTACCAATGGCATCAATGACCCCTTCATTAACACCGGTCCCACCATTAGTTGCAACGATCCCTCCTCCATTCCCATAGGCAGGAAGAACTCCAGTTAATTTACCCGTTTTACCTAATATTGCTCGTGCGTTATTGGTTGCATGGAGAACAGCAAGCAGCCCTACATTTTCTTTGTAAGGAGTTGAGTCTATGCGTCCCCCAGCGGTCATATCCACATTGTAATTATGCTTAGTGACAATAAGGGCCTTATTAAATTCAGCATCATACTGCTTATAAGATAGCGTTTTGTCCTCTAGTGACTTTATCAAATATTGATTATATTGCTTTAAATCATCAAGAGAGTTAATATGGTGTACTTTTCCCGCCCAATCAGTAATTGTTCCAGCATATTTCATTGAGTCAATGATTTTTTGAGTAACGCCGCCCCCCTGCATGGTTGCACCAGGCTGAAAATAAAAATCATTGACCGAGTTCCATACAACAGAGGAACCTTCTCCATCAGCTACAGCAAGCTGTGTATTTTTAAAAAAATTACCGATTGCTGGTGAACCCACATCCAAAATAGCTGTACCGCCATTATTGGCTGTTACAAAACGTGTCGCATTGAAAAAATCCGCAGTGCCACTAAAACCAGGAATGGTTTCATTTCCCCCAGTCCCCGCATCGCGTTGTGAGAAAGAGTCAGTATCAAACACTTGAAGTGTTTGAGAAGCGCCAGTAACCTCATCCTTCACTGTAATGGTTTTTGTTTTTTCTCCGGTATTGACGTAAATCAATCCGGATAAATTATCTCCAGTGGTGTAGCCATTTAAAATTGCCTGTTCTACAGTCATCCAGATAAGACCTGACCCACCAGACTGGACGACATTTGGACCAGTGATGTATTCGGTTTTACCACTTACTGTTGCAGCCCCAACACCCGAGTTATTCGTACCCGGACGCCAGTCTGGTGACAATATGACATCTGCCATTGCGTTATTGCAATTAATTGCAATAGCGCCCCCCAGAACCATTGCTGATAAAGCAATTCCTAGGCGAGTTGATTTACATTTTTTTCTACAACTCGTCAATTCTGAAACAACATCCCATTTTTGGGTTGTATGGTTCCAAATGACTTTATATATTTTATTCATAACACTAATACTCTTGAACGTACATTATAATTGAATATTTTCACTAATAAGGGAACGCGGAATATTTATAAATTGATGTAAACGTTTTACCCCGAGTTTATCCATAGCTCTACGACGATGCGTCCACACAGTCTTACTGGATATACCCAAGGTGTTCGAGATCCATGCAATATCTTTTCCTTCCTTGGTATATATAAAGATACTTTTCTCCCTCGGGGATAATTGTCGTTCTAAAAAAGAAACTTTATGATTCGCGCGAATATTTTTTTTGCACCTCCAGCCATTGATAAATTTATCTATATAGAAACAAAATTGCTCTGCTGTTAATTTCCACGGTATGAAAGGTATGCCTTTATTACTAACTACACCATTATCCCCCCATGCCAGGCACGGAATATTGACAGGCTGGCTTTTTAGCCATTGGTGAATGAAATACAGTGAGCGTATACAGGTAGTAGAATCATTATCAGGGAATACAGGTAACAACAACGATTGCTCATCCCGAAAGCAAGATGTGCCAAAATCACGAATCAGAGAAGAATAGTCGTCCACAGCGATGACTTTCACGTACGAAAAACCCCGCCAACACATACTCTTAATTGCTTGAATTATAAAAATATTTTTTGTCGTCGTAATCAAAACCATGCAATCAATTTCCTGTTATCCCCTTTCCCAATTTCCTTTTGCTTTGCACACCGGGGGGAGACAAACCTTGAGGCACAGGTTTACAAAATGACCCATTTTGACAACATCAATTTAATTAACTATAAATAGCACAAAACGCAGGTAAAAAACCTACGTATTTATTTTAATTCAGAATATAATTTTGATTGGTATTTACATTTTGGCTTTATACGCCAGAGATTAAAAAGAAGACAAATCTACCTCTTTATGTGTAGATTGACGCCACACATTGATCTAAATCAGTAATTTTAATGTTTTTTATAGAAAAAAATGTTTTTCTATACGAGAATTTCTAAACAAAGATTGGGTTTACATTTTGGGTCAAAATGTTGCTTTTTTGCGTCACCTCTCCCCCACATTTTTTCAAATCGCATTGAATTAGAAGCAGTATAAATTACCGTATGCCTGATATTACGATGCCCGAGATAGTCCTGAATAAGACGGGTATCCACACCATTATCTGCTAGTGAATAACCACATGCATGGCGTAACATATGTGGATGAACTTTAATATTTAAACCTGCATTTTTACCCGCAGCAGAAACTATGTTATAAAATCGTTGTCTCGATAATGGTTTTCCTGTTCGGGAAACAAATAACCACGGGTTATCATTGAAATGTTTAACATTTATTGAATTCCTTTCATTCAGCCAGTTTGTTATTGCAATCACCTCTTCCTTTTGAAGTGGATGGACTGTACTGAATCCATTTTTTATCCGTTGAATATATATTTTTTCTGTAGTTAGTTCTAAATCCGACAACTGCAGAGATAAGAGCTCACTAACACGCAGACCATGAAAATAAGCCAATAAAATCATGCAAACATCGCGTGAAGAGCAACTCTTTTGTTTTACAGATTGAAGTAGTAAATTAATTTCATGATGCGTTAAAAATTTTCTGTTTTGCATAAATCACCTCTATTTATATAAAATAGCCATGTCAACTATGATGAAAGAATTAAACTTAGTCAATAATATAATTCATATAGTTGCTGTATGATTATAGATTAATTTATTAAAATTCACCTAATCTAATTAATCGCTTGTAAACGCATACAAACAACCTTCGTTATGTAACTATCGTTCAAAACCCTCCTGTAAATATACAGAGTCCTATAAGATGATTATAAAAAAGTCCTACACCCCGAAATAGCATTCCCTCATAAAATTAAGCTCAACATCGGCATATTTAAAAAGTATCCAATGCAATTACTATTTTATCTAAAATTAACATTGTATCTTGTATATATTACATCCATGAATGTATGAATTTTTTTATTTAAAAATTAATGCACTATAACAAAAAACATCACCGAGTGTTAAAACTAACACAATAATTAACCAAAATAATATGACTGTTTATTTTTCATCCGTAAACAAAAAGGTACAAATATTTTCACCACAAAAAAACCACCAGCATGGCATTGAATTATTATTCACAATACGCAACTTTTTGTGCTTATTTATGCTCACTGGTTAACTAATAATAATCTATACCCACTGAGCAACTATCTCTCTGGCGGGGTATTGATGAATATCCATTTAGTGGCATAATTTAAACCCCAGCTCATTATTTGCTTATAAAAAACAAGCAATAATACCAGGCTCTGGTATTTATAGTTTATTTTTTAACTTAATTAGTATAACCGATAGTATTATGCGCAAATTTATTACTCATAGTGAATGGTTGTTATTTTTTGAAGCCATCAACGGTTCAAAAAATGAAATTAGAGATAAAGCCATGTTACAAATGGCATATGTACATGGCCTTAGGGTAAGCGAGCTTATTGCACTAAAGATTAGCGACATTGACTTTTCAGAGTCAGCAATATATATCAAGCGTTTAAAAAATGGATTATCCACAGTACATCCCCTGCAAAAAGAAACTGTTCTGTTATTAAAAAAATGGCTAGCACTACGTGATAACATAGTAAAAAAACCTTTTGAAGACTCTTTATTTCTTTCTTGTCAAGGAAATAAAATCTCGAGACAATATGTGTATAAGATGTGTAAGAAATATAGTCACAATATGAATATTAACATTCATCCTCACATGCTTAGGCATGGTTGTGGGTATGCTTTAGCTAATCAAGGGTTAGACACCAGACTAATACAAGATTATTTAGGGCACAGAAATATACATCATACGGTATTATATACAGCCAGTAATGCAGCAAGATTTAAACGAGTATGGGAGGGTGATGTGTTAGATATAAAGAAGATATAACCCCTGTTCTAAAGGCCTCAATTCATTGAGGCCTTTAGCCCCTCATTTTTATGACATACAACTGATAATCATAATGGATCCTCAATATTAATCAAAATGAGAAACAAATCACCTTTTTATTAAAAAATTAATTTTTTTAAAGTCACAAACCAACACACATAATATTTAATAAAAATGCCACCAGCAAATATATTGCCACTTATCTTTTCTCTGGTAATCATAGTTTACTATGAATTATCGCTCTCCAATATTCGACGCCAAGAAGATGTGGTTATTTTATTTATCATTTTCGTAACTATTGACAAAACAATTCCCATATAAAAATCGCAATTTATAAAGCCAACATACACTTATAGTGCATAATAAGGTTATTTAGGAACCAGATGATTTAATGTATTATAAGGTATAACATTCATATTGACTTACCTGTTCTCTTAACCAGGTAATAAACGCTTCAATTTTTGGCCACTGCCTGCCCGGTAATGTGGTGATGTAATAATGCTGATGGCATTTCACCGTCATATCGCCAAACGGTGCAACGAGCTCACCACTGGCAAGCCTTTTTTGTACCAGGCGTTTTCTTCCCATCGCCACCCCAACATGATTCATTGCGGCGATAACAGCTAAATCAGAACGATCAAAGCCAATTCCTGAAGATGTCGGCAAATTAACCGCATAATGTTGCGCCCAACTATGCCATTCATCCGTTCCGGAGTCGTTGCTCCATGCCTGTCTGTCATGGAGCAACGTACAGTGACGCAGGTTAATTACAGTATTGGTTAAAGCATGTCTTTGAGCGTATTCCGGACTACATACTGGCAGGATTTCTTCATCCATCAGAAAGTGATGAGTCAGTTGCGCTGACGGCGCGTCATCAAAGTAGATCGCCAAATCGATTCCGGCACGTTGCAAATTGACATTGTCATTACCAGTGAGCACGGTGAGCGAAATAGACGGATAGCGGCGTGTAAAGTCACCTAATGCAGGCACCAACCAGCATTGGGCGATAGAGGGTCGGGAGTACAGAGTTAACGTTCCCGATAACTCCTGATTTTTGATATCAAGAATTTCCTGGTTCAGGGTATCCAGCGACGATTTTAGCGCCCAATAAACGCGTTTCCCTTCGTGCGTTAATTCCACTTTGCGATGGGAACGGACAAACAACTGAATACCCAATTCTTCTTCCAGCTGATTGATACGGTGACTTACCGCACTGGGGCTCAGCGACAACTCCTCTGCCGCCAGGGCGAAGGACTGATGCCTGGCAGCCACTTCAAAAGTATGCATTTTTGATAGTTGCCAGCCGTTAAGCAGTCGATTTCTTATTTCACGAAGGGGTTCCATAATCACCTCATTTTTATTTTAAGTGTAAAAAAATAGCGGCAAAATTTCAGCTGTAAGGTGAGCTAAAGTGAACCATATCTCAATTCACCTTCATTTTTAGATGTAAATCACTCCTTTGCTGCAATTTATCTCATGTGAAAGGCAAATTTTATCGTTTGTCAGCCTGCGTTGTTTTTTTGTCCAATATCATCAGGTTAATCACAGGGGAAGGTGAGATATGCACTCTCAAATCTGGGTTGTGAGCACGCTGCTTATCAGCATCGTGTTAATTGTACTGACCATCGTGAAGTTCAAATTCCACCCGTTTCTGGCGCTGTTGCTGGCCAGCTTCTTCGTGGGAACGATGATGGGTATGGGACCACTGGATATGGTAAATGCTATTGAAAGTGGAATTGGCGGAACGCTGGGTTTCCTCGCTGCGGTTATCGGCCTTGGCACGATACTGGGAAAAATGATGGAAGTATCCGGTGCCGCAGAAAGAATTGGTCTGACACTTCAGCGCTGCCGCTGGCTTTCGGCTGATGTCATTATGGTGCTGGTTGGCCTGATTTGCGGCATCACGCTGTTTGTTGAAGTGGGCGTCGTACTATTGATTCCTCTGGCTTTTTCAATTGCCAAAAAAACCAATACCTCATTGTTAAAGCTGGCCATTCCGCTGTGTACCGCATTGATGGCAGTGCACTGCGTGGTTCCTCCACATCCGGCTGCTTTATATGTTGCCAATAAGCTGGGCGCAGATATCGGTTCGGTGATCGTCTACGGTTTGCTGGTTGGGCTGATGGCATCACTGATCGGTGGCCCGCTTTTCCTTAAATTTCTGGGTCAACGACTGCCCTTTAAGCCTGTACCCACAGAGTTTGCCGATCTCAAAGTTCGCGATGAAAAAACACTACCGTCATTAGGCGCAACGTTATTCACCGTACTGCTGCCCATTGCGCTGATGTTGGTGAAAACGATTGCCGAATTGAATATGGCGCGTGAGAGTGGTTTGTATACCTTGCTTGAGTTTATTGGCAACCCTATCACTGCCATGTTTATCGCCGTATTTGTCGCCTATTATGTGTTGGGTATACGTCAACATATGAGCATGGGGACGATGCTCACACATACGGAAAATGGCTTCGGTTCTATTGCTAATATTTTGCTGATTATCGGGGCCGGAGGCGCATTCAACGCCATTTTAAAAAGCAGCAGTCTCGCTGATACGCTGGCAGTTATTCTCTCTAATATGCATATGCACCCGATTCTTCTGGCCTGGTTAGTGGCTCTTATTCTGCATGCTGCAGTGGGCTCCGCTACAGTGGCAATGATGGGGGCAACGGCAATTGTTGCACCCATGCTGCCGCTGTATCCCGACATCAGCCCGGAAATTATTGCGATTGCTATCGGTTCAGGTGCGATTGGCTGCACGATCGTTACGGACTCGCTTTTCTGGCTGGTGAAGCAATATTGCGGCGCTACGCTCAATGAAACATTTAAATACTATACGACAGCGACATTTATCGCTTCAGTCGTCGCTCTGGCGGGCACATTCCTGCTGTCATTTATCATCTAAGCGCAAAGAGACGTACTATGGAAAACGCTAAAATGAACTCGCTCATCGCCCAGTATCCGTTGGTAAAGGATCTGGTTGCTCTTAAAGAAACCACCTGGTTTAATCCTGGCACGACCTCATTGGCTGAAGGTTTACCTTATGTTGGCCTGACCGAACAGGATGTTCAGGACGCCCATGCGCGCTTATCTCGTTTTGCACCCTATCTGGCAAAAGCATTTCCTGAAACTGCTGCTACTGGGGGGATTATTGAATCAGAACTGGTTGCCATTCCGACTATGCAAAAACGGCTGGAAAAGGAATATCAACAACCGATCAGCGGGCAACTGTTACTGAAAAAAGATAGCCATTTGCCTATTTCCGGCTCCATAAAAGCACGCGGCGGGATTTATGAAGTCCTGGCACATGCAGAAAAACTGGCTCTGGAAGCGGGGTTGCTGACGCCTGAAGATGACTACAGCAAACTGCTTTCCCCGGAGTTTAAACAGTTCTTTAGTCAATACAGCATTGCTGTGGGCTCAACCGGAAATCTGGGGTTATCAATCGGCATAATGAGCGCCCGCATTGGCTTTAAGGTGACAGTGCATATGTCTGCTGATGCCCGGGCATGGAAAAAAGCGAAACTGCGCAGCCATGGCGTTACGGTCGTGGAATATGAGCAAGATTATGGTGTTGCCGTCGAGGAAGGACGTAAAGCAGCGCAGTCTGACCCGAACTGTTTCTTTATTGATGACGAGAATTCCCGCACATTGTTCCTTGGGTATTCCGTCGCTGGCCAGCGTCTTAAAGCGCAATTTGCCGAGCAAGGTCGTATCGTCGATGCTGATAACCCTCTGTTTGTCTATCTGCCGTGTGGTGTTGGCGGTGGTCCTGGTGGCGTCGCATTCGGGCTTAAACTGGCATTTGGCGATCATGTTCACTGCTTTTTTGCCGAACCAACGCACTCCCCTTGTATGCTGTTAGGCGTCCATACAGGATTACACGATCAGATTTCTGTTCAGGATATTGGTATCGACAACCTTACCGCAGCGGATGGCCTTGCAGTTGGTCGCGCATCAGGCTTTGTCGGGCGGGCAATGGAGCGTCTACTGGATGGCTTCTATACCCTTAGCGATCAAACCATGTATGACATGCTTGGCTGGCTGGCGCAGGAAGAAGGTATTCGTCTTGAACCTTCGGCACTGGCGGGTATGGCCGGGCCTCAGCGCGTGTGCGCATCAGTAAGTTACCAACAGATGCACGGTTTCAGCGCAGAACAACTGCATAATGCCACTCATCTGGTGTGGGCGACGGGAGGTGGAATGGTGCCGGAAGAAGAGATGGAGCAATATCTGGCAAAAGGCCGCTAATTAATTTTCAATGCAGCATCGCCATCCTTTCCCTGGGTGAGCGATGCTGCCGATGGCGCAGGCTTAAGATTCTACCGTCTTACCTGCTATAGCTCTCTCTTTTTACCATCACCCAACACCTTTCGCTGTAAACGGCGGTTTCGCAAACCAAACCAAAACTGTAAGTAAGATAAAAGCAATAGCCGCCATACGGAAAATCTCATTTGCAGAAATTGAAAGTGACTGCTGAGTTATTTCATTATTAATTTCATTAAGAACCCCTGAAAGCGAACCATAATATTTATCCATAATTTGTGACGATGAATTAAACACGGGGTTAAATTGATCGATGGTTGCTGTCAACTGACTATGGTGTAATGATTCTCGTCGTCCCCACAGCGTCATTGTCAACGACGTACCAACTGATCCTGACAAGGTACGAAAAAAATTACTCATACTCGAGGCATTGGCAAATTTATTATCTGGCAAGCCTGAAAACGAAATCGTTGTTAAGGGTAAAAAGAAACAGGCGACGGCGAATCCCTGAAAAAACTGTGGCAAAATGATGCCTGTAAAATCAATCGTTGGCATAAATGTCACAGAACGCCAGTAATAGCAAACCGCATACATTAAAAAACTAAATGTCACCAACAACCGCATATCAATTTTGTTGCCATAACGTCCTATCAAAGGTGATATTAATAGCGGCATGATGCCGATGGGCGCATAGGCAAGTCCGGCCCATATCGCATTATACCCCATCGTTTCCTGGAGTAACTGCGGCATAAGGACTATCGCCCCAGAGTAAAATAAATATGCGCATGTGATACTCACAATACCAATGGTGAAATTACGGGACTTAAACAAACTGAGATCAAGAATCGGATTCTCTGAGGTCGACTCCCAAATGACTAAAGAAATCAGAGAAATAACTGACACTACTGTTAGTATTATTATTGTACTCGAGTTGAACCAATCCAGATCGCGCCCTTTATCAAGCATAATTTGCAAGCCACCAACACCGAGCACTAACAGGGTCAGTCCTGGCAGATTCATTTTGACCGGTGAAGTCTCAGTTTCTCTTCCTTTAAGTAAGGTTAAGCATAATGTCAGGACGATAATCCCCATAGGGACATTGATTAAAAATATCCAACCCCAGCTAAAGTTATCACAAATATAACCGCCCAATATCGGCCCACATATCGGAGCGATAATCACGGTCATAGACCATAATGCCAGAGCAAATGTTCTTTTTTCTGGCGGATAATTCCTTAATAATAAACTCTGTGACAGTGGAATTAACGGCCCCGCCATTAACCCCTGAACGACTCTAAAAAATATCAGCACATCAAGATTGGTCGATAGGCTACACATTAATGAAGATAGCGAAAAAAAGGTTACTGAAAGTAAAAATAATCTTAATTCGCCTATTCTTTGTGCCAACCTGCCGGTAACAGGGATCGCAATGGCATTTGCTACACCAAACGAAGTGATAACCCAGGTGCCTTCGTCTGTTGATGCTCCCAGAAAGCCAGATATTGTCGGTATTGCGACGTTAGAAATAGTGGAATCCAACATTTGCATAAACGTCGCTAATGACAATGCAATAGTGACGCACCATAACGTCCCACCGGTTAATGGTGCCGGAGTTGATTTAGTGATTGCCATTAAAGTTGTCCATTATGCGAAATAATGTTGCTAATTTCTTTTTCTATCGGACTGGTATCGATAACTAAAGCCTTACTGGTATAAGCAGGCATGGACGTCACGGTTGAAGCCAGATCGGGCATATCGGCAATGTCTTCGTTCCTGGTATCAATAGTTGCAGTCATCGATAAACCAATACGCAAGGGATGTTCCATGAGTTCTTTTGGATCAAGAGAAACCTCAACCGGTACACGCTGAACGATTTTGATCCAATTCCCTGTCGCATTTTGTGCAGGTAATAAGGAGAACGCATTGCCGGTTCCCATATTGATCCCTGTCACCCGACCATGAAACACAACATTTTCACCATAAAGATCGCTGATAATATTGACCGATTGACCAATCCGTACATCCGTGAGTTGTGTTTCTTTAAAGTTAGCATTAACCCACATTTGACGTGCCGGTACGACAGCCATTAACGATTGTCCGGGACTCACTGTTTCGCCGACCTGAACACTTCGCTGGGCAATATAGCCGGTAACCGGACTCTTAATATCCGTACGTTTAAGCGCCAACCAGGCTTCTTTGGTTGCATCCGCCGCTTCAACGACTTGTGGCTGACGGTTTAATGGTGTGTTCATTACTAAAGCTTTATTCGCTTTATAAGCCTGAATAGCAGCATTCAATGCCGCTTTGCTACTTATTAACGTATCTTTGGTATGCTCCAGCGTTTCTTTTGAAATAACCCCCTGCTTCGCTAAAGGTACACGACGGTTATAATCTTCTAAAGATTGTTGATACTGAATACGTGCTGAAGCGACTTCGGCACTGTATTGTTTATCCTGTAAGTACAGTTTATTCGTTTGCCGAACAATATTGGCCAGATTATTTTTAGCTTTATTGAGTGCGATAGTGGCATCAGTCTTATCCAGTGAGACTAAAATGTCACCCTGTCGAACGTAGTTCGTATCTTTATGATTAACGACAGTGACGCTGCCTGAAACTTGTGCAGAAATTGGATCTGCATTCCCCGTGACATAGGCGTCATCTGTACTAATCATGTCTTCTAATTCCATTGACCAATAGGCATAGGCACCTGAAAACGCAATAAATAAAACTACCGTCAATAAAGAAAAGTATTTTCTTCTGTTAGAATGTTTTTTATTTGAATTAATCTGTTCCACTATTATCTCTCATTTCGCATAGATGAAATTTATGAATTGAATGAAAAGAGTATTCATTCTTCATATCAAACACAGTGCATGTGTTGCACATTGTCCCAGGAACGTTGGAGGCCTAATTTAAATGAGGTGCAAAAAAAACAACAGAGGACTAAACCGTGGCTTTTGCAATACAATTCTTACGCCTGTAGGATTAGTGAGAAGACTTATAGTGCTAATGTGAAACTATAAATCATCGGTACAATCCCTGATTTTATTGTTGACATTTCATTTATGCCGACTATTTATATGGTATACTTGTCGAATTATCTTAAAGGAAGCTCAAATTTTCTTATTTTTATTGAGAAAATGAGATGATGCCTTATGTCTGTATTACTACAGGGAGAAGGGAGATGCTTCATTGCAAAGGGAATAATCTATGAACGCAATAATTATTGATGACCATCCTCTTGCTATCGCAGCAATTCGTAATTTATTGATCAAAAACGATATTGAAATCTTAGCGGAGTTGACTGAAGGGGGAAGTGCCGTTCAGCGGGTGGAAACACTTAAACCTGATATCGTCATCATTGATGTCGATATCCCCGGAGTTAACGGTATCCAGGTGTTAGAAACGCTGAGGAAGCGCCAATATAGCGGAATTATTATTATCGTCTCCGCTAAAAATGACCATTTTTACGGGAAACATTGTGCTGATGCTGGCGCTAATGGTTTCGTGAGTAAAAAAGAAGGCATGAACAATATCATTGCGGCTATTGAAGCTGCAAAAAATGGCTACTGCTATTTCCCCTTCTCTCTCAACCGGTTTGTTGGAAGTTTAACGTCCGACCAGCAAAAACTCGACTCCTTATCGAAACAAGAAATTAGTGTCATGCGATATATTCTTGATGGCAAGGATAATAATGACATTGCGGAAAAAATGTTCATCAGCAACAAAACTGTCAGCACTTATAAAAGTCGCCTGATGGAAAAATTAGAATGTAAATCACTGATGGATCTTTACACATTCGCACAACGTAACAAAATCGGCTAACCACATGAAGTTTTTACCCTATATTATTCTTCTCTGTTGTGGTCTTTGGTCGACCATAAGTTTCGCAGACGAAGATTACATCGAATATCGTGGCATCAGTAGTAACAACCGTGTCACGCTTGATCCACTACGTCTGAGCAACAAGGAATTACGTTGGTTAGCGAGCAAAAAAAATCTTGTGATTGCAGTACACAAGTCCCAAACGGCTACTTTGTTGCATACCGATTCGCAGCAACGGGTTCGTGGTATTAATGCTGATTATTTAAATCTTTTAAAAAGAGCGTTAAATATCAAATTAACACTCCGGGAATACGCAGATCATCAAAAAGCAATGGACGCGCTTACAGAAGGGGAAGTCGATATAGTGTTATCACATTTAGTTGCTTCGCCGCCTCTTAATGATGACATTGCTGCAACCAAACCGCTGATAATTACCTTTCCGGCGCTGGTCACCACCCTTCACGATTCAATGAGACCGCTTACCTCATCAAAACCAGTAAATATTGCTCGGGTAGCAAATTACCCTCCAGATGAGGTAATTCATCAATCATTTCCAAAAGCAACAATTATCTCTTTTACAAATTTATATCAGGCATTAGCATCCGTCTCAGCCGGACAGAATGATTACTTTATTGGTAGTAACATTATTACCAGCAGTATGATTTCCCGCTATTTCACTCACTCCTTAAATGTAGTGAAATATTATAACTCGCCGCGTCAATATAACTTTTTCTTAACCAGAAAAGATTCAGTCGTTCTTAATGAAGTACTCAATCGATTTGTTGATGCTTTAACAAATGAAGTTCGCTATGAAGTATCACAAAATTGGCTTGATACAGGAAACCTGGCCTTTCTGAACAAACCATTAGAACTCACTGAACATGAAAAACAGTGGATTAAGCAGCATCCCGATTTAAAGGTGCTGGAAAATCCTTACTCGCCACCCTATTCTATGACAGATGAAACTGGCTCAGTTCGGGGCGTGATGGGTGATATTCTTAATATTATTACCTTGCAAACAGGTTTAAATTTTTCTCCGATCACCGTTTCACACAATATTCATGCGGGGACACAGCTTAACCCCGGTGGATGGGATATATTGCCCGCCGCTATTTATAGTGAAGATAGAGAAAATAATGTTTTATTTGCTGAAGCCTTCATAACAACGCCTTACGTTTTTGTCATGCAAAAAGCGCCTGACAGTGAACAAACATTAAAAAAAGGAATGAAAGTTGCCATTCCCTATTATTATGAGCTTCATTCGCAATTAAAAGAGATGTATCCGGAGGTAGAGTGGATAAAAGTCGATAACGCCAGCGCTGCATTTCACAAGGTCAAGGAAGGCGAACTTGATGCTCTGGTCGCGACACAGTTAAATTCACGTTACATGATCGACCATTACTATCCTAATGAACTTTATCATTTTCTTATTCCCGGCGTTCCGAATGCATCGCTTTCGTTCGCTTTTCCTCGCGGAGAACCGGAACTTAAGGATATTATTAATAAAGCACTGAATGCAATTCCCCCAAGCGAAGTTCTGCGCCTGACGGAAAAATGGATTAAAATGCCCAATGTGACCATTGACACATGGGACCTCTATAGCGAGCAATTTTATATTGTCACGACATTATCCGTTTTATTAGTTGGCAGTAGCCTTTTATGGGGATTCTACCTGTTACGCTCAGTTCGTCGTCGTAAAGTCATTCAGGGTGATTTAGAAAACCAAATATCATTCCGAAAAGCACTCTCGGATTCCTTACCGAATCCAACTTATGTTGTAAACTGGCAAGGTAATGTCATTAGTCATAATAGTGCTTTTGAACATTATTTCACTGCGGATTACTACAAAAATGCAATGTTACCATTAGAAAACAGTGACTCACCCTTTAAAGATGTTTTTTCTAATGCGCATGAAGTCACAGCAGAAACGAAAGAAAATCGAACAATATACACACAGGTATTTGAAATTGATAATGGCATCGAGAAAAGATGCATTAATCACTGGCATACATTATGCAATCTGCCAGCCAGCGATCATGCTGTTTATATTTGTGGTTGGCAAGATATTACCGAGACGCGTGATTTAATTCACGCTCTCGAAGTAGAGAGAAATAAAGCGATCAATGCAACTGTCGCAAAAAGTCAGTTTCTGGCAACAATGAGTCACGAAATAAGAACACCAATAAGCTCCATTATGGGCTTCCTGGAACTTCTGTCGGGTTCTGGTCTTAGCAAGGAACAACGGGTGGAGGCGATTTCACTTGCCTACGCCACCGGACAATCACTCCTCGGCTTAATTGGTGAAATCCTTGATGTCGACAAAATTGAGTCGGGTAACTATCAACTTCAACCACAATGGGTCGATATCCCTACTTTAGTCCAGAACACTTGTCACTCTTTCGGTGCGATTGCTGCAAGCAAATCGATCGCATTAAGTTGCAGCAGTACGTTTCCTGAACATTACCTGGTTAAGATCGACCCTCAGGCGTTTAAGCAGGTCTTATCTAATTTACTGAGCAATGCTCTCAAATTTACCACCGAGGGGGCAGTAAAAATTACGACCTCCCTGGTTAACATTGATGACAACCACGCTGTAATCAAAATGACGATTATGGATTCTGGAAGTGGATTATCACAGGAAGAACAACAACAACTGTTTAAACGCTATAGCCAAACAAGTGCAGGTCGTCAGCAAACAGGTTCTGGTTTAGGCTTAATGATCTGCAAAGAATTAATTAAAAACATGCAGGGCGATTTGTCATTAGAAAGTCATCCAGGCATAGGAACGACATTTACGATCACAATCCCGGTAGAAATTACCCAACAAGTGGCGACTGTCGAGGCAAAAGCAGAACAACCCATGACACTCCCTGAAAAGTTGAGCATATTAATCGCGGATGATCATCCGACCAACAGGCTATTACTCAAACGCCAGCTAAACCTATTAGGATATGATGTTGATGAAGCAACTGATGGTGTGCAAGCGCTACACAAAGTCAGTATGCAACATTATGACCTGCTTATTACTGACGTTAATATGCCGAATATGGATGGTTTTGAGTTGACTCGCAAACTCCGTGAGCAAAATTCTTCCTTACCCATCTGGGGGCTTACAGCCAACGCACAGGCTAACGAACGTGAAAAAGGGTTAAATTGCGGCATGAACTTATGTTTGTTCAAACCGTTGACCCTGGATGTACTGAAAACACATTTAAGTCAGTTACACCAGGTTGCGCCTATTGCACCTCAGTATCGCCACCTTGATATCGAGGCCCTGAAAAATAATACGGCGAACGATCTACAACTGATGCAGGAGATTCTCATGACTTTCCAGCATGAAACGCATAAAGATCTACCCGCTGCGTTTCATGCACTAGAAGCTGGCGACAACAGAACTTTCCATCAGTGTATTCATCGCATCCACGGTGCGGCTAACATCCTGAATTTGCAAAAGTTGATTAATATTAGCCATCAGTTAGAAATAACACCTGTTTCAGATGACAGTAAGCCTGAAATTCTTCAGCTGCTGAACTCTGTTAAAGAACACATTGCAGAGCTGGACCAGGAGATAGCTGTTTTCTGTCAACGAAATGACTAAATAGCGGCTCCCACAATATTCAAATGTGGGAGCTATTTACCAGCACATCTTACATTTATGATGAGAACTCCTGGCGAATTTGTTCCCCATGCTGGTCGAGCGTTGCCGCTCCCGGCATAACATGCGGGTCCGCGCAGCCGCTGATTTTTATCGGATTACCTGGCATCATTATTCCTCCGGCTTCAATCAACATATTTCTCGCCTGAGTTTGTGGCAAATTAATGGCCTCAGCCACACTTAATAACGGCGCGACGGGCACACCAACTTCATGTATTTTGGCTAACCAAACTTCAGCTGCCTGCGTTTTTAACGTTCGCTCAATATATTGTTTAAGAATAGCCTGGTTTTGTACGCGTAAAATATTGCTGATAAATCGGGGATCATCAACCAGCTCCGTCAGATCCAGTGCCTGGCATAACGCAGAAAAAAGCTTGTCATTACCACAACAAATAGTAATCGGCTTATCCTGAGTATCAAAAACATCAAAAGGTGCCATGTAGGGATGGCGATTTCCCAGACGTTGTGGTGACTTCCCTGTCGCAATATATGCCATCAGACCATGCTCCAGAAAACTCAGCGTGGCATCAAACATCGCTATATCGACATGCGCCCCTCTCTGGCTCTTTTCGCGGCCATAAAGTGCACTCACTATTCCACTGAATAAATAGACACCGCCACATAAATCCGCAAGAGAGGTACCCACGCGCACTGGCGGAGCATCAGGGTACCCTGTTTCCATCATTATCCCGCTCATTGCCTGAATGATGGTATCGTAGGCTGGAGCATCTTTTAGCGGGCCGGTATGCCCAAAACCTGACGATGAAGCATAGATGAGACGCGGGTTGATTTCTTGTAGCGTTTCCCATGAAAACCCCAGTTTTTCCATTGTACCTGGGCGAAAATTCTCAGCTAATACATCAGCTTGTTTAAGCATATTTATAAATATACTTTTATCGTGATCATTCTTTAAATCAAGAACCACACTCTCTTTGCCATGATTAATAAAACTGTAATAGAGTGACTGTCCATCCACATAGGGACCAAATGTGCGGGTATCATCACCATGACCCGGCGGCTCAACTTTAATTACCCTTGCGCCCATATTACAAAGAAGTTGAGTTCCGAAAGGTCCATTAAGGACATGTGTCATATCGATAACTAATAAGCCTTCAAACGGCCCTTTGCATTCATTATTTGTCATTTGCTTATGCCTTGAAAAAAGCCGAAGGTGAAAAGACACTTCGGCATTTATGTAAAATCAATAACATGATTAATTATGAAACCAGTCGACTGACATAAATCCACAAAGGAGCCGTGACGACAAAGCCCAGTACGCTCACAGCCAGTGACGCTGTACCAGTGCGGGTGTAGACATTAAACCGGCTGGCAATAATGATTCCGGAGAATGCCGGCGGTAAGGCGCCTGCCAGTACCATCATCTGCAAATGTTCGCTGTTCAAATGACATGCCATACCAACGAGAAGCAGCGCCAGTGGCATCAGAATTAGCTTCAGGAAGGTGTTATAAGCAATTTCGGCACTGAACTCGAATTTATGTGCAGCCAGAGTCAACCCCGCAGCGAATACCGCTACCCCTGAGTTAGCCTTCGCAATCAGATTAAAGGTTGGGTCCCATGCTGCCGGAATTTTTACCCCAACCAACACCAGGATCGTTGCCAGAACAGGTGCCCATACTACTGGCTCCTTTGCCGCAGAAATTAATGCGCTCAGATTACTATTCTTCTTACCATCCGCTCCTGAGGAGGGATTCAGCAAATACAGACCAATAGGAATAGTAATTGCGTTAACGATAATTGAAATAATTGCTACCACTAAACCTGTTGATACGGAATCACCATAAATAGGATCGAGAACTGCAAATCCCAGGAATCCAATGGTAGGTGAACCTGCAATTAATGCACATACTGCTGCTTCTGCATGAGTACGTTTAAAAAATTTGTAGCAACCGAACCAGGAGAAAAAGAAACATCCGACAATAACCACAAGTGATACAAGGGTCAGACGAGTGTCCGCAAAAATCATTTCCCTGTTTGCCCGGGTAATAGATACAAATAGAGCCGCAGGAAGAGCGTAGTTTAATACCAGTTTATTAAATGCCCGGGCTTGATCTTCTGAAAAAGTTTCTCGTCTGCCGCTAAAATAACCCAACAGCATGATTACGATAATAGGCAATAAATCGCCAATAAAAAATGTTAGCATAATAGTATTTCCGATAAGGGTCCCCTCACCATCGCATAATGAGTTGGCAAGAGGAGACGATGTCAGTATTTAATTACCAGCGACTTGTTTTGGGTTAAGTTTGGTAATATGGCCACTTTCAGTTCCTGCTGCAGGGTCGATGACCACATTAATAATGGTCGGTTTGCGCGACTGAATACCGGTGGTTAAAGCATGACGAAGTTCATCTGTCGTAGTGACGTTATAGCCAACGCCACGAAACGCATCCATTAATTTGTCATACCTTGCATGGTGCAATAGATCTGTTGGTGATGGTGCACCAGCGCCACTGAGATCAACACCGTCTCCTCTGTAGATGCCGCCATTATTAAAAATAACGATCGTCACCGGCAGGTTATATCGACAAATCGTTTCAATCTCCATCCCACTGAAACCAAAAGCACTATCACCTTCAATGGCGACAACCGGAGAACCAGAGGTCACGCTAGCACCGATGGCATAGCCCATACCGATGCCCATGACACCCCAGGTACCACAATCCAGACGGCGACGTGGTTTATACATATCAATAATATTTCGTGCATTATCCAGGGTATTTGCACCTTCATTAACTAAATAAATATCCTGGTTCTCGCGCAATACATCGCGCACAGCACTTAATGCATTAAAGTAATTTAATGGTTGAGTATCTGTACTTAATTTTTCATGCATTTTTTGTGCATTTTGCTGCTTGTGGATATTTAAAATATCGCGCCATACCAGTGGAGTCGTAAATGTGTTTTGTTTCAGTTCTGCCAGCATACCTTGCATACTGGATGCAATATCGCCAACGACTGGCACAGCAATGGGGCGGTTGCTGTCAATTTCCTGCGGTTCAATATCCAGTTGAATAAACTGTGTATCTGCCGCCCATCCTTTTTTACCGTGTGCCAGTAACCAATTCAGTCGTGCACCAACAAGCATGACAACGTCAGCATTTGCCAGGGCAAACGAACGCGCAGTTGCCGCAGAAAGTGGATGTGTATCTTCGAGGATCCCTTTCGCCATAGACATTGGCAGGAATGGAATCTGGGCACTTTCAATAAATTCACGAAGCTGTTCATCCGCTTGTGAATACGCCGCGCCTTTGCCAAGGATAACTAATGGTCGTTCAGCTTTTGCTAAAAGCGAAATTGCGCTAGCGACTGACTTCGGGCATGGCAATAATGCTGGCGACGGATTTTCAACTTTTACAATCGTGGTTAACGCTTCGTCTTTTTCCATCGTCGCGGCCAGGACATTTGCAGGCAAATCAAGATAAACTCCGCCAGGGCGACCCGATACTGAGACCCGGATAGCGCGTGCCAATGCAATGCCAAGATCCTGCGGCTGATTAACGCGAAATGCTGCTTTGGCATACGGTTTTGCCGCATTCATTTGGTCCAGCTCTTCATAATCACCTTGCTGTAGGTCGACGATCGCGCGGTCGCTGGAGCCGCTAATCATGATCATCGGAAAACCATTTACCGTTGCGTTGGCCAATGCGGTCAAACCATTGAGGAATCCTGGCGCAGACACTGTCAGGCAGATCCCTGGTTTTTGGGTAAGAAAACCGCTTGCCGCAGCGGCATAGCCTGCCGACTGCTCATGACGAAAACCAATATAACGAATGCCTTCCGCCTGGGCATGGCGTGCCATATCCGTCACAGGAATACCTACAACACCATAAATAGTGTCAATATTATTCTGTTTTAATGCTTCAACGATGATATGCATACCATCTGTCATTTGAAGTTGATCTGACATGATTAATAACCTCGAAATTTTTATAAATTGGGAGCCAGAAGCCCCCGTTAATATCAGATGGCGTGGTTTTGCTTCATTGCAGCAATTTCATCGTCGCTATAACCCAGCTCCTGCAATACAGCAGCGGTATGTTCACCTAATAGCGGCGCAGCTTTAATATCCGGCGTAAAGGCAGAGAATTTCATTGGACAACCAACTGTCAGATATTTTCCACGCAACGGTTGTTCCACTTCAACAACACTGCCACTTTGGCGCAAAGAGGGATCAAGTGAAATTTCTTTCATACTTAAAACCGGTGCACAAGGAATATCAAACTGAGTCAAATAGGCCACCGCTTCATGTTTATCAATAGTGACAGTGTATTTTTCGATTTCAGCAAAAATATCGAAAATATGTGGCTGTCGGGCATGGGCTGTACTGTATGCCGGATCGGTAATCCAATCTGGTTTGCCGATGGCTTTACAGGTGTTTTCCCAGTTTTGCTCCTGAATAGTGAAATAAATATAGGCGTTAGGATCGGTTTCCCAGCCTTTACATTTCAGGATCCAGCCAGGCTGACCGCCACCACCCGCATTACCTCCGCGGGGAACTGCATCACCAAATGTGCCATTCGGATACTGCGGGTATTCTTCCAGATAACCCAATTTATCGAGACGCTGCTGGTCGCGTAATTTCACGCGGCAAAGGTTCAATACGGCATCCTGCATTGACATGGTGACTCGTTGCCCACGCCCCGTTTTTTCGCGATGCAGCAAAGCAGCAAGTAAACCGATCAGTAAATGCATTCCGGTGTTGCTGTCACCCAACGCTGCAGCGCTTACCAGCGGCGGACCGTCCCAAAAACCCGTAGTGGATGCCGCGCCACCCGCTGCCTGAGCAACGTTTTCATAGGCTTTTACATTCACATAAGGCGAACACTCATCAAACCCTTTGATCGAACCAAAAATCAGACGTGGATTGATTTCTTGAATATGCTCCCAGGTGAAGCCCATGTGATCAATGGCCCCTGGATGAAAGTTCTCGACTAAGATATCAGCTTCGCGGATCAGCTTTTCCATTACCTCTTTGCCTTCCGCTGTTTTGGTATTTAATTCAATAGAACGTTTGTTACTGTTAAGCATGGTGAAGTAAAGCGCATCGATATCAGGAATATCTCGCAGCTGGTGACGCGTTACGTCACCAACGCCGGGACGTTCAATTTTAATGACGTCAGCGCCAAACCAGGCCAGCATTTGAGTACAAGATGGGCCAGATTGCACACCGGTGAAATCGAGAACTTTAATTCCTTGAAGTGGAGTTGACATAGCAATACCTATTAGTTAATTAAATATGTGTTAATTTAGCGTTTATTTAAGACATAACGCCTCTATAAATAATCCGCAAAATATCGTCGTAGCTGCACTCGATATTTTTAAATTCCTGTATCAAGTACTGAAAATCATTTCATCGCTACTTCCAATTCCTTTCTGCATGGTAAGTAGTGAGGACGAAAAGAAGAATATGATAAATATTGGTTCGCGGTAATCAGAGAGAGCCGCGACATTTGTGATGTTATTCTTACAACTGTAAGAAGCGCCGGTGATTTACAAGTAAGGGTATGATTACGCTTTTTAAAGCGTACCATAAAACATAACATAATAAATGATTTGTGATGACACGGGATTATTGCGGTTTACTTTGAGGAAGATAAAATGCGAGTTTATAGAACCGCGAGCGCCAAATAATTTTATGACCACAACCTGTCGTATTGTGGTCATAAAAAATTGTCGGCTGGAGGGAGTTAAATCCTTTACCTCAATATACTGCCTGTCAGCGTTAGTTCACAAACAGTGCTTCGCTATCGACGATGATTCCATCTTCCGCACCTTTAAGCGCCAGGTTTGCCTCGTAGTATTGCTTTTTATCAAGCAGTTTCTGCGCATCAGCAAGTGCATTACGAGTCTGTTTGAGCGGCATCAGATATTGGTTTTCCATTACGCCAACACCGGCCAGGCGCAGCTCTTCCATTGCGCCCTTTTTATCCCCTTTCGCCATTTTTTCGTTGGCAATTTTTATCGCGGCTTCTTTTTCGGGTGTAGCTACATAACTCTCAGAAATTCCGACAGATGCATTAATGACAATATATTGGTCATCATTGACATTGGTCTTTTTACCTGGCTTAGCGAACTTTGCCCATTCGGTACTGTCATCTGACAACAAAGCTGAAGCTTCATTGGTCAGTTCTTTTGCCTTTTCCGGATCGCCATGAAACAGAGCCAGGCGCGCTACCTGCACGTCACGCATCGCATATAAACCTTGTTCAGAGATACGCTCTGCTGCTGCCGTTTTCTGGGTTTGCTGAACTTGCTGAGTTTGCTGTTGTGCCGCTACCGGTGCATTATCAGCCGCCCATACAGTTGAAGATGCCAGAATTGCTGTGACCATCGTAGCCATAATTAAACGTTTCATACTTACCTCATTCTTTAACAGTTTTAGAAAACGCCGCCATCATATTGGGTGAGCATGAAATGAGAAATCAGAGAGCAACGGTCATTTTGAAAGGGTTATCTTACAGCTGTAGTTATTATCGCAAGAAGTATTTTAGTCTTACAATTGTAGGAATATGCTTCCTGTCGCAGAGAACTATTCTTATATACCACAAAGAGATGTCATTTATTATATCGATGTAAATACTGATTAATTAAATGTAAATACAGCCATAACATCGTAAGTTCTCAGTGAACCATATTCAGGATAACTTTCTATGAAAGTAAACTTAATGCTTTTTAGCTTATTTTTATTGGTCTCTATTATGGCATGCAATGTTTTTGCATTTTCCATTTCCGGTGGTGGAAGTGAGACGAGCTATAAAGAGACAGAGAAAACGTCAGTGATGACGACAACTCATTCTACAAAACTTCAGCCATCACAGGCGATTTTGTTTAAGTTGAGAGAAGATGCGCCACCATTAAATCTCACAGAAGACATTACGCCCCCTTTTTCGACAAAGGCGAATTATCTTATTCATCCTGTGCGATAGCGTCTGTCACATGGCAGGTGAACAATCATGTCTGTTGATGATGTGAGCACCTGCCCAAATGAACCATCCTGACCCACTACCGCCTGCCATACCCCACCATAAAGCGAATCATCAAGCCACAAGCCGGGGCAAGAAACATAAATATCCCCGTCACCAGTTCATTACCGCTAGTTAACCACATGGTGAAGTAATAAATGAGTGCAGCGAGGATCACCATGCCGAAGAAAGAAGAGACCGCCGATACCACGTTCAGGACCTGACCAATGTAGCCGCTTACGCAGACAATACACAGGGCGAGAAACATCCATAAATAAATCATAGCTCAACCTCCTGCCGCGCTAAAAAACCTGTAACTTCAGTCACTTTAATAGTAAGACAATCCTTAACCTCTGGCAATTTTTGCTAAGCATCAATGAAAACAGCACCTTAAATGCAACACTATTGCGTGGGGAAAACTTTTTACTTTGCACGATTAATAATCAGTAGCTGAAAGCAGTCAGCCAGTGATAAAGTAGAGCCACCGCATTCATGCTCCTCGTGGTTATGTCCTGACTAGTCTTTACACTCTTTACAGGAACCATTGTCGTACATGATGGCCCAACCAATTGAGTGTACCGCTGTCGACATGGAATCTTCTGCGATACAACAATTCGTATCTACAGAAGGTAACTATGTTTCCACAATGCAAATTTTCCCGCGAGTTTCTACATCCTCGCTACTGGCTCACATGGTTTGGGCTTGGTGTACTCTGGCTTTGGGTACAGCTTCCTTATCCTGTTCTCTGCTTTCTCGGCACGCGTATTGGCGCAATGGCGCGACCATTCCTGAAACGGCGTGAATCTATCGCCCGTAAAAACCTGGAACTTTGTTTCCCACAGCATTCTGCGGAAGAACGCGAGAAGATGATTGCCGAAAACTTTCGTTCACTCGGCATGGCGCTGGTAGAAACCGGCATGGCGTGGTTCTGGCCCGACAGTCGCGTACGTAAATGGTTTGATGTTGAAGGGTTGGATAACCTTAAACGCGCACAAATGCAAAATCGCGGCGTAATGGTTGTCGGCGTCCATTTTATGTCGCTGGAGCTGGGCGGCCGCGTGATGGGACTGTGTCAACCAATGATGGCTACCTATCGTCCACATAATAATCAGCTGATGGAATGGGTGCAGACCCGTGGGCGCATGCGCTCTAACAAAGCGATGATCGGCAGAAATAATCTGCGCGGCATTGTTGGTGCACTGAAGAAAGGTGAAGCGGTATGGTTTGCTCCCGATCAGGATTATGGTCGTAAAGGCAGCTCCTTCGCGCCGTTCTTTGCGGTGGAAAATGTCGCCACAACCAATGGTACGTATGTCCTTTCACGTCTCTCTGGCGCAGCCATGTTAACCGTAACGATGGTAAGAAAAGCGGATTACAGCGGATATCGTTTGTACATCACCCCAGAGATGGAAGGCTACCCGGCAGATGAAAATCAAGCCGCTGCCTATATGAACAAGATTATCGAAAAAGAGATCATGCGCGCACCGGAGCAGTACCTCTGGATCCACCGTCGCTTTAAAACGCGCCCGGTGGGTGAATCGTCGCTATACATTTAACAAACTGCTCTTACTCTTTCCCTCCTCAAATCAGCCATAATAACCTCATGGTTTTTATGGCTTTTTTCTTAAGGTTTTTTCCTTCGCTGAATCTCTAATTATTACCGTCAGAAATTAAACTGTCGCCGATATGAGACACCTGTAAGTTACTAAAAGTAAATAAGAAAATGCCTCTTGTCTCGTTTCAGTTTTAGGCGTACATTAGCGCCGTCTGGAGCAGTTTAGCTCAGAATTCTGGGGTGATGCCCACGGTAAAATACAGGACTTTTAAGGTCGTTTTGCCCGGTGTCAACTCACTGTATCAGGTGTAATGAAGTCATTCAGGCGTAACAGTAATTACGCGGAGAGATGTAAAGTGAAATATTTCTTTATGGGCATTTCTTTTATGGTCATCGTTTGGGCCGGTACTTTTGCCCTGATGATCTAAAAGCAAACTGTGCAATGAAAAACAGGAGCCATCAGGCTCCTGTTTGCATTTTTGAGGTCGGTGTTTATTCCGCGTTTTCGTGAATATGTTTGCTGCTGGCGGGTAGTAAACCATCGGCACGGAACATCGCTTTAATCCCACGAATCGCCTGACGAATACGGTCGCGGTTTTCAATCAGTGCAAAGCGAACATGCGTGTCGCCGTAGTCGCCAAAGCCAATCCCCGGAGAGACACAGACCTTCGCTTCGTTCAGCAGCTTCTTGGCAAATTCCAGCGAGCCCATGGCAGCATACGGTTCCGGGATTTTCGCCCAGACATACATCGAAGCCTTCGGCATTTCGACCATCCAGCCCGCTTCATGCAGCCCTTTTACCAGTACATCACGGCGGCGTTTGTACTGTTCAGCAATGTCGCGCACGCACTGTTGATCGCCCTCCAGCGCCGCAATCGCTGCCACCTGCAACGGCGTAAAGGTGCCGTAATCGTGATAGCTTTTAATACGTGCCAGCGCGCTGACCAGCGTTTTGTTGCCAACCATAAAGCCGATACGCCAGCCCGCCATGTTGTAGCTTTTCGACAGCGTAAAGAACTCGACCGCCACATCGCGTGCACCCGGCACCTGCATGATTGACGGCGCTTTCCAGCCATCGTAGACGATATCGGCATAGGCCAGGTCATGGACCACCAGCACATCGTAGCGTTTCGCCAGCGCCACAACCTTTTCGAAGAACTCCAGCTCCACGCATTGCGCGGTTGGATTCGACGGGAAGCCGAGGATCATCATCTTCGGTTTCGGATAACTTTCGCGAATGGCGCGTTCCAGTTCGTTGAAGAAATCGACACCTTCCACCAGCGGCACTGAGCGTACCTGCGCCCCGGCAATCACCGCGCCGTAAATATGAATCGGGTAGCTTGGATTAGGCACCAGTACAGTGTCACCATGATCCAGCGTCGCCAGCATCAGATGCGCCAGTCCCTCTTTCGAACCAATGGTGACGATAGCTTCTGATTCCGGGTCGATTTCAACGTCGTAGCGATCCTGATACCAGTGTGAAATGGCGCGACGTAGCCGCGGAATGCCGCGTGAAGTGGAGTAACCATGCGTGTCCGGGCGCTGGGCCACCGTACATAATTTTTCGACGATGTGCGGCGGAGTCGCACCGTCCGGGTTACCCATACTGAAATCGATAATATCTTCGCCGCGCCGACGCGCAGCCATTTTCAGTTCAGCGGTAATATTAAAAACGTAGGGCGGGAGACGATCAATGCGCGTAAAGCGACGTTCAGGGCGAGTGTCAGCCATAATTTCCTCAGATTAACGTTAGCGCCCGGACCGTCCGAGCGACGCTGCCACGATGGTGGCTGTTTTGAAAATAGCCTGATTAATTTCTGTCTGTCCAGCGTTTTAGAACATTTTTATCAATGGCTTTAAATGAGGAACGCCACTTCAAAAACAGGAAATTTATCTGCGCTAACAAGAAAATTACCACTCATTTTATTAACATTATAATTTCAATAAATTTACCAAGCAGATGTGCATTATCAAGAGATGCATTGCTAATACACCATTTATCTTTCAATCCCCTTTTAAAATTGTGGTTTTTCCTCAAAAACGGCCTGCTGGTCATCAGCCTTCAGGTTACCTATCATAGAGGTTTAATCCTTATTCAGAGTCACCCGTGCACGAAATATTCAACATGCTGCTGGCGGTCTTCGATCGGGCAGCGTTAATGCTTATCTGCCTGTTCTTTCTCATCCGTATCCGCCTGTTTCGCGAACTGTTGCACAAGTCGGCACACTCACCGAAAGAGCTGCTCGCCGTTACCGCCATTTTCTCGTTGTTTGCCCTGTTCAGCACCTGGTCCGGCGTTCCCGTAGAAGGCTCGCTGGTGAACGTTCGTATTATCGCGGTAATGTCAGGCGGGATTCTGTTTGGCCCGTGGGTAGGCATCATTACCGGCGTGATTGCGGGTATTCACCGGTATTTAATTGATATCGGCGGCGTGACGGCGATCCCCTGCTTTATCACCAGCATTCTGGCGGGTTGTATATCGGGCTGGATCAACCTGAAAATCCCCAAAGCACAGCGCTGGCGCGTCGGTATTCTCGGCGGCATGTTGTGTGAAACGTTGACCATGATTCTGGTGATTGTCTGGGCACCAACTACCGCGTTGGGGATCGATATCGTCTCTAAAATCGGCATTCCGATGATCCTCGGCAGCATCTGTATCGGCTTTATTGTGCTGCTGGTGCAAAGCGTTGAGGGCGAAAAAGAGGCCAGCGCCGCGCGGCAGGCCAAGCTGGCGCTGGATATCGCCAACAAAACGCTGCCGCTGTTTCGCCATGTCAATAGCGAGTCATTACGCAAGGTCTGCGAAATTATCCGCGATGATATTCACGCCGATGCGGTGGCGATTACTAATACCGATCATGTGCTGGCCTATGTCGGCGTGGGCGAACACAACTATCAGAATGGCGATGACTTCATTAGCCCGACTACCCGACAGGCGATGAATTACGGAAAAATCATCATTAAAAACAACGATGAAGCCCACCGCACACCAGAGATTCATTCCATGCTGGTGATCCCATTGTGGGAGAAAGGCGTTGTGACCGGAACACTGAAAATTTACTACTGCCACGCGCATCAGATCACTTCCTCATTACAGGAAATGGCGGTCGGTCTGTCGCAAATCATCTCCACGCAACTGGAGGTTTCGCGTGCCGAGCAGTTACGTGAAATGGCAAATAAGGCAGAGCTTCGCGCTCTGCAAAGCAAAATTAATCCCCATTTTCTGTTTAACGCTCTGAACGCTATTTCATCGTCAATCCGTCTGAATCCAGATACCGCTCGCCAGCTGATCTTTAATCTGTCGCGTTATCTGCGCTATAACATTGAATTAAAAGACGATGAGCAAATCGATATCAAAAAAGAGCTGTATCAAATTAAAGACTATATTGCCATTGAGCAGGCCCGCTTTGGCGACAAGCTGACGGTTATCTATGATATTGATGAAGAGGTGAATTGCTGCATTCCCAGCCTGCTGATCCAGCCGTTGGTGGAGAATGCCATTGTCCACGGTATCCAGCCTTGCAAAGGTAAAGGCGTTGTCACCATCAGCGTTGCAGAGTGCGGCAATCGGGTACGCATTGCGGTGCGAGATACCGGGCACGGCATCGATCCAAAGGTGATTGAGCGGGTCGAAGCGAATGAAATGCCGGGCAATAAAATTGGTCTGCTGAATGTCCATCATCGCGTGAAGTTATTGTATGGCGAGGGGCTGCATATCCGCCGCCTGGAACCAGGAACGGAAATTGCGTTTTACATTCCTAACCAACGCACCCCAGTCGCCTCACAGACTACGTTATTGCTTTGAGCCGGAGTGATATTGTGAAAGTCATCATTGTTGAAGACGAATTCCTGGCACAACAGGAACTGAGCTGGCTAATTAAAGAGCACAGCCAGATGGAGATTGTCGGCACCTTTGACGACGGTCTGGACGTGTTGAAGTTTTTGCAGCATAACCGCGTCGACGCCATTTTTCTGGATATCAATATTCCGTCGCTGGATGGTGTGTTGCTGGCGCAAAACATCAGCCAGTTCGCCCATAAACCATTTATTGTGTTTATCACCGCGTGGAAAGAACATGCGGTAGAAGCGTTTGAACTGGAGGCGTTTGACTACATTCTCAAACCGTATCAGGAGTCACGCATTACCGGGATGCTGCAAAAACTGGAAGCGGCCTGGCAACAACAGCAGACCAGCAGCACGCCTGCCGCGACGGTAACGCGTGAGAATGACACCATTAATCTGGTGAAAGATGAGCGAATAATCGTCACGCCAATTAACGATATCTATTACGCCGAAGCGCACGAGAAAATGACCTTTGTCTATACGCGGCGTGAATCCTACGTAATGCCGATGAACATTACCGAATTTTGCAGCAAACTGCCGCCGTCGCATTTTTTCCGCTGCCATCGCTCATTTTGTGTCAATCTGAACAAAATCCGCGAGATCGAACCGTGGTTTAATAACACCTACATTCTGCGGCTGAAAGATCTGGATTTTGAAGTGCCAGTCAGCCGCAGCAAAGTTAAAGAATTCCGCCAGTTAATGCATCTTTAATCGGGAACTTTCATGAAAGCACCAGGCTTGCCCGCCGATCAACAATTTTTCGCCGATCTGTTCAGCGGCCTGGTGCTTAACCCGCAACTACTGGGGCGCGTCTGGTTTGCCAGCCAGCCTGCCTCGTTACCGGTGGGCAGTTTATGTATTGATTTTCCCCGTCTGGATATCGTGCTGCGCGGCGAATACGGCAATCTGCTGGAAGCAAAGCAGCAACGTATGGTTGAAGGAGAAATGCTGTTTATTCCAGCGCGCGCGGCTAATTTACCGATCAACAACAAACCGGTGATGCTGTTAAGCCTGGTGTTCGCACCGACCTGGCTTGGGTTATCGTTTTACGATAGCCGTACCACGTCGTTGTTGCATCCTGCTCGCCAGATCCAACTTCCCAGCCTGCAACGCGGCGAAGGTGAAGCAATGCTTACTGCCCTCACCCATCTTAGCCGTTCGCCGCTGGAGCAGAATATCATTCAGCCACTGGTGTTAAGTTTGCTGCATCTTTGCCGCAACGTGGTGAATATGCCGCCGGGCAATTCGCAGCCGCGCGGCGATTTTCTTTATCACAGCATTTGTAACTGGGTTCAGGATAATTATGCGCAGCCGCTCACCCGTGAGAGCGTGGCGCAGTTTTTTAATATCACGCCCAATCATCTGTCAAAACTGTTTGCGCAGCATGGAACAATGCGTTTTATCGAATATGTGCGTTGGGTGCGAATGGCGAAGGCGAGGATGATTTTGCAGAAATATCATCTGTCGATTCATGAAGTGGCGCAGCGTTGCGGCTTTCCGGACAGCGACTATTTTTGTCGCGTCTTCCGGCGTCAGTTTGGCCTGACGCCGGGAGAGTACAGCGCCCGTTTTCAGGGCTAACGTCAGAAGGTTAATTCCGTTTCCAGCAGCGTCAGGATGCTTTGCGCATCTTGCGCGGCGAACAGCGACTGGCGGAAGTTTTTATTCACCAGTTTACGCGCCAGCTGCGAGAAGACTTTCACATGATTCATCCCTTCGTTAGCGCCCAGTGTCAGCATGATCACCAGTTCGACTTCGCCCATTTCTGACTGCCAGTCAACCGGTTTCACCAGCCGGGCAATGCTGATACTGGAATGACGGATCCACTGAGATTTGGTATGCGGGATCGCTACGCCAAAACCAACGCCAGTAGTAACAATCTCTTCCCGCTGCCAGACATCTTCTTCCAGCTCAAACGGATGTTCAGTACGCCCGTTAACACCAAGGTTGCCGCACAGGAACTGGATCGCCTGCTCTTTATTACTAAAGTCCTGATCAACAAAGATATTCTCCAGCGCCAGCAGTGGGCGAACGTCTTCTTCCGGCGTAAAGGCGGTGAGTAACGCTTCAATTTCCTGCGCACTGCGGCATTCACATGCCTGACGCGCCAGTTCCCGACACGCCTCGCTATCCAGTTGACGAAGCTGGCTTTTCACCGCCGGAATGCGCGGGCTACTCATGCTTAACTCGTCCAGGCCCAGCCCAAGCAGTAGAGGCAGATAACGACTTTCACCGCCTAGTTCACCGCAAATACCTACCCATTTGCCGCGCTGATGCGCAGTGGTAACAATCTGCTGCAACATGCGCAGGAACGATGGCGTAATCGGGTTATACAGCGGCGATACGCGCGGGTTATTACGATCGACCGCATACAGATACTGGGTCATATCGTTAGAACCGATACTGAAGAAATCGACCTCATCGCAGAAGTGGTCGATGATGTAGCACACCGACGGCACTTCCACCATGATACCCAGCGTAATCGTCTCTGCATGACGCAGACCATCGCGTTTAAGCTCAACGATCGCTTTTTGGATCTCACCCTTCACCCATAAGATCTGATCGAGGCTGTGAACCATCGGGATCATCAGCTGGGCGTTGCCGAAACTGGCGGCACGCAAAATAGCCCGCAGTTGAGTGCGGAACAGGCCAGCAAATTCCGGGTAAATTCGTACCGCACGATAGCCGAGGAACGGGTTCTCTTCCTGGGGAATGTTGAGGTAAGGAATGCTTTTATCGCCGCCGATGTCCATTGTGCGGAAGATAATCGGCTTGTCGCCCGCGGCCAGTAGCACCTGCTGGTAGGCTTCAAATTGCTCCTGCTCGTCCGGCGCGCTGTCGCGATCCATATAGAGCATTTCAGTACGGAACAGCCCAACACCTTCCGCGCCGTTGGCAAACGCGCCAGGCGCTTCCAGAGCAGTGCCAATATTCGCCGCAATATCAATGCGCTTGTTATCACGGGAATAGGCCAGCTGCGCGGCGGCCTGCGCCTGTTGTTGCTGACGTTTATCCGCCAGCGTCTGCGCAACCTGATAATAACCGCTCACCGCGTCATCAGGATTAATCGCCAGCACGCCGCACTGGGCGTCAAGCACCGCCGGTTGCCCGGCATAACGGGCAATCGCATCCAGCGGCAGGCCGCTAAGAACCGGGATCGCCGAGGCGCGGGCCAGAATCAGTGTATGCGAGGTGCGCCCGGTTTTCTCCAGAATCATGCCCGCAAGATTTTTTAAATCGAGGCTTAAAAACTGGCTTGGGGTTAAATCTTCAGCCACCAGAATGGTCGGTTTTTCAAGCACCAGATTGTTGCGCGGCTTCAGTTCCGGCCAGGTGATATGCAGCAACTGTTCGCTGATATCGCGAATGTCGCTAACACGCTCGCGCAGATAATCGCTGGCAGAAGCAGATAGTTTGGCGCAAACCTGCTCCATATTGCTGATGATCGCCGCCCCCAGCCCCTGATGCTGTTCTGCCATCAGGCGACGGATATTGCCCGCAAATTCATCATCCTGGATCAGCGACAAATGGGCGCTGAGGATAGTTTTGCTTTCTCCGTCACGCTCACGCAATTGCTGGTTCAGTTGCTCGGCAAGCGTTGCCAGGCTGTGCTCCAGCAGGGTGGAATCTTGCGCACTGGCGGGGATTGCCCGATAACTATCGAGGCTGTCGCTCTGTAACAGGGTCAGCGTACCCACGCCGACGCCGCTTGCCAGCACATTGCCGTACAGTAAATCAGGATTCAGACGGCTTAATGAACGCGGCAGCGGATGCGCCGTCAGTTCTGCCTGTGTTGGCTGGATGCTGTCGCTGTCGATAAAGCGCACCTGGATGTACTCTTCCAGCACGCGCCGCGCCTGCTCTTCATCGCTGCCGCTAATGTTCAGGCTGCAACTGTCATTAAATAAAGTGCCAGTGCCAATCAGCGCCAGCGAGCTTTTGGCATCTGCCTTTGCGTTCTGGCGATGGTTAATAAAAGTGATTTCGCTTTGCCACTGGTTGCACTGTTCTTTAAGTTCCCACGCCGGACGAGCATGCAGACCGTTTGGCAAAGGACAGAGAAATTGAATCGTTAACATAACCGCTCCGGGTTAATCAGGAGATCATCTGAAATCCGTCAGTTGAACAACCGTCTCACGCGTAAGACGTTGAATAAGGGCAGATAAAAGCTGCTGTATCTGCAAAATGTCACGGCAATCGGCAATCGATGCGGCGCAATGTCCGTGGCGGGTGGCAGGCCCCATCACCACTGTGGGTACGCCAGTGCCGGTTAAGTGCACCGCCCCACCGTCCGTGCCACCGTTGCTGAACATATCTGCCTGTAACGGCACGCTAATTTCTGCCGCCACGGTTTCAATCCACGCGGTAAGTTTTGGCGGCGCAATCAGCGATTTATCGCTTAACACCAGCATCGGGCCGTTACCAATCTGACGATGGTTAGCCGCGCCATAATCAAAGTTTTTCGCCCAGCAGGCGGTATCCAGCACAATCGCAACGTCCGGTGAAACCGCACGGGTAGCGGTTTGCCCGCCGCGTAAGCCGACCTCTTCGCTGGAGCTGGCCACCAACCACACTTCCGCAGGCAGTTCGGCATCGTGCAGCTCACGTAGTAAGGTAACTAACAGGTAGCAACCGAGGCGATCATCAAAGGCTTTCCCCATCACTCGCTGGTGAGGGAGAACCTGAAAAGTGGTATCAAAGGTGACGCGATCGCCTGGACGAATTCCCGCCTGCATCACTTCGTCATACGAGCGAGCGCCAATGTCCACGCGCATGGCGCTGACGTCATTCCCCTGCCGGTCGCCGTCAAGCAGGCCAGGTATTTTGCACTCTTCACGGGTGGTGATCCGCACCGGCTGAAGCTGTCGGGCAGCCATGCGCACGTTGCCAACTGGCAGCACATCAATCGCCCCTTCGCGGGAGATGCTGCGCACCATAAATCCCACTTCGTCCATATGCGCACAGATCATCACCTTCGGACCTGTCGATTCATTGAGGCGGATCAGCACCGATCCCAGCCCATCAAATCGCACTTCTTTTTGCAGGCGATCCGCTTCTTCCAGCAGGATCTGCCGTACTTCCTGTTCCGAGGAGGCGATCGCATCTGCCTCGCTCAACGCTTTTAGTAACGATAAATCCATTATGCCTCTCCCGTGAGCAACACTGTTTTCGGCATGGCGTAGAGCACTTCTGCGCCTTGCGGGGTGACCAGCACAACATCTTCGATGCGCACGCCCCCTTGCCCTGGCAAATAAATCCCCGGCTCCACGGTCAGTAACATGCCTGGCTGTAGCGTCGTGGTATCCCGCGGTGAAAAACGCGGCTCTTCATGGACTTCAATGCCGATAGCATGACCGGTGTTATGACCGAAATAGTCGCCATAACCTGCTTCTGTAATGACCCGGCGCGCGGCATCGTCAACCTGCTGGCAGCGCACGCCGGGGCGAATCGCGGAGATTGCTGCGAGCTGTGCCTGCAGGACAATCTGATAGACGTTAAACAGCGGGTGAGATTCGGCGCTCACCCCTTCGCCATTCACCAGCAAGGTGCGCGTCATATCAGAGCAGTACCCCTGATAGAGCGCACCAAAATCAAGAGTGACAAACTCGCCCGCTGCAACAATCTTGTCGCTGGCTTTACCGTGCGGCAGCGCGCCACGCCAGCCGCTGGCGACAATGGTGTCAAAAGAAGCTTTTTCTGCGCCCTGCTGGCGCATAAACCACTCCAGTTCAGCGGCTATCTCGCGCTCGCTCATCCCCGCCTGAATAAAGCGGCGAATATGCTCAGCACCGCGATCGGCAATCCCACAGGCGAGGCGGATTTTCTCCACCTCCTCTGGCGTTTTGATTTGCCGCAGCACATCCGGCGTGGCGCTAACCAGTTTCGCATTGAGTTCAGACTGCCAGCGGTGCGCGGTTTCCCAACTCACCTGCTGGCCCTCAAAACCGAGCGTTTGCAACTGCTCATCGGCAATGATTTGATTGACGATAGTGGTAAGCGTGTTCGTCGCGTCAAGCAAATGCAGCTGGTAGCCTTGCGTGCGGGCTTCTACATCCGCGTAATAGCGCGAATCCACCAGAATGTGCGCACTTTCACGGCTAATCACCACATAGCCTGATCCGGTGGAACTCCCCAGATGCGGCTGTTTGTTCTGCCGTGAGGAGAGAAGCACCGCATCCAGTTGTTGCGCCTTAAGCCAGTCGCGCAGCGAAGCGAGTAATGTCATCTGGATTTTCCTTCTTACAGGCTATCGATTAACAATTTGCCTTTACGGAACATCATCAGACGCAGGAACACCACCATCAGCGCAGTAATGACTGCCCCCAGCGCGATCCCCGCCATGTAGACGCCGAGGTTAGTGACCAGCGGCCATGCCCAGATAGCGGACTCCGGGAACCATTGCACTGCGCCCAGCCAGACTGCAGCGGTTGAGCCGACAATCGCGCCGACCATATAGGACGGAATGGCGGTGATGGGGCTTTCCAGTGCAAACGGAATCGCACCTTCACTGATCCCCATAAACGCCAGGAACATGGCGGTTTTACCCTGCGGATAAAGCTGAGCACTGAACAGACGTTTGCCGGTTAAACGGCGGTCGATAATGGTCGCCAGACCCAGACCAATCGGCGGAATAACGATAGCGATAGAACGTGCGGTGACCGGTAATACGTGGTCCGTGGTAAAGCTGAAGGCAACGAAACCAGCTGCTTTGTTGATCGGGCCACCAAGGTCAATTGCTGTCGCCGCGGCGATCCCCATCGCGTACATCAGCGCGCCCTTCTCACCTGCGGCAGTCAGCACGGTACGGATACCGCCGTTGATCCAGCCGCCAAAGGGGGTGATGACGTAGTACATCGCCAGCATGACAAAAATGGCGGAAAGAATCGGTAGCAAAAATGTGGTTTTGAACGCTAACAGGAAATCCGGTAACTGGATTTTCTGGTTCATCCATTTCACAAGGTAACCAGCAACGATAGAAATAATCAGGGCACCAATGAAGGTGGACGGCACCGGCGAAGAGGTCGCCCATTGCATAGTGCTGGGATCGAAGTTCAGCAGTTGCGTCGGCTGGGTAGACATCAAGCCGCCAATAAAACCAGCCGGGAACGCCAGTTTGCCGCCGATAGAGTTCGCCACAAAAGCGGCAAACATCGGAATGGCGAAACCAAACAACACGCCGCCGAAGGACTGCGACAGCCAGGCAAATTTCAGTAAGGAAAGGTCGAAACCGGAGAATTTCCCGCTATTAAGAGCATCCATGATGCCGATATCAGCAGGAATTTTAAGCCAGCTATAAGCAATCAGCTGGCTGAAAGCGAGGATCACACCGCCCATAATTAAGGTCGGCACCATGCGTGAAATCCCTGACATCACATGCTGCGGGAGTTCACCCCAGAAGCTGCTTTTAGAGGCCTGCGGATTCTTAACTGCCGCTGCCGCACCGGATGCGCCAGGCACAACGGTTGCACTGCGTTTTTTAATGGCCATAACAATTATCCCTGTCGAATATTACTGTTGTTCAGAGGCAATCATCTCTTCGATTTCTTTGATGATGCCCGCAGCGTTTTTAATTGCGTCCTGCAAAGTGATTTCATAAACGTCGCGTGATTCGAAACGTTCGTTATCTTCCGGGGTAACCGCCACGGAGTGGATGATGATGGTCGCTTCGGCGATATCCTGCGCGGTCAGGCGATTCTGGATGCCGTCCGCGCCCTGAGTTTCAATTTTCACTTCATAGCCTGCTTCCACCGCCGCTTCTTCCAGCGCCTGGGCAGCCATAAAGGTGTGAGCCAGACCCATCGGGCAGGCACATAAAGCAATCAGTTTCTTACTCATCGTTAATTCCTCGTTCAGTGATAGTTGACGAGTGAAATTATGAACGTGCAAAACAAATCGCCGTTACCAGACAAATAATGCATTTACTGGAGAATTAATCCCGCTGCACGGAAGTGTGACGCAGGTCGGCCTTGTGAGGGGACACAAAGGAAAATTGAATTAACTGTATGATTTAAAAGATTATCGGGAGAGTTACCTCCCGATGTAACAGGAAGGATTTACAGAATGTGACCTAAGGTCTGGCGTAAATGTGCACCGGAACCGAGAAGACCCGGATTGTCATGGACGATGAGATACACCGGAATATCATGGACATATTCTTTAAAGCGCCCTTTATCTTCAAATGCGGCACGGAAACCGGAGGCTTTGAAGAACTCAAGGAAGCGCGGCACGATACCACCCGCAATAAACACGCCGCCAAATGTCCCGAGATTGAGCGCCAGATTGCCGCCAAAACGGCCCATAATGACGCAAAACAGCGACAACGCGCGGCGGCAATCGGTGCAGCTGTCAGCCAGCGCACGTTCGGTAATATCTTTTGGCTTGAGATTTTCTGGCAGGCGGTTGTCGGCTTTCACAATCGCGCGATACAAATTCACCAGCCCAGGACCAGAAAGCACGCGCTCTGCCGAAACATGACCAATTTCTGCACGCAGTATTTCGAGGATAATGCCCTCTTCTTCACTATTCGGCGCAAAATCAACGTGACCGCCTTCGCCTGGCAAGCTTACCCAACGCTTATCTACATGGACCAGATGCGCAACCCCAAGCCCCGTTCCGGCACCGTAAACCGCAATAGGCTTACCTTCGACCGGTTCTGCGCCACCAAACTGAATCAGATGCTCTTTTTTCAGCATCGGGATCGCCATCGATACAGCGGTAAAATCGTTAATAATTTCCAGATGGCTAAAACCGAGATTCTTTTTCATTTCGGCAATTGAGAACGCCCAGGTATGGTTGGTCATTGCCACCCAGTCACCGGTAATTGGGCAAGCGATGGCAATACAGCCGTCTTTCACCTCGACCTTATGTTCTTCAAGATAAACGCGAATGACCGCTTCGAGGCTGGGGTAATCAAGCCCTGAATAGGTCTTAGCCTGCGAGATTTCACCACTGGCAATATCACACAGAGCAAGACGTGCGTTGGTGCCGCCCACATCACCGACTAATGCATACTTTGTCATTCTTCAACTGCTCCGCTAAAGTCAAAATAATTCTTTCTCACACTGTAAATACCTGGGGGCATAACAACAACGCCGGAAAGGCAGGCTCCCTGTAAATATCGATCTGGGTCACACAATTACTTTATCGTTTCAGCACCAATTGCAGCGATGCCTTTTTGCAAGCTGGGCAAACTAAGTATCTGACCCCGCATAAGGAATAGAATATGCTCCATCCGCGAGCCAGAACCATGTTGTTATTATCGCTCCCCGCCGTGGCAATTGGGATTGCGTCCAGTCTTATTCTGATTGTGGTGATGAAAATCGCCTCGGTATTACAGAATTTGCTCTGGCAACGACTGCCGGGAACTCTGGGGATAGCCCAGGATTCACCTTTCTGGATCATCGCCATATTAACGCTAACAGGTATTGCGGTGGGGTTGGTTATCCGTTTCAGCCAGGGGCATGCCGGACCAGACCCCGCCTGTGAACCGCTGATCGGCGCACCAGTTCCGCCCTCTGCGCTACCAGGACTTATCGTAGCATTAATTCTCGGTCTTGCTGGCGGCGTCAGCCTGGGGCCGGAACATCCGATCATGACCGTCAATATCGCCCTTGCGGTTGCCATTGGCGCTCGTCTGTTACCGCGCGTCAACCGAATGGAGTGGACTATTTTAGCCTCTGCCGGCACCATCGGCGCGCTGTTTGGCACACCTGTTGCGGCGGCGTTGATATTTTCGCAAACCTTAAATGGCAGTAGTGAAGTTCCGCTATGGGATCGTCTTTTTGCGCCATTAATGGCGGCAGCAGCTGGTGCACTTACTACCGGATTATTTTTCCATCCCCATTTTTCACTGCCCATTGCGCATTACGGACAGATGGAAATGACCGATATTCTCAGCGGTGCAATTGTCGCGGCGATTGCCATCGCAGCAGGGATGGTCGCCGTATGGTGCTTACCACGGTTGCACGCGATGATGCATCAAATGAAAAATCCGGTGCTCGTGCTGGGTATTGGCGGATTTATTCTCGGTATTCTGGGGGTTATGGGTGGACCAGTTTCGCTGTTTAAAGGGCTGGATGAGATGCAGCAGATGGTGGCAAATCAGGCTTTCAGCACCAGCGATTACTTTTTGCTGGCGGTGATTAAACTTGCCGCCCTGGTCGTTGCTGCCGCCAGTGGCTTTCGCGGTGGACGAATCTTCCCGGCAGTGTTTGTCGGCGTGGCATTAGGGTTGATGCTGCATGAGCACGTTCCCCCCGTTCCAGCGGCAATAACCGTTTCCTGCGCTATTCTCGGCATCGTGCTGGTGGTAACACGCGATGGCTGGTTAAGTCTTTTTATGGCGGCAGTCGTTGTACCCAATACCACATTGCTACCGCTGCTCTGTATCGTCATGCTTCCGGCATGGCTGTTATTAGCAGGTAAGCCGATGATGATGGTCAATCGTCCGAAGCAACAGCCACCCCACGATAACGTTTAGCAAAAAATGCTCTCCTTTATGATTTAAGAGTTATGGCGATGATACGGGGCTTTACCTCCCCGTAATATTGCGTTAACAGGCCGCTGACGGCTTCGATCGTGAAGGAGAATAACAATGTTCAGGTCACTGTTTCTGGCGGCCGCCCTGATGGCATTTACCCCGCTTGCGGCAAACGCAGGTGAAATCACCCTACTGCCATCAATCAAATTACAAATTGGCGATCGCGATCATTACGGTAATTACTGGGACGGTGGTCACTGGCGCGACCGTGACTACTGGCATCGCAATTATGAATGGCGTAAGAACCGCTGGTGGCGTCATGATAATGGCTACCATCGTGGCTGGGATAAGCGTAAAGCGTATGAGCGTGGCTATCGTGAAGGCTGGCGCGATCGTGACGATCATCGCGGAAAAGGCCGCGGACATGGACATCGCCATTAAACGCGTCCGTCAATGGAGCACAATGCCTGATGCGACGCTAGCGCGTCTTATCAGGCCTACAAACCGTCTCTTTAACGCGTAGGGCGGATAAGGCGTTTTACGCCGCATCCGCCAATGGTGCCAGATGCGACACCAGCTGAACTACAATCCCAGTGCCGTTCCCACCAGTAACCAGATATTCAGCGCCACTACCAACACCACAATCACCCAGCCAGTCTGTTTTACGCGTTTGCTGTTCACCAGATCGCCCATCAACTTACTGTCACTGGTAAAAATCAGCAGTGGAACCAGCGCCAGAGCGATACCAAAACTTAACAGCACCTGACTCATAACCAGAATCCGTGTCGGATCTAATCCCATCAGAATGACAATAAATGACGGCAACATAGTGACTGTACGACGCACCCACAGCGGGATATGAAAGCGAATGAAGCCCTGCATCACCACCTGCCCCGCCAGTGTCCCCACCACCGTTGAGGACAGTCCGGCAGCAACCAGACTTAATCCAAAGACCGTTGCCGCAGCATGGCTTAACAGCGGTTGCAGCGTCAGATAAGCCTCATCAAGATCGGCAACACCAGTATGACCAGAAAAGTGGAACGCCGCCGCAGCTGTAGCCATCATCGCCAGATTGACAAAACCGGCAATAGTCATGGCGATAGCCACATCCCATTTGGTGGCGGAATAACGTTGTTGACGAGAACCGCCATGTAAATGTTGAGTGAGCGAAGAGTGCAAATAAATCACATGCGGCATAATCGTCGCTCCTAACACGCCTGCTGCCAGGAAGACCGCCTCCGAAGTAGGTAAACTCGGGATCACCATTCCTTTACCCAGCTGTGCCAGGTTAGGCTGGGAGAAAATCAACTCGACAATGTAAGCCGCGGCAACAAACAACAGTAACCCGCCAATCACTTTCTCCAGTGGTTTTTGCCCGCGACGTTGCAGCATTAAAATCAGGAAAGTCGCGATCCCCGTCAGCACCGCGCCCTGCAACAACGAAACACCAAGAATGAGTTTAAAACCGATCGCCGCACCAATAAATTCCGCCAGGTCGGTTGCCATCGCAATAATTTCTGCCTGAACCCAATAGAACCACACTACGGGACGCGGATAGTGATCGCGAATCTGCTCCGCCAGGTTTTTACCGGTGGCAATCCCTAGTTTGGCAGAGAGGATCTGAATCAGCATCGCCATCAGGTTGGCCCAAACGACAACCCACAGTAGCTGATAGCCGAAGCTGGCACCCGCCTGAATATTGGTCGCAAAGTTACCGGGATCGATATAACCAATCGCCGCAATGAACGCAGGTCCCATTAATGCGAGCCTCATCTTGCGCGCCGCCCGTCCGCTGCTACTCTCAACGCGATAGTTCGTCATCCTGTGCCTCTAAAACATAGCCTTTGCTATGTTTCATGCTATGCCAAACGAGAATGATTATCAAATTCATTTAAATGGGTTGTGGTGATTTCTCTGATAGACCAGGATTATGACTACGAAAAGATTGATGACTTGAATGTTATGGTTATGTTTAATGTTAGCACATTTACATAACTTTCAGCTTCCATACACAACATAGCAGAAATGTATGACAGCTCACTATTTTTGAAGCTGGTCACAGGACGTCATTATAGTGTGTGTCAGATCTCGTTTTCCTTAACCATGTTACATAGAATGTGCACGGAAATTTAACCTGCCTCATATTTGGAGCAAATATGGACCGCGTCCTTCATTTTGTACTGGCACTTGCCGTTGTTGCGATTCTCGCACTGCTGGTAAGCAGCGACCGCAAAAAAATTCGTATCCGTTATGTTATTCAACTGCTTGTTATCGAAGTGTTACTGGCGTGGTTCTTCCTGAACTCCGACGTTGGTTTAGGCTTCGTGAAAGGCTTCTCCGAAATGTTCGAAAAACTGCTCGGATTTGCCAACGAAGGGACTAACTTCGTCTTTGGTAGCATGAATGATCAAGGCCTGGCATTCTTCTTCCTGAAAGTGCTGTGTCCAATCGTCTTTATCTCTGCACTGATCGGTATTCTCCAGCACATTCGCGTGTTGCCGGTGATTATCCGCGCAATTGGTTTCCTGCTCTCCAAAGTCAACGGCATGGGCAAACTGGAATCCTTTAACGCCGTCAGCTCCCTGATTCTGGGTCAGTCTGAAAACTTTATTGCCTATAAAGATATCCTTGGCAAAATCTCCCGTAACCGTATGTACACCATGGCAGCAACGGCGATGTCCACCGTGTCGATGTCCATCGTTGGTGCATACATGACCATGCTGGAACCGAAATACGTCGTTGCAGCGCTGGTACTGAACATGTTCAGCACCTTTATCGTGCTGTCGCTGATCAACCCTTACCGTGTTGATGCCAGCGAAGAGAACATTCAGATGTCCAACCTACACGAAGGTCAGAGCTTCTTCGAAATGCTGGGTGAATACATTCTGGCAGGTTTCAAAGTTGCCATTATCGTTGCCGCAATGCTGATCGGCTTTATCGCCCTGATCGCCGCGCTGAACGCACTGTTTGCTACCGTGACTGGCTGGTTTGGCTACAGCATCTCCTTCCAGGGCATCCTGGGCTACATCTTCTATCCGATTGCATGGGTGATGGGTGTTCCTTCCAGTGAAGCACTGCAAGTGGGCAGTATCATGGCGACCAAACTGGTTTCCAACGAGTTCGTTGCGATGATGGATCTGCAGAAAATTGCTTCCACGCTCTCTCCGCGTGCTGAAGGCATCATCTCTGTGTTCCTGGTTTCCTTCGCTAACTTCTCTTCTATCGGGATTATCGCCGGTGCGGTTAAAGGCCTGAATGAAGAGCAAGGTAACGTGGTTTCTCGCTTCGGTCTGAAGCTGGTTTACGGCTCTACCCTGGTGAGTGTGCTGTCTGCGTCAATCGCAGCACTGGTGCTGTAAGACCATACATAAAAAAGCCGGGGATCATTCCCCGGCTTTTTTACGCCTGTTAATCAGCTAATGGCTGCGGGCGACCAATCAAATACCCTTGCAGATATTGCACCCCGAGCTTATGCAATAGCGCCTGCTGCTGTTGCGTCTCGACAAACTCCGCGACCACACTCAATGACTTCGCTTTCGCCAGATCGGTAATTGATCTCACAATCATCGCATCCAGCGTATTCGTGACGATATCTTTCACAAAGACGCCATCAATTTTGATGATATCAGCCTGCAAACGCTTTAACCGTTCGTAGTTGGCATAACCGGTGCCAAAGTCATCAATCGCAATCCGGAAACCAAACTTATGCAGTTGCTCGATGTTGTACATGCTGCTTTCTGCGTTAGAAAACGCCTGCTCCTCGGTGATCTCAAGAATGACCGCCTGCGGGGAGATGTTATAACGCTTAAACAGACGAATAATCCGCCCGGCAATATTCTTTTGCAGCAGCGTGAGCGGCATTAAATTGACTGAAAAGCGCGGGCCTTTTTTGTCGCAAGGATGTGTTGCCAGCCACTTCAACAGGGATTCCAGCACTTGCAAATCAAAACGCGCGCTAAGGTTAAACTGAGCAATAAGGGGCAGAAACTTATCCGGGGTCATAATGCCACCGTCATATTTCAGTCGCGCGAGGATCTCATCATAACCTTCACCCTCTTTGTTGCGAATTGGCTGGGCGTAGAGCAGCAAATCACCCTGATCTAACGCCGTGCGAATGGTATTCAGCAATAGCACCTGTTTAGTGGTCTGCCCGGAAACCATCTCCTCTCTGCTATCCAGCGCCAGCACATGGTGATGTGCGCAGGATTGCTCCGCCAGCCAGCTTAACTGCCCCAACAAGGGTTGCAGGGTTTCCTGATTTCCATCAAAACGCCCCCAGGCAGCACCATAGCCCATATCCAGCCCGGTATTGTTCCAGTGAATTTGCCGACTATTCAGGATGTTAACCATATGCTGGAGTCGCCCTTCCGTTTCCGGCCCACTCAGCACTAACAGCAGTTCACTACCCGGCAATTGATACAACTTTTCATTTTCCTGCATCAACGGCAGCAGCGTACGGTAAATTGATCGGATACAGTGAACGCGCATCATTAAGCCGTAATGACGACTCATAAACTCAAGATTATCAATGCGCAGGCAGCAAAAACTCTTGCCCGCCTCTTGCTCCGGCGCTTGTTCTAACGCACGAAAGTTGGGTAGGAGCGTTAACGGATCGGTCAGCGCCTGCAAATGCCAGCGGCGATTAAGCCATTCACTGCGATGATAAATGCGCACCATATAGAGCAGGCAAACGCTAAAGGAAATCAGCACCGCGAGAATAAATGCCAGCGAATATTCGGTTTCCACCCCTTGCAAAAAGTTCTGGTTGTAATTCAGAAGGCAAAGCGTTGAAACAGCCCAGGTGAGATTTAAAAACGGATAGCGGAGCTTACCGACCCCGAGGGTAAAGATAATGAAGAAAACGGGCACCAGGTAACCGGCAATAAAGTCATTTTCATACGGTGTGCACAGCAGAAGTAGCAGCACGCTTAACGCTGCCAGCCAGCTTAAGGTAAATGCGCGTTTCTCTTTGCCCAACGACGGAGCGATATCCCTGCGCCACAATATCTGCGCAAAGTGGGGACTTACAATCATGCGAGTGAGATAGTAGAAAAGCATGTTGTAAATCAGCACAGCGGTGAAAAGGCTTAGCAAATCAACGACCGTGAAAATGGCATCCGCATCGCCGAAAAAGGTGGATATCTTTAGCGGGAAATCAAAGAAGCTCCCCACAAGATACATGCTGCATTTGATGCCGATCGGCGTCACCAAACCAAGCCAGAACAGACGTTGCCAGACATATCGGCTGGTCAATCCATAACGCCAACGCGTCCCCAGCTGCCAGCGTAATATTGCGCAGGCACACAACACGACAAACGTCTGGCTGCCGAGCATGACCGCAGTCTGTAAAAAAGAGAGATGAAAGTTCCACAGATTGGTGCAAAACATCCCGCATAAAACGGGAACGACACCGCGCCAGCCAAAGATAAACAAGATTGACAGCATTACGCACAGTGGCATCCACGCCAGAAAGATATAACTGGAATGGATAATGGCAAGTGGCGAAATAAAACGGGATAGCTGAATAAGTACCACGGTGAGCGTAAACGCTAGTGTGAATATCTTGATATTTTTTATCAGGTTATGCTCCACAAACATGAGTACACTACTCTCACTGATCGGGGTTTTCAGGCACACAAATAATAAGTTTATTCGCATCGCGAAGCAAACAGGGGCCAGCCTGTTGCCGATTTTTCATCCAATGATGCTTTCACCAGGCGGCACTAACCCGGACGTAGACTGTATTACAAAAGCGGCAAAAAGCAGAGACAAAAAACCCCCGCTTTGCAGCGAGGGTTGGAAATTTGGTGGAGCTAAGCGGGATCGAACCGCTGACCTCTTGCATGCCATGCAAGCGCTCTCCCAGCTGAGCTATAGCCCCACGATGCGTTTACGTACCAAATTTGCTGGGTGCAAAATTTGGTGGAGCTAAGCGGGATCGAACCGCTGACCTCTTGCATGCCATGCAAGCGCTCTCCCAGCTGAGCTATAGCCCCGTCACGTAAAGCTTGTCGAGTTGACGGGCGGCATCATATGAATTCCGCCCGAATGTGTCAACGGCAAAATGCAGCGTGTAGTTTCAATCGCTGAAAAATCAGGCAAATGAACAATTTTGGAAAACCGCTCGCATTCAGTAGTTATTCATGTCACGGTTTCCTGTAAAGTGGTGTTATAAAATGAACTACTAATAGACCCACATACATTCAGGGAATTGTTATGTTCAAGGAGAGGATGACACCAGATGAACTTGCCAGATTGACCGGCTATAGCCGCCAGACCATCAATAAATGGGTACGCAAGGAAGGCTGGACAACGTCACCAAAACCAGGCGTCCAGGGTGGCAAAGCCCGACTGGTTCACGTCAATGAACAGGTTCGTGAATATATTCGCAATGCTGAACGTCCAGAAGGTCAGGGAGAAGCGCCTGCCCTGTCTGGTGATGCGCCGCTTGAAGTGTTGCTGGTGACACTGGCGAAAGAGATGACGCCAGTTGAACAAAAACAGTTTACATCCTTGCTTCTGCGGGAAGGGATTATCGGATTGTTACAACGCTTAGGGATTCGCGATAGCAAATAATATGAAAAGATTACGCAATAAAATGACCACCGAAGAACTGGCTGAATGCCTCGGTGTGGCTAAACAAACTGTTAACCGTTGGATCAGAGAAAAAGGCTGGAAAACGGAAAAATTTCCTGGCGTGAAAGGCGGTCGTGCCAGACTTATTCTGGTCGATACGCAAGTTTGTGAGTTTATTCAGAACACGCCAGCCTTCCATAACACGCCGATGCTTCTGGAAGCCGAAGAACCCCTTGCCGAATACGCACCGGGTATTCGCACCCCTGCTTATCGGCAAATCATCAGCGCAATAGACAACATGACTCATAGCGAGCAGGAAAAAGTTGCGCAATTTTTGTCACGCGAAGGAATTCGTCATTTCCTTGCTCGTCTCGACATAGATGAATCAGCATAAATTAAAAACGGCAGGGGTATCTCTCCTGCCGTTTATCTTTTTACACGCTAATTACTGCTGGTTTTCGCGTTCAGCAATAAAAGCCAGCGCTTTGTTGATACGCTCGATACTGCGGGTCTTACCGATTGCGTGAACAGTAACATCCAGCGCCGGAGACTGCCCCGCACCGGTTACGGCGACACGCAGCGGCATACCAACTTTACCCATACCCACTTCCAGCTCATCCGCCGTCGCCTGAATAGCGTGATGAACGTTTTCAGCGGTCCAGTCAGTAATCGCAGTCAGTTTGTCACGAACCACTTCCAGCGGCTGACGCGCTACTGGGCGCAGATGTTTTTTCGCGGCGTCGGCATCGAACTCAGCAAAATCTTCGTAGAAATAGCGGCAGCTCTGTGCCATCTCTTTCAGCGTCTTGCAGCGTTCACCCAGCAGTTTCACTAGATCAGCCAGCTGCGGGCCGTTACGGGTATCGATATTTTCCTGCTCAATGTGCCACTGTAAGTGAGTAGCAACATACTCCGGCGGCAGCGCGTTAATGTAGTGATGGTTCAGCCACAGCAGCTTGTCGGTGTTGAACGCACTGGCAGATTTGCTGACGGCATTCAGAGTGAAGTATTTGATCATCTCTTCACGAGTGAAGATTTCCTGATCGCCGTGGGACCAGCCCAGACGCACCAGATAGTTCAGCAGTGCTTCTGGCAGATAACCGTCATCACGATACTGCATTACGCTGACCGCCCCGTGACGTTTGGACAGTTTTTTACCGTCATCGCCGTTGATCATAGAAACGTGTGCGTAAACCGGTACCGGCGCTTTCAGAGCCTTAAGAATGTTGATCTGGCGCGGTGTGTTGTTGATATGGTCTTCGCCACGGATAACGTGGGTGATTTCCATATCCCAGTCATCGACAACCACACAGAAGTTATAGGTTGGGGAACCATCGGTACGGCGAATGATCAGATCATCCAGTTCCTGGTTGCTGAACTCGATCGGACCACGGATCTGATCGTCAAAAACAACAGAACCTTCCTGCGGGTTAGCAAAACGTACAACGCACGGTTCATCATCAGCATGATGATCATGGCTGTGGCGGCAGCGACCGTCATAACGCGGCTTCTCACCTTTCGCCATTTGCTCTTCGCGCAGCGCTTCCAGGCGCTCTTTAGAACAATAGCATTTATAAGCTGTGCCCTCTTCCAGCATCTGATCGATCACCGCGTTGTAGCGATCAAAACGTTTGGTCTGGTAGTACGGACCTTCATCCCACTCCAGGCTCAGCCAGTTCATGCCATCCATAATGGCTTCGATAGCTTCCGGCGTGGAACGCTCAAGATCGGTGTCTTCAATACGCAGCACGAACTCACCGCCGTGGTTACGTGCAAAAAGCCAGGAGTAAAGAGCAGTACGCGCGCCGCCAACGTGCAGATAGCCTGTTGGGCTTGGCGCGAAGCGAGTTTTGATTTTCATGAAATGGCCTTACGTTTAGAAAGATGCCGACAACCGGCAAATCCTGGAAAAATTGAGTGGGCGATATTCTATCACTCCCGCCTGATTCCTCAATGTAGTTCGGGTTGCAACCTTACGCATTATTGTTTTCGTTGACAAATTGCGCAACACGGTCTGTTTTGCGATCATCTTGCTTAAATTTACGACGAACGAACAATTTCTTTAGAAAATGCGTTGACTCATTTTGAACTCTCCCTATAATGCGACTCCACACAGCGGGGGTGATTAGCTCAGCTGGGAGAGCACCTCCCTTACAAGGAGGGGGTCGGCGGTTCGATCCCGTCATCACCCACCAACTACTTTATGTAGTCTCCGCCGTGTAGCAAGAAATTGAGAAGTGGGTGATTAGCTCAGCTGGGAGAGCACCTCCCTTACAAGGAGGGGGTCGGCGGTTCGATCCCGTCATCACCCACCACTTTCTCGCCAGCTAAATTTCTTGTAACAATGTGAAGTACCGAAGTGGGTGATTAGCTCAGCCGGGAGAGCACCTCCCTTACAAGGAGGGGGTCGGCGGTTCGATCCCGTCATCACCCACCACTTCGGGTCGTTAGCTCAGTTGGTAGAGCAGTTGACTTTTAATCAATTGGTCGCAGGTTCGAATCCTGCACGACCCACCAATGTAAAAAAGCGCCCTAAAGGCGCTTTTTTGCTATATGCGGTTTGTAAGATTGATTTTTCTTCTCAAGTTCCTTGTTCTTCTGCCGATATTACCTCGTACAGTGACGAGGACTGAACAATGGCCACTATCTCTCCAACTTCAATTCCTTCCATACAAACACAGAGTAGTAACAGGGCATCAGAAGGTAGCGATGTTGCTTCACAAATTGCGCGGATAAGTCAGCAAATCATCAAACTCACTCAACAAATTAAAGAGATTGCAGACACTAGCGGCAGTGCTGAAGACAAGCAAAAACAGGCCGAATTGATTCAGCAGCAAATCACCCTACTGGAAACACAACTGGCGCAGTTGCAAAGACAGCAGGCAGAAAAAGCGCAGGAGAAAGAGCAGCGTTTGTCTCTGAATGCATCCCTTCCAAATCCTGTTGAAAAAACGACTCAGATCGATATCTATATCTGATACAGCGGATCCCCTTCCCGCCCAGCCATTAGAGCACGGCCCTGGCCTCGTACCACGTCCCATAACGCTTGTGCGGCGGTGGAAAGTGAACGGTTCTTCCTGCGCACCAGCATCAACTGGCGTTCCACCACCGGCGTAATGCGCTTTACCACCAGCGGGCTACCTTCAGGTAACGGCAGCGCCAGTGCGGGAAGAATACTAATGCCGATGCCTGCGGCTACCATCGGGAACAGCGTCGCCGGATGTCCAATCTCCTGCACAATATTCGCCTGAATACCATTGCGCGCCAGCGCTGCGTCAATCAGCGGTCGGCTGCCTGACGCGTAATCCTGCAACACCAATTTCGCTCCCTGTAATGCCTGCCAGGGTACATAATCTTCCGCGGCCAAAGCGCTATCGCGATGGCAAAGCAAGAAGAAAGGCTCGGAAAGAATCGCTTCACATTGCAGATCGCCCACTGGGCCTGGATCGATGACGATGCCAAAATCGACATCTCCCTGGCGAATACTTTCCATCACCCACTGCTGCGGACGATCGTGCAGGATAAACTGAATATCTGGATAGCGGCGATGGATTTCAGCAATGCATTGCGGAATAAGATGCGCGGAAATGGTCTGGCTGGCAGCGACCCGAACTTTTCCGCTCAGTTGTTGCCCCATACGCCCGGTATCGCGCAACGTGCTGTTAAGTTCATCCAGCAGTCGCTCAAGACGCAAAGCCAACTGCTGCCCTGCATCTGTAAGCACCACTTCACGCGTGGTTCTGTCCAGCAGGCGAACACCAGTATGATTTTCCAGCTCCTTCACACTGTGACTTACTGCCGACTGACTCAGGCCGATACGCTCTCCTGCACGACTAAAACTTTTCTCCTGCGCTACTGTGACGAAAACCTTTAATTGTTTTAAAGAATAATTCATCTGTTTTATTCATGAATGGATGCAATAAATCAATTTTATTTCTCAAACTGGAAGAAGCACAATAGAACCATCGATCATCTGGAGTCTTTATGAAACTTTTTCGTATCCTCGATCCTTTCACCTTAACCCTGATCACGGTGGTGTTGCTGGCCTCTTTCTTTCCGGCCAGAGGCGATTTCGTCCCCTTCTTTGAAAATCTGACCACTGCAGCTATTGCCCTGCTGTTCTTTATGCACGGCGCGAAGTTGTCGCGTGAGGCGATTATTGCTGGCGGTGGGCACTGGCGACTGCATTTGTGGGTAATGTGCAGCACCTTCGTATTGTTTCCGATTCTGGGCGTGCTGTTTGCCTGGTGGAAACCGGTAAATGTCGACCCGATGCTCTACTCCGGTTTTCTCTACTTGTGCATTCTCCCCGCTACCGTGCAGTCTGCAATCGCCTTTACTTCAATGGCGGGCGGTAACGTCGCGGCAGCGGTTTGTTCTGCGTCAGCATCCAGCCTGTTGGGGATTTTCCTTTCACCATTGCTGGTTGGTCTGGTGATGAATGTTCACGGTGCAGGGGGCAGCCTTGAGCAGGTCGGTAAAATTATGCTGCAACTGCTGCTGCCGTTTGTGTTGGGGCATCTTTCCCGGCCGTGGATTGGTGACTGGGTGTCGCGCAATAAAAAATGGATTGCGAAAACTGACCAGACGTCCATTCTGTTGGTGGTTTATACAGCGTTCAGCGAAGCCGTCGTTAATGGTATCTGGCATAAAGTTGGCTGGGGATCATTGCTGTTTATCGTGGTGGTCAGCTGCGTTCTTCTGGCTATCGTGATCGTAGTTAACGTCTTTATGGCACGCCGACTGGGCTTCAATAAGGCAGATGAAATTACTATCGTCTTTTGTGGTTCGAAAAAGAGTCTGGCAAATGGCATCCCGATGGCAAACATTCTTTTCCCCACATCGGTGATCGGTATGATGGTGCTGCCTCTGATGATTTTCCATCAGATCCAATTGATGGTCTGTGCGGTGCTGGCGCGTCGATACAAACACCAGACCGAACAGTTACAGGCGCAGCAGGAAAGCCGCGCCAATAAAGCTTAAAGAGGACGCTTCAGGGGCTGGACCAGTTGCGTCAGCCCCTCAGTTTTAATCAGCAGCGTGATTTGCATTAGCTCACCGAGCTTCCCTGCCGGGAACTCATCTTTGCGGGCAAACCACAGAAGATACTCCTCCGGCAGGTCGATTAAGCGACGCCCTTTGTATTTGCCAAACGGCATTATCGTATTGGCTATTTCAATCAGCTGCTCTTTTTCCATCTCAGCTACCCAGCAAACGCAGCATTTCCGCTTCGTCGATGACTTCAATGCCCAGTTCCTGCGCCTTCGCCAGTTTAGATCCTGCAGCTTCACCCGCTATCACCAGATCGGTTTTCTTCGACACGCTGCCCGCGACTTTCGCGCCCAGTTCGACCAGTCGAGCTTTAGCGTCATCACGCGACATCTGGCTTAAGCTGCCCGTAAGCACCACGGTTTTACCAGCAAACGGGCTGTCAATCTCTTCCGCGTTGATAACGATCGGCGCAGGCCAGTGAACACCTTCCGCCAACAGCTCGCTGATGACATTGCGGTTGCTTTCTTCGGCAAAGAAGTTGTGAACGTGGGATGCAACGACAATGCCAACATCAGGCACCTTTTGCAGCTCTTCAATCGAAGCGGCTTCCAGCGCTTCCAGCGTGCCGAAATATGCCGCCAGACCTGCTGCGGTGGCCTCGCCGACTTCACGGATGCCAAGTGCATAGAGGAAGCGGGCAAAGGTGGTTTCTTTCGCTTTTTCCAGCGCGTTAACCACGTTTTGTGCCGATTTCGGCCCCATGCGCTCCAGTCCGGTCAGTTTGCCTGCGGTGAGTTTGAACAGATCCGCCGGAGTATGGACATATTCTTTTTCAACCAGCTGATCGATGATTTTGTCGCCCATACCGTCAACGTCCATCGCACGGCGGGAAACAAAGTGTTTCAGCGACTCTTTACGCTGCGCACCGCAAATCAGGCCACCGGTACAGCGGGCAACCGCTTCACCTTCCACACGCTCAACGTCAGAACCACATACCGGACAATGCGTCGGGAATACAACCTCACGGGTATCTTCCGGGCGTTCAGAAAGCACGACGTTAACCACCTGCGGGATCACGTCGCCAGCGCGGCGAATCACCACTTTATCGCCAATGCGTAAACCAAGACGTTCGATTTCATCCGCATTGTGTAAGGTTGCGTTACTCACCAGCACGCCAGCAACATGGACAGGTTCCAGACGCGCAACAGGCGTAATCGCGCCAGTACGCCCAACCTGAAACTCGACGTCACGCACAAAGGTCATCTGTTCCTGCGCCGGGAATTTAAACGCTACCGCCCAGCGCGGGGCACGCGCGACAAAGCCAAGCCGCTCCTGCTGTGCCAGTGAGTTGACCTTAATCACCACGCCGTCGATATCAAAACCCAGCGTCGGGCGGTCTTCTTCTACTTTGTGGTAGAACGCCAGCACTTCTTCCGCCGATTCACAAAGCGTTACCCGGTCGCTGACCGGCAAACCCCACTGTTTAAATTGCAGTAAACGGCCAAGATGAGTATCCGGCAGCTCGCCACCTTCCAGAACACCGACGCCATAGCAGAAAAAAGTGAGCGGTCGCTTCGCTGTAATACGCGGATCAAGCTGACGCAGTGAACCAGCTGCCGCATTACGTGGGTTAGCAAACACTTTCCCGCCCGTACGTCGCGCATCTTCGTTAATCTTTTCGAACCCCGCCTGTGGCAGGAACACTTCACCACGTACTTCCAGACGCGCCGGGATATTCTCTCCGTGTAGCTTCAGCGGAATGGCGCGAATAGTACGCACATTAGACGTGATATCTTCCCCGGTGGTGCCATCGCCACGAGTCGCGGCACTGACTAAAACGCCATTTTCATACAGAATACTGACGGCAAGGCCATCCAGCTTCAGCTCACAGCACCAGGTGACTTTCTCGTTGCTTTTCAGACGGTCCTGCACACGTTTGTTGAAAGCAAGAAAGCTTTCTTCATCAAAAACGTTATCCAGCGACAGCATTGGCACTTCATGGCGGATCTGGCTGAAAGCCGCCAGCGGCGCAGCACCTACACGTTGGGTAGGCGAATCAGGCGTAATCAGTTCTGGATGTTTGGTTTCCAGCTCACGCAGTTCGCGCATCAGCCTGTCGTATTCAACGTCGGGAATTTCCGGCGCATCCATCACATGATAAAGATATTCATGATGGCGAAGCGTCGTTCGCAGTTCTGTCAGTTGTTGTTCGATTGATTCCATATCGCACCATCAATGCTAAAAACCCCCGACAAGCGGGGGTTCGAAGAGGAGTTAATTTGCCTTAAGTGTATCAGGCGTTGGCGTCTTTGACTTCGCGGATGATGTCCTGGTACTCGCGCAATTTCTGCGGAGTCATCATACGGCGCTGATCGTCAAGCACTACACCGCCCACTTCATCGGCAATATGCTGCGCAGATTGCAGCATCAGCTTGAAGTTCTGCAGCTCGTCACCGTAAGACGGTACCTGCATAAAGATAGTGACACCCGGAGTAGTGAAATCCTTCATTTCAGGATCAAAGGTTCCCGGTTTCACCATATTCGCCAGGCTGAATAACGCCGGGCCGCTGCCATCCGGGCTAAGATGACGATGGTAAATATTCATATCGCCAAAAATGAAGCCCGCTTGTTGAATGCTGTTAAGAAGCAGTTCACCGTTTAGCTCGCTACCGTGATGCGCCGCGACGTTCATGATAATCACCGCTTCTTTGCGCTTCGGTTTATCCATAACTGGAGCCGGTTCCGCTACAGGCTCAGGCTGTGGTGCCGCTACAGGCTCTGCAGGCTGGAAAGCCTGTTGTGCCGGTTGCGGTGCTGAATGCACTGGCTGCGGCGCTGATGCGACCTTTGGCGAAACTGGCTGCTGCAACGGCTGTTCAGGCTGCGGCTGATAGGCAGGCTGCTGCACGGGTTGCTGCACCGGCTGCGCTGGACGCGGAGCATGTTGCGGCGGTACCTGCGCTTCAGGCGGCGGCTGGACCGGTTGACGCGGCTGCGCAGACGCATAAGGCGGTTGGTACTGGTGTTGCGGCGACGGACGAGCAGCCTCATGCTCCTGGGCGTTAGCCGGGGCATGATTCACGCGGTGAACACGAACCTCACCAACGCCCTCATCATCTTCGACATCCTCGTCATAAGAATCGTCGTCACGTTTTGACTTCATTCGTTTTAGTGGCCGATCGCGGAACATAGAAGATCGTTCTTTACGGCTGGTCCAGAAACCATGTACCAGTAAAGCGATTATGGCGATCGCGCCAACAATGATTAATATCAGACGCAAATCCTGCATCATTATATTCTCTGTTGTTCTAACACCTTGCCACCACGGCAAACATTTACTCACTAAGAGTATTTGCCGATTACCTCAAGTGCAAGTGCACTATTAACTTTCACAGCACAAAGATAGATGAAATCGTGCTTTTTGCTGTTTTTTCGAACATATCCTAACTGTCCATTGCGCAATTACCCGGTAAAATACGCAGAATTTTCCTGGGATTGGTCAAAAGGAGCTCATCCTGATTATGGTTTCATCATTCACATCTGCCCCACGCAGCGGTTTTTACTATTTTGCGCAAGGCTGGAAGCTCGTCTCGCAACCTGGGATTCGGCGTTTCGTTATTTTACCGCTGCTGGTCAATATTTTGTTGATGGGGGGCGCATTCTGGTGGCTCTTTACGCAACTCGATGTCTGGATCCCGACTCTCATGAGTTATGTTCCGGACTGGTTACAATGGCTGAGCTATCTGTTGTGGCCTCTGGCAGTCATCTCCGTGCTGTTAGTGTTTGGCTATTTCTTCTCAACGATTGCTAACTGGATTGCCGCTCCGTTTAACGGTTTATTGGCTGAACAACTGGAAGCACGATTGACTGGCGCTACACCGCCAGATACCGGGATTTTCGGTATCATGAAAGATGTGCCGCGAATCATGAAACGCGAATGGCAAAAATTTGCCTGGTATCTGCCGCGCGCAATTGTATTACTAATTCTTTACTTCATCCCTGGTATTGGGCAAACCGTCGCGCCGGTACTGTGGTTCCTGTTTAGCGCCTGGATGTTAGCCATCCAGTATTGCGATTACCCCTTCGATAACCACAAAGTGCCGTTTAAAGAGATGCGCACCGCCCTGCGCACACGCAAAATCACCAATATGCAGTTTGGTGCTTTAACCAGCCTGTTTACGATGATCCCGCTGCTTAATCTGTTCATCATGCCCGTTGCCGTTTGTGGTGCGACGGCGATGTGGGTCGATTGCTATCGCGATAAACACGCGATGTGGCGGTAACAATCTACCGGTTATTTTGTAAACCGCTTGTGTGAAACAGGGGTGGCTTATGCCGCCCCTTATTCCATCTTGCATGTCATTATTTCCCTTCTGCATATAGATATGCTAAATCCTTACTTCCGCATATTCTCTGAGCGGGTATGCTAGCTGTTGTATCCCAATTTCATACAGTTAAGGACAGGCCATGAGTAAGATTTTTGAAGATAACTCGCTGACTATCGGTCACACGCCGCTGGTTCGCCTGAATCGCATCGGTAACGGACGCATTCTGGCGAAGGTGGAATCTCGTAACCCCAGCTTCAGCGTTAAGTGCCGTATCGGTGCCAACATGATTTGGGATGCCGAAAAGCGCGGCGTGCTGAAACCAGGCGTTGAACTGGTTGAACCAACCAGCGGTAATACCGGGATTGCACTGGCCTATGTCGCTGCCGCTCGCGGTTACAAACTCACCCTGACCATGCCAGAAACCATGAGTATTGAACGCCGCAAGCTGCTGAAAGCGTTAGGTGCAAACCTGGTGCTGACCGAAGGTGCTAAAGGCATGAAAGGCGCAATCCAAAAAGCAGAAGAAATTGTCGCCAGCAATCCAGAGAAATACCTGCTGCTGCAACAATTCAGCAATCCGGCAAACCCTGAAATTCACGAAAAAACCACCGGTCCGGAGATCTGGGAAGATACCGACGGTCAGGTTGATGTATTTATTGCTGGCGTTGGGACTGGCGGTACGCTGACCGGCGTCAGCCGCTACATTAAAGGCACCAAAGGCAAGACCGATCTTATCTCTGTCGCCGTTGAGCCAACCGATTCTCCAGTTATCGCCCAGGCGCTGGCAGGTGAAGAGATTAAACCTGGCCCGCATAAAATTCAGGGTATTGGCGCTGGTTTTATCCCGGCGAACCTCGATCTCAAGCTGGTCGATAAAGTCATTGGCATCACCAATGAAGAAGCCATTTCTACCGCGCGTCGTCTGATGGAAGAAGAAGGTATTCTTGCAGGTATCTCTTCTGGAGCAGCTGTTGCTGCGGCGTTGAAACTACAAGAAGATGAAAGCTTTACCAACAAGAATATTGTGGTTATTCTACCGTCATCGGGTGAGCGTTATTTAAGCACCGCATTGTTTGCCGATCTCTTCACTGAGAAAGAATTGCAACAGTAATGCCAGCTTGTTAAAAATGCGTAAAAAAGCACCTTTTCAGGTGCTTTTTTGTGGCCTGCTTCAAACTTTCGCCCCTCCTGGCATTGATTCAGCCTGTCGGAACTGGTATTTAACCAGACTAATTATTTTGATGCGCGAAATTAATCGTTACAGGAAAAGCCAAAGCTGAATCGATTTTATGATTTGGTTCAATTCTTCCTTTAGCGGCATAATGTTTAATGACGTACGAAACGTCAGCGGTCAACACCCGCCAGCAATGGACTGTATTGCGCTCTTCGTGCGTCGCGTCTGTTAAAAACTGGCGCTAACAATACAGGCTAAAGTCGAACCGCCAGGCTAGACTTTAGTTCCACAACACTAAACCTATAAGTTGGGGAAATACAATGTTCCAGCAAGAAGTTACCATTACCGCTCCGAACGGTCTGCACACCCGCCCTGCTGCCCAGTTTGTAAAAGAAGCTAAGGGCTTCACTTCTGAAATTACTGTGACTTCCAACGGCAAAAGCGCCAGCGCGAAAAGCCTGTTTAAACTGCAGACTCTGGGCCTGACTCAAGGTACCGTTGTGACTATCTCCGCAGAAGGCGAAGACGAGCAGAAAGCGGTTGAACATCTGGTTAAACTGATGGCGGAACTCGAGTAATTTCCCGGGTTCTTTTAAAAATCAGTCACAAGTAAGGTAGGGTTATGATTTCAGGCATTTTAGCATCCCCGGGTATCGCTTTCGGTAAAGCTCTGCTTCTGAAAGAAGACGAAATTGTCATTGACCGGAAAAAAATTTCTGCCGACCAGGTTGATCAGGAAGTTGAACGTTTTCTGAGCGGTCGTGCCAAGGCATCAGCCCAGCTGGAAACGATCAAAACGAAAGCTGGTGAAACGTTCGGTGAAGAAAAAGAAGCCATCTTTGAAGGGCATATTATGCTGCTCGAAGATGAGGAGCTGGAGCAGGAAATCATAGCCCTGATTAAAGATAAGCACATGACAGCTGACGCAGCTGCTCATGAAGTTATCGAAGGTCAGGCTTCTGCCCTGGAAGAGCTGGATGATGAATACCTGAAAGAACGTGCGGCTGACGTACGTGATATCGGTAAGCGCCTGCTGCGCAACATCCTGGGCCTGAAGATTATCGACCTGAGCGCCATTCAGGATGAAGTCATTCTGGTTGCCGCTGACCTGACGCCGTCCGAAACCGCACAGCTGAACCTGAAGAAGGTGCTGGGTTTCATCACCGACGCGGGTGGCCGTACTTCCCACACCTCTATCATGGCGCGTTCTCTGGAACTGCCTGCTATCGTGGGTACCGGTAGCGTCACCTCTCAGGTGAAAAATGACGACTATCTGATTCTGGATGCCGTAAATAATCAGGTTTACGTCAATCCAACCAACGAAGTTATTGATAAAATGCGCGCTGTTCAGGAGCAAGTGGCTTCTGAAAAAGCAGAGCTTGCTAAACTGAAAGATCTGCCAGCTATTACGCTGGACGGTCACCAGGTAGAAGTGTGCGCTAACATTGGTACGGTTCGTGACGTTGAAGGTGCAGAGCGTAACGGCGCTGAAGGCGTTGGTCTGTATCGTACTGAGTTCCTGTTCATGGACCGCGACGCGCTGCCCACTGAAGAAGAACAGTTTGCTGCTTACAAAGCAGTGGCTGAAGCGTGTGGCTCGCAGGCGGTTATCGTTCGTACCATGGACATCGGCGGCGACAAAGAGCTGCCATACATGAACTTCCCGAAAGAAGAAAACCCGTTCCTCGGCTGGCGCGCTATCCGTATCGCGATGGATCGTAAAGAGATCCTGCGCGATCAGCTCCGCGCTATCCTGCGTGCCTCGGCTTTCGGTAAATTGCGCATTATGTTCCCGATGATCATCTCTGTTGAAGAAGTGCGTGCACTGCGCAAAGAGATCGAAATCTACAAACAGGAACTGCGCGACGAAGGTAAAGCGTTTGACGAGTCAATTGAAATCGGCGTAATGGTGGAAACACCGGCTGCCGCAACAATTGCACGTCATTTAGCCAAAGAAGTTGATTTCTTTAGTATCGGCACCAATGATTTAACGCAGTACACTCTGGCAGTTGACCGTGGTAATGATATGATTTCACACCTTTACCAGCCAATGTCACCGTCCGTGCTGAACTTGATCAAGCAAGTTATTGATGCTTCTCATGCTGAAGGCAAATGGACTGGCATGTGTGGTGAGCTTGCTGGCGATGAACGTGCTACACTTCTGTTGCTGGGGATGGGTCTGGACGAATTCTCTATGAGCGCCATTTCTATCCCGCGCATTAAGAAGATTATCCGTAACACGAACTTCGAAGATGCGAAGGTGTTAGCAGAGCAGGCTCTTGCTCAACCGACAACGGACGAGTTAATGACGCTGGTTAACAAGTTCATTGAAGAAAAAACAATCTGCTAATCCACGAGATGCGGCCCAATTTACTGCTTAGGAGAAGATCATGGGTTTGTTCGATAAACTGAAATCTCTGGTTTCCGACGACAAGAAGGATACCGGAACTATTGAGATCATTGCTCCGCTCTCTGGCGAGATCGTCAATATCGAAGACGTGCCGGATGTCGTTTTTGCGGAAAAAATCGTTGGTGATGGCATTGCTATCAAACCAACTGGAAACAAAATGGTCGCGCCTGTAGACGGCACCATTGGTAAAATCTTTGAAACCAACCACGCGTTCTCTATCGAATCTGATAGCGGCGTTGAACTGTTCGTCCACTTCGGTATCGACACCGTTGAACTGAAAGGCGAAGGCTTCAAGCGTATTGCTGAAGAAGGTCAGCGCGTGAAAGTTGGCGATACTGTCATTGAATTCGATCTGCCGCTGCTGGAAGAGAAAGCCAAGTCTACCCTGACTCCGGTTGTTATCTCCAACATGGACGAAATCAAAGAACTGATCAAACTGTCCGGTAGCGTAACCGTGGGTGAAACCCCGGTTATCCGCATCAAGAAGTAATTCTTGCCGCAGTGAAAAATGGCGCCCATCGGCGCCATTTTTTATGCTTCCGCCAGCGGCGGCAAAATCAATTCATCGCTCTCATGCTGCTGGGTGTAGCGCATCACTTCCAGTACGCGCAACCCCGCACGGTGCACCGCATCGTTTAACGCCTTCCCTTTCAGCAAACCACTGATAAGCTGAGCACAAAACAGGTCGCCAGTCCCTTTCAGGTCGGTTTTTACCCGTGAATGGGAAATGACATTCACGCTGTCGGCAGTGACCACCACCACCTGCATCTCCTGATTTTCTTCATTACCGGAGGCGCTGGTAATCACCACCCATTTTAATGTGTCTGAAAGCAGACTTTTTGCGGCAGCAATGGCACTGTCGAGATCGCGGCAATTTTTACCGGTCAGGATTTCCAGCTCAAAAATATTGGGGGTAATTCCCTGCGCCAGCGGCAGTAAATATTGTCGATACGCCTCGGGAAGGTCAGGTTTGACATAAATTCCGCTATCAATATCGCCAATCACTGGATCGACCATGATCAATAGGTCAGGATGATCTTTGCGTAGCGCAGTCAGCCACTCGGCAAGGATTTTGATTTGCGATGCCGTTCCCATATAGCCCGTGGTTACAGCACGAAGTTGGCGCAACGCATCACGCTCCTGAAGCGCACGCAAATAGCCGCTAAACCATTCGTCCGGAATCGCACCACCGTAGAAAGTGTCATAATGCGGTGTATTGCTCAGCAATACAGTCGGCACGGCAAAGACATTCAAGCCGTTCTGTTTGATAGCAGGCACGGCAATGCTGTTGCCTACGCTGCCGTACACTACCTGCGACTGCACGGCGACGATATCCGCCTGCAATGCCCTGCTCTTATCGTTAAACAACAACAAACTACTCATTTAATTTTTTCTCCTTGCCGATGATCCTCATCGTATTCCAACCGAAACTTTACCTGATTCTGGCAGTCAAATCGGCTATCACAAAACAAGGATAAGGTAATTCAATGAAGAAAATCATTTGTCTGGTCATTACGCTGCTAATGACACTCCCCGTTTACGCGAAGTTAACTGCCCATGAAGAAGCCCGTATCAACGCCATGCTGGAGGGATTAGCACAGAAAAAGGATTTGATATTTGTGCGTAACGGCGATGAACACACCTGTGATGAAGCGGTTTCCCACCTGCGTCTGAAGCTCGGCAACACGCGCAACCGCATTGACACCGCCGAGCAGTTTATTGATAAGGTGGCCTCGTCGTCATCGATTACCGGGAAGCCGTATATCGTGAAGATGCCCGGTAAAAGCGATGAGAACGCACAACCTTTTTTACATGCGCTAATTGCGCAGACGGATAAAACGGTGCCTGCGGAAGGGAATTAATCCGCTCTGGCAAGGTAGTTACAGGAGGTAACATGAAAAAATGCTTTATTTATAACGATGAAAAATCGAATAAATTTTGGTGGATAGATTACAAAGAGGATAGTTTAGCGGTCAACTATGGCAAGGTAGGTAGTATTGGTAAATTCCAGACAAAAGAGTTCGATAATGAAGAACAGTGTCTGAAAGCAGCCAGTAAATTGATTGCCGCAAAAATGAAGAAAGGCTATCAAGAAGATCCAAACGTTAACTTCATGGATCGCTACTATTTTGATGATGAAGAAATTGGGTTACATGTTAAAACGTCACACCCAAACTTCCAGTGCCATTTTACTGATCCACTTTATATGTGTTGCTGGGATGAAGAATCTCCTTTTGGCAGCGATGAAGGTGCTGATGCTCTAAACGTTCTTGAAAATAGCCTCCGTAAAGAGCCGGATCTGGACTGTGCTGATTTCCCTCAAATGTTAATTGAAACTGTGTGGGGTATGAAATACATCGCTATGGACAGTATTCTTGAAGAGGATGTTCGTGCGCAATTACTAGTCGATGAAATGAGCACTATCCAGAGCAATATGATTACCTACGCGACTGCATTCGGTCAGATTAAAGTCATGGGTAAAATCTCCCATAAACTTAAAAAGATGGGACTCAATGCACTAGCGCGTCATCAGCTTACCGCAAAAATTCTTCAATGGGGTGACGGTCAGGACTCACCAATACTTCAAAAAATGATTGACGATCTAACCGCTTTTCCACACGAAAATTAAATACTGTATTTGCCGGCAGCAACAACTGTTGACAAAGTGCGCTCTGTTTATGCCGGATGCGGCGCAAACGCCTTATCCGGCCTACAAAATCATGCTAATTCAATATATTGCAGAAATATCGTAGGCCTGATAAGCGTAGCGCATCAGGCAGTTTTGCATTTGTCATCAATCTCAAGTGCTATTAATCCTTAAATCCCCGCCCCCTGGCTAAAATGCTCTTCCCCAAACACCCCGGTAGAAAGGTAGCGATCGCCGCGATCGCAGATGATCGCGACCACCACCGCGCCGGGGTTAGCTTTTGCCACGCGCAGTGCTCCGGCAACCGCGCCGCCGGAGCTGACGCCACAGAATATTCCTTCCCGCACTGCCAGTTCGCGCATGGTGTTTTCCGCTTCTCGCTGATGAATATCCAGCACCTCATCCACCAGAGAAGCGTTGAAAATCCCCGGCAGATATTCCGCAGGCCAGCGGCGAATGCCGGGAATGCTACTGCCCTCTTCCGGCTGCAGGCCAACAATGGTCACCGGTTTGGATTGTTCGCGCATAAAGCGTGAAACGCCGGTGATAGTGCCGGTTGTTCCCATGCTGGAGACAAAATGGGTAATGCGCCCGCCAGTTTGCTGCCAGATTTCCGGCCCGGTGGTGGTGTAATGGGCGTAGGGATTATCAGGATTATTGAACTGATCGAGCAGCTTTCCTTCACCACGATTCGCCATCTCCAGCGCCAGATCGCGCGCACCTTCCATGCCCTGCTCTTTGGTGACAAGAATCAGTTCCGCACCATAAGCACGCATCGCCGCACGGCGTTCCTGGCTCATGTTGTCGGGCATCAGCAATTTCATGCGATAGCCTTTAAGCGCGGCAATCATTGCCAGCGCAATGCCGGTGTTACCACTGGTGGCTTCGATCAGCACGTCCCCCGGTTTAATTTCCCCGCGCTTTTCCGCCTCGACGATCATCGAAAGTGCCGCACGATCTTTTACCGAACCTGCCGGGTTATTGCCTTCCAGTTTCAACCAGATTTCACTGCCGTTATTCGGCCCCATTCGCTGCAACTTCACCAGAGGCGTATTGCCAATTGTTTGTTCTAATGTACTCACGATCTCTATCCATACGTGGTGTTGCCTGATGCGACGCTTACGCGTCTTATCAGGCTTACAGGTTACAAACCTTGCCATTAAAAAGCCCGGATCGCGGGAAGCGCCTCCGGGCGTTTAACATTCACTCAACCTATCAGGCGCTTTGTGCGAGAGCAAGTTCCTCATCGCGGGTTTCAATACGCTCGTCGCCGTTATACAGCCGCGCATGTTGCAGACCAACGAATAAACGCTCGCCACGTTGCGGGGCGTCGTCGCCGTGCATCACGACCGTCAGCGCTTCGTTGTACCACCCCAGCGGCTGCACGACTAATTGGGTGTAGTGGCCTTTCGGGCTGGCTTCCAGTACCTGTACCGGCAGCGGCGAATCGAGGCTGGTACGGCGGCTGATATCCACTTCCCAAGGGCGCAGGAAGAGATCCACCGGCCCCTGATACGCAGGTGTGTAGCCCAGCGGCCAGCGATGCGCGCCAACATGGAACTGCCCGCCGCGAATGGTTCCCTGCAGGCGGTTCACTTCGCCCATAAATTCGAGCACAAAGCGGGTCGCTGGTTCGCGCCATACCTGATCCGGCGCATCAGCCTGCTCGATATTGCCCTGGCTCATCACCACTACACGATCGGCTACTTCGGTCGCTTCTTCCTGGTCATGGGTAACGAATACGCTGGTAAATTTCAGTTCTTCATGCAGTTGACGCAACCAGCGACGCAGCTCTTTACGCACCTGCGCATCCAGCGCGCCAAACGGTTCATCAAGCAGCAGAATTTGCGGTTCCACAGCCAGCGCACGCGCCAGCGCCACGCGCTGTTTCTGCCCGCCGGAAAGCTGTGCCGGATAACGATCCGCCAGATGCGCAAGCTGCACCATCTCCAGCAATTTTGTCACTTTCGCTTTGATGGCTGCGGCATTCGGGCGCTCGCGACGCGGCAGCACCGTCAGGCCAAAAGCGATATTGTCGAATACCGTCATATGACGGAACAGCGCGTAATGCTGGAACACGAAACCGACTTTGCGATCGCGCGCGTGCAGACGGCTGACGTCGGTGCCGTGGAAGCGAATATGCCCGCTGGTTTGATGCTCCAGCCCAGCAATAATGCGCAGCAGCGTGGTTTTCCCGGAACCAGACGGCCCCAGCAATGCGACCATCTGACCAGAAGGAATATCCAGTGAGATATCGTTCAGCACCTGGGTGCGACCAAAAGACTTCTTAATATTGGCAATCTCAATGCTCATGATGCTCCTCCTGCTGCGCGCGTTTTTCCTGATTCTCCAGACGCCACTGCAACATACTCTTTAAAAACAGGGTGATAATCGCCATCAGCGTCAACAACGCGGCAGCGGTAAAGGAGCCGACGGTGTTGTAGTCTTGCTCCAGCAATTCAATCTGTAACGGCAGCGAAAGTGTTTCGCCGCGAATCGAGCCGGAAACCACCGACACCGCACCAAACTCGCCAATCGCGCGGGCGTTGGTCAGCACCACGCCATAAAGCAGCGCCCAGCGAATGTTCGGCAATGTGACGCGGCGAAACATCTGCCAGCCAGACGCGCCAAGCAAAATCGCCGCTTCGTCTTCCTGGCTGCCCTGGCTTAACATCACCGGCACCAGCTCGCGCACCACAAACGGACACGTCACAAAGATGGTGACCAGCACCATTCCCGGCCAGGAGAACATAATTTGCAGATTATGTTCATCCAGCCAGCCACCGAGCGGGCCGTTAGAGCCGTAAAACAGCAGATACACCAGACCGGCTACCACAGGCGACACGGCAAACGGAATGTCCAGCAGCGTCAGCAGTAACTGGCGTCCAGGGAAGTTAAAGCGCGTCACCAGCCAGGCCAGCAGAATGCCGAACACCAGGTTTACCGGTACGGCAATCAGCGCGATCATCACCGTCAGCCAGATGGCGTGCAGCATGTCCGGATCGGCCAGATTCTGTAAAACCGGCATCAGCCCTTTGCTGAACGCCTGTACGAAGATATAAATCATCGGCACCAGCAGGATGAACGCCGAAACCAGCATCCCGATACCAATCAGAAACCACTTGCCCCAGTTAATCGGGCGCGCGCCATAACGCTTCAATTGGGTAACTTCCGCCATTAATGACCTACCACACGCCGACCAAAGCGACTTTGCAGAGTGTTAATTGAGAACAACAGCAGCAGGGATGCCGCGAGGATCACCGAAGCAATCGCGCTCGCCGCCGGGTAATCAAACTCCTGCAAGCGCACAAAAATCATCAGCGACGTCACTTCCGTCTTCCAGGCGATGTTCCCGGCGATAAAAATCACCGCGCCAAACTCACCAAGACTACGAGTAAACGACAGCGCCACGCCCGCCACCAGCGCCGGAGAAAGTTCCGGCAGCACCACTTTGCAGAAACTCTGCCAGCGCGTTGCACCAAGCGTTTCTGCAGCTTCTTCATATTCCGGGCCTAACTCTTCCAGCACCGGCTGCACGGTACGCACCACAAACGGAATACTGGTAAAAGCCATCGCCACCGCAATCCCCAGCCAGGTATAGGTAACTTTGATATCAAACTTCGCCAGCCATTCACCGTAAAAACCGTTCACGGAAAAGAGCGAGGCCAGCGTTAAACCGGCGACTGCCGTTGGCAGCGCAAAGGGTAAATCCATCAGCGCATCAAGCAGCGTGCGGCCCGGAAAGCGATAACGGGTTAAGATCCACGCCATCAGCAGGCCGAAAACGCCGTTAAAAATTGATGCCACAAACGCCGACAGCAGCGTCACTTTGTAGGCCGCGACCACCTGCGGGTTGGTGATCACCTCCCAGTACTGCGCCCAGCTCATCTCAGAGAGCTGCATCACCAGCGCGGAGAGCGGCAGCAGCAAAATCAGGCACACAAACAGCAGACTGGTGCCGAGGCTTAAGGTAAAGCCCGGCAGCACGCGTCTTGATGAAACTGCAAACATTAATTACGCCCCGCCGCTAACAGCTTGTCTAACTCGCCGCCGCTGGTGAAGTGGGTTTTCATCACTTCCGGCCAGGAGCCAAATTTGTCTTCCACGCGGAACAGTTCGGTCTGCGGGAATTTGTCTTTCAGTTTGTCCATGACTTCCGGGTTATTTACGCGGTAGTAATAGTCGGTGATGATGGTTTGCGCCTGCGGGCTGTAGAGCCAGTTCAGGTAAGCTTTTGCTGCTTTTTCCGTACCGTTGGCCTGCACATTTTTATCGACCCACGCCACCGGGAATTCCGCAAGAATGTTAGTTTTCGGAATAACTACTTCGAAGCCCTGCGCTTCATACTGTTTACGAATGTTGTTCACTTCCGATTCGAAGCTAATCAGCACATCGCCCAGCCCGCGCTCGGCAAAGGTGGTGGTCGCGCCACGGCCACCGGTATCGAACACTTCAACGTTTTTCAGGAACTGGGTCATAAACTGTTCGGTTTTGGCTTTGTCGCCACCGTCAGCTTTATCCGCTGCGCCCCATGCCGCCAGATAGGTGTAACGTGCGTTACCCGACGTTTTCGGGTTCGGGAAAATCAGCTTCACGTCGGAGCGCACCAGATCGTTCCAGTCGTGGATATTTTTCGGGTTGCCCTTACGCACCAGGAAACCCATGGTGGAGTAGAACGGCGAGCTGTTATTCGGCAGGCGCGTTTGCCAGTCGGCCGGGATCAGCTTGCCTTTGTCGTGCAGGATTTGTACGTCAGTCACCTGGTTATAAGTGACAACGTCGGCTTTTAAGCCCTGCAAAATCGCCAACGCCTGTTTTGATGACCCGGCATGAGATTGTTTTATCGTCAGTTTGTCGCCGCCGTTATCTTTGGCCCATTGTTGCTCAAACGGCGGGTTCAGGGCGGCAAACAGCTCGCGGGAGACGTCATAAGAACTGTTCAGCAGTTCCGTTGCCTGTACATGGCCCGCCAGCAGCAGAGAAGCGACCAGCGCGAGTGAGTTCTTTTTCAGTAAGTTAACGGCCATTGCGCACCCTTATAAATTTAATGACTTTCTAATAGCCATCATATTTATAACGGACGTGAAAGGAGTAACGGTTTTATATACCGTTTGGTGATTTGGAAGTTGAAAAGGGAATAAGAACCGGGTTCAAGACGAAATCCTCCCCACAAATGCAGGGAGGAAACAGAGGTGAATCAGATGCCGACGCTAACCGTCTCCGGCAGTGTGCTGCCGCCATCAATCACATTCTGTGTACCGGTTAAATAACTTGATTCATCCGATGCGAGGAAGGCCGCCAGTTCGCCAACTTCCAGCGGATCGGCGAGGCGACGCAGCGGGATTGCTTTCGCCATTTCAGTCAGCACCGATTCTGGATCTTCCGGGTTCGACTGGCGGGCAATGCTTTCCGCCATTGGCGTGCGGACGTATCCCGGGCAGATGGCGTTAACGCGAATCCCCGACTGCGCGTACTCCACCGCTAGCGATTTAGTCAGGCCAACAATCGCCGCTTTCGTTAAAGCGTACGCCGTTTCACCCGGATCGGCCACCATATCGCCAGTGACTGAAGACATCATCACAATGCGACCATCTTTGCGGGCAATCATCTCCGGCAGCACCGCCTTCGTGACGTTCCATACACCTTTAATATTGATATCAATATGGAAATCGCGATCTTCATCGCTCATATCGAGGAAACTGCCCAGACGACAAACGCCTGCGTTATTCACCAGGATATCAATGCGCCCTTCTTTTTCCTTCGCGCGCTTGATAGCTGCGGCGACCGACGCCGGGTCACGCACATCGGCGACAACCGCCGTACAGCGATGACCACGACCACACAGTTCGTCCGCCAGCTTTTCGATCTCAGGGGAGATATCCAGCAAGATTAGGTTTGCGCCATGACGCGCAAAAGTTCTGGCAATTCCTTCGCCAATTCCCTGCAATGCGCCCGTAATCAGTGCTGTCTTGCCCGTGAGTTTACCCATTTTAATGCTCTCCTTGTTAATACAGAGCGTTACACTCCATTCCCTCTGAAAATACAGGATAAACAAAATATTGCTGCGGATCAGCTCACTAATTCAGGAAAATCTCAATCCAGTCGCTGCTTTATGCATCATTTCAGGCGTTGCGTTAGCTCACTGCTGCGCTCAATCATTTTCAATGACTCCACATCATTGAGTTGCACAAGGCCAACAAACAGTAAATCGGTAACAGAATTTTGCGCCGTGCGGGTGGACATCGACGAGCTGCGCCATTCGGTTTCGCCAGAAACGGTATCGAGGGTGTAATGCGCCAGCCGCCGCAGCGGGGAATCGGTTAACGAGGTAATGGCAATCACCGTTGCCCCCTGCTTTCGTGCTGCCTCGGCGCACAAGACAATCTCTTTTTTACTGCCGCTGTAAGAGATAGCGATTTGTACATCGCCTTTTTTCAGCGCCTGGGAAACGGTGGCTTGTACATGCGTGTCAGCTTCACAGGCCACACGATAACCAATTTTCATCAGTTTGAATGAAAGATCGCGCCCCACCAGCGCCGACCCACCCAGGCCCGTTATCTGGATAAACGGTGCTTTACTGATGACCTCAATGATTTTTTGCAACCGCGCGTAGTCGAACAACGCACAGGTTTGCTCCAGCGCCAGCTCTTTTTCGCGATTCAATTTGCGGGCAATCACTTCCAGCGAATCATCACTGGTAATCGAACTGTGCAGGTGCAGCGCCGTGGCATTCGTTTTCTCCCGGCTAGCACTGTATTCGCCAATTAACGCCATACGCAATTCAGTAAATCCTTGCGCACCGAGCTTCTGGGCAAACTTCACAATACTCGACTGGCTGATGCCGAGCTGTTTCGCCATCTTGCGCGAAGAGACGGATTTCAGCTCACTCACGTTGGCCCGCAGAAAGTCAGCAATTTTTTGCTCGTTCTCGGTAAATTCACTTTCCGCATTGCGTATTTTCGTCAGGTACAACATCTTCCACTCTCCTGGGCTGGCAGCAAAAATTCCGCTTAAGTTCTTATGACGCTCTTCACACTCTGCGAGTGTAGACTCAATGATTCCTTTAAGTCTGTCAATTCGGGATATATGATTCCATACATCTGCAATTATTTGATCGTAAATAGTAAGGTCACCACCGATGCAACTTGAAAAGATGATTACCGAAGGCTCGAACGCCGCCTCGGCTGAAATTGACCGCGTATCAACGCTGGAAATGTGCCGGATTATCAACGATGAAGATAAAACCGTACCACTCGCCGTTGAGCGCGTACTGCCGGATATCGCCGCGGCGATCGATGTTATCCACGCCCAGGTCAGCGGCGGCGGTCGTCTGATTTATCTCGGTGCGGGAACATCCGGTCGTCTGGGGATTCTGGATGCCAGCGAATGTCCGCCCACCTACGGCGTTAAACCGGGCCTGGTAGTTGGTTTGATTGCTGGCGGCGAATATGCCATTCAGCACGCGGTGGAAGGCGCGGAAGATAGCCGGGAAGGCGGTGTTAATGATCTGAAAAATATCGGCTTAACCGCGCAGGATGTGGTGGTTGGTATTGCGGCCAGCGGACGCACGCCGTATGTGATTGCCGGACTGGAATACGCACGCCAGCTCGGCTGCCGCACAGTGGGAATTTCCTGTAATCCGGGGAGCGCCGTTTCAACCACCGCAGAGTTTGCCATTACGCCAGTTGTTGGGGCCGAAGTGGTCACTGGTTCTTCGCGAATGAAAGCAGGCACGGCGCAGAAACTGGTGCTCAATATGCTTTCCACCGGGCTGATGATTAAATCCGGCAAAGTGTTCGGCAACCTGATGGTCGATGTGGTCGCCACCAATGAAAAACTGCATGTACGCCAGGTCAATATCGTCAAAAACGCTACCGGATGTAGCGCAGAGCAAGCGGAAGCGGCATTGGTTGCCTGCGAGCGCAACTGTAAAACGGCCATTGTGATGGTGCTGAAAAATCTCGATGCCGCAGAAGCTAAAAAACGCCTTGATCAACACGGCGGCTTTATTCGTCAGGTTTTAGACAAGGAATAACCCATGGCCAAAGAGATCAGCAGTGAACTTCTGAACACCATTCTTACCCGTGTCGGTGGACCGGGAAATATCGCCAGTTGTGGTAACTGTATGACGCGCCTGCGTCTGGGTGTACATGACAGTTCACTGGTTGATCCCAATATCAAAACGCTGGAAGGCGTGAAGGGCGTCATTTTGACCAGCGACCAGGTGCAGGTCGTTTTTGGGCCAGGTAAAGCGCATCGCGCCGCAAAAGCGATGAGCGAGCTGCTGGGAGAAGCACCGGTACAGGATGCCGCAGAAATCGCCGCCCAGAACAAACGTCAGTTAAAAGCCAAACAAACCTCCGGCGTGCAACAATTTCTCGCCAAATTCGCCACCATCTTCACGCCGCTGATCCCCGGTTTTATTGCTGCGGGTCTGTTGCTGGGGATAGCGACGTTAATCGCCACGGTGATGCACGTTCCGGCAGATGCTCAGGGAACGCTGCCCGACGCGCTGAATTTTATGAAGGTGTTCAGCAAAGGCTTGTTCACCTTCCTGGTAATTCTGGTGGGCTATAACGCGGCCCAGGCGTTCGGCGGCACGGGCGTCAATGGCGCAATTATCGCCGCGCTCTTTTTGCTCGGTTATAACCCTGCTGCCACCACTGGTTACTACGCCGGATTTCACGATTTCTTTGGTCTGCCCATCGATCCGCGCGGCAATATTATCGGCGTGTTGATTGCCGCGTGGGCCTGCGCCCGCATCGAAGGCATGGTGCGCCGCTTTATGCCGGACGATCTCGACATGCTGTTGACCTCGTTAATCACCCTGCTGATCACCGCTACGCTGGCTTACCTGATCATTATGCCGCTGGGCGGCTGGCTGTTTGAAGGCATGTCGTGGCTGTTTATGCACCTGAACAGTAATCCGCTCGGTTGTGCGGTTTTAGCCGGGCTGTTCCTGATCGCCGTGGTGTTTGGCGTGCATCAGGGCTTTATTCCTGTTTACCTCGCGTTAATGGACAGTCAGGGATTCAACAGCTTATTTCCCATCCTTTCGATGGCAGGCGCGGGCCAGGTGGGCGCGGCGCTGGCACTCTACTGGCGGGCGCAACCGCACAGTGCATTACGCAGTCAGGTACGCGGGGCGATTATTCCCGGCCTGCTGGGCGTTGGCGAACCGTTGATTTATGGCGTCACCCTGCCCCGCATGAAACCGTTTATTACCGCCTGTTTAGGCGGCGCGGCGGGCGGTTTGTTTATCGGATTGATAGCCTGGTGGGGTCTGCCGATGGGCTTAAACAGCGCCTTTGGGCCGTCTGGTCTGGTGGCGCTGCCGCTGATGACTTCCGCACAAGGCATCCTTCCGGCAATGGCGGTTTATGCTGGCGGGATTCTGGTGGCATGGGTTTGCGGGTTTATTTTCACCACGCTCTTTGGCTGCCGTAACGTCAATCTGGACTGATATCATGAAACGGACAATGCTCTATCTTTCTCTGCTGGCTGTTAGTTGTAGCGTCAGCGCCGCAAAATTCCCTGTTCTGACAGAAAGTAGTTGATCAAGTGTATGCGGCGTTAAAGCAGTAATAAAAAGGCCAGTCAGTTGTGATACTGGCTGGCCTTTAATCATCGAATCAGAAACGCTTACAACGCCATCAACTTGTCCAGCGACGGCGCGAAGTAATAGCCGCCAGTGACCGGTTTGGTAAAACGCAACATCGCATCACGTTTGCCATCGGTATCGCCAAACATGCTCAGCAGTTGCTGCTCAATGTTATGCAGACGCGCGCAGTAGGCACAGAAGTACAGACCGTGCGTACCGCTGGCGGTGCCGTACGGAAGGCTCTGTCGAACAATCTTCAGCCCTTTGCCATCTTCTTTCAGATCAACGCGGGTCAGGTGAGAGGTTTCCGGACGTTCGTCGCCGTCAATCTCTTCGTTGGCCTCTTTGGTGCGCCCGATCATCATCTCCTGATCGTGAACGCTCATCCGGTTGAGCTGCTTGAGGTTGTGCTCCCAACGCTGCACAAACACATAGCTGCCGCCTGCATCCACGCCGTCTTTGATAACCGCCACTTCGCGGCGCGTCTCTTCACCCGCCGGGTTTTCAGTACCGTCAACGAAGCCGCTCAGGTCACGCTCTTCAACCCAACGGAAGCCGTGGATCTCTTCTTTCACTTCAATGCAATCACCAAACGCTTCCATCGCCGCCTGGGCGACAGAGAAGTTTACGTCGTGACGCAGAGAAAGAATGTGGATCAACACATCGAACTGGGTCGTCGGCGCAAGGCCTTTACCATAGCCCGGAAAATCTTTCAGCTCTTCGGCCCCAACGCCGCCGCTCAGAGCGCGCCAGGTGTTGTTACCAAAGGCAACCACCGCACCAAGATGCGCGTCCGGGAATTTCGCTTCAAAAGTTGCCAGTTTGTCGGCAAATGTTTTACTGGCCGCACGCAGGGCGTCAACTTCCCCTTTCACGTTGGCTTCGATCCAAATCGCCGCGCGGCAATGTTCTGGCAAAATGCCACTCTGAACCTGAGACATTGTTCCTCCTGAAAATAAGAATGCCACGCAATCCGTGGCATTGTTGGGCGCTATTTTACGTGTTTTTTCGCGGCGGCGGTTTGTTCAGACGCAAATTAACGCCGCCAGATAATTTTACTGACTTTCCAGTTTTTCAGGGTATCGTCCGAAGGCATTAACCCTTCAGGACCACTCCATTCCCCGCTGAACTGGTAGCTAATATGTTGACTGCCTTCGGCTTTACATTCGACGGCACGATTATCATCACCATCAGCTTTTTGGCAATTGCCAAATGCTTTGCTGTAAAGGTCGCTAAACGGTGTACCGATTTTAACACCGGTGTCAGCAGGAATATCGCTATCCAGCACATCAATGCGGCTGATCGTACCCTGATCGCCGTTAATCACCATCGCCACGTTGTCGCCTTTCATCACTTCAAAAAAGCGCACCACGTTGCCGTTCGCGGTTTTCATTCCGCTGCGCAGGCGATAATCGCCATCAAGCGCATCGGCAATGGCTTGTTCTTGCAGTGGTGTGGACGCCGTTAATTCACCAACGCCCTGCTCGCTCACTTTGGTGGACGACCCAAACCAGTTCCACGGGTTAGCGGCAGACCAGTTAACTGACGACATCGTGGAACAGCCGGTCAGCATCAACGGCATAGCGCATAACATTAAACGCAGCGATTTCATGTCACTTCCTTTGGTTATTCAATAACGTTGCTTGGAGTGCAAATTCACCAAAAAGTGCCGTTATTCTTTTTCTTCATTAAAACAAGCGCGTAAACGTCGATTGGTCAGCAGCCAGATTAACGCCACAATATCCGCCACTACCAGCGCCAGCCCGATACCGCTAACGGATTCACCGTTCAGCCACAGCCACGGTTGCCAGCAAAGTAAAACCACCTGCGCCAACAGCAACAGAAAATAGAGCACATGCCAGATACGGGGAAATGAAGCCCGCCGACCACTCAGCAAAAACGCCAGCACCGCCGGAATGCCGGGAATCAACCCCAGCCAGAAATTATCGTGATCGGGATAAAACAGATTTAGCAGCGCAGTACCCTGCTCGCGCGACGCACCAGCAATGACAAACAGCACCCAGGTTCGCGCCTGAAGCAATAGCACAAGCCAGAAGAGCAAGGGTAAACGCAGGCGACCGTGCGCATCATAATGGACAGGATGAAACTCAGTACTCTTCATCTTCAATCAAACGCTTACCCAGACTCAGCACGTCGGCGTGTTCATATCCCAGGCGTTCATACATTCCGAGCACCATGTCGTTATCTTCCGGCACGTTGATCTGAATTTTCGGACAGCCGCGAGCAATCAGCTTTTTCTCCAGCCGATTAAGCAACGCATTAGCAATCCCACGCCCACGAAACTCTGGATGCACGCCAAGATAATAAGCAGACCCGCGATGCCCGTCATAACCGCCCATCACCGTTCCGACCACTTCACCGTTCACCTCAGCGACCAGAAACAAACTGACGTCATGGTTCATCTTACGCTCGATGTCCATTTCCGGATCGTTCCACGGACGCAGCAAGTCGCAACGCTCCCAAAGGGTGATGACCTCTTCGAAATCTTCCTGGCGAAATACGCGTATCTCCATGGTATTCGTTACCTTTTTGCGGGTTAAAAGGCTGATTATGGCGTGAACGGTCGAATTAGCCAATATCTGACGAAAATCGGTTGAAAAAGTGGCATAATGGGGAGTTGTCAACTATTGAAATGAAAAGTAAAACAATTCTCATCAGCAAACGGTCGTAACGGATTACGCGATACGATATAACATCTGGAACTTTATTATTACAACTCAGGCCGTATGAGCACTTTTAAACCACTAAAAACACTCACTTCGCGCCGCCAGGTGCTGAAAGCCGGTTTGGCTGCCCTGACGTTGTCAGGAATGTCGCAAGCCATCGCCAAAGACGAACCTTTAAAAACCAGCAACGGACACAGCAAGCCGAAAGCCAAAAAATCTGGCGGCAAACGTGTCGTTGTTCTCGATCCAGGCCACGGTGGGATCGATACCGGAGCGATCGGACGCAACGGTTCGAAAGAAAAACATGTGGTGCTGGCGATTGCTAAAAACATCCGTTCCATTTTGCGTAATCATGGGATTGATGCGCGTTTAACGCGTTCTGGCGATACGTTTATCCCACTTTACGATCGCGTTGAAATCGCCCATAAACATGGCGCAGATCTGTTTATGTCAATTCATGCCGATGGCTTTACCAACCCGAAAGCTGCCGGTGCTTCGGTATTTGCCCTCTCTAACCGTGGGGCAAGTAGCGCAATGGCGAAATACCTGTCTGAACGCGAAAACCGCGCCGATGAAGTTGCCGGTAAAAAGGCGACTGACAAGGATCACCTATTGCAGCAAGTGCTGTTTGATCTGGTGCAAACCGATACTATTAAAAACAGCCTGACGCTCGGCTCGCATATTCTGAAAAAGATTAAGCCGGTGCATAAACTGCACAGCCGCAACACCGAACAAGCCGCGTTTGTGGTGTTGAAATCGCCGTCGGTTCCTTCGGTGCTGGTGGAAACCTCGTTTATCACCAACCCGGAAGAAGAGCGGCTGTTAGGCACGGCAGCATTTCGCCAGAAAATCGCCACAGCGATTGCCGAAGGCGTGATCAGTTATTTTCACTGGTTTGACAACCAGAAAGCACACTCGAGAAAGCGGTAAGTGATGAAACCCGACGCACACCAGGTTAAACAGTTCCTGCTCAACCTTCAGGATACAATTTGTCAGCAGCTGAGCGCCGTCGATGGCGCAGAGTTTGTCGAAGATAGCTGGCAGCGCGAAGCTGGCGGCGGCGGACGTAGCCGGGTGTTGCGTAATGGTGGTGTTTTCGAACAGGCGGGTGTCAACTTTTCACATGTCCACGGTGAGGCGATGCCTGCTTCCGCCACCGCTCATCGCCCGGAACTTGCCGGGCGCAGTTTCGAGGCGATGGGCGTTTCACTGGTAGTGCATCCGCATAATCCGTACGTTCCCACCAGCCACGCGAATGTGCGGTTTTTTATTGCCGAAAAACCGGGTGCCGAACCCGTCTGGTGGTTTGGCGGCGGCTTCGACTTAACCCCTTTCTATGGTTTTGAAGAAGACGCCATTCACTGGCACCGCACCGCCCGTGACCTGTGCCTGCCATTTGGCGAAGACGTTTATCCGCGTTACAAAAAGTGGTGCGACGACTACTTCTACCTCAAACATCGTAACGAACAACGCGGCATTGGCGGCCTGTTCTTTGATGACCTGAACACGCCAGACTTTGACCACTGTTTTGCCTTTATGCAGGCGGTAGGCAAAGGCTACACCGACGCTTATTTACCAATTGTAGAGCGACGTAAAACGATGGCCTACGGCGAGCGCGAGCGCAATTTCCAGTTATATCGTCGCGGTCGTTATGTCGAGTTCAATCTGGTCTGGGATCGCGGCACGCTGTTTGGCCTGCAAACCGGCGGGCGCACCGAGTCTATCCTGATGTCAATGCCGCCGCTGGTACGCTGGGAGTACGATTATCATCCAGAAGATGGCAGTCCGGAAGCGGCGTTAAGTGAGTTTATTAAGGTCAGGGATTGGGTGTAACTCCCTCACCCCCATTCCCGCATCCGCTGATGCAGCGTCAGTGACGGCTTCTCGGCAAACAGTTGCTGATAATCCGTGGCGAATTGCCCCAGATGCCAGAATCCCCACTGCATGGCGGCGTCTTTTACCGTTGTGCTTTGCGACCAAGGGCTTATCAGTTCGCGGCGTACGGCGTTCAGGCGAATGCGTTTCAGCCACGCATTTGGGCCAATGCCTAAAATAGCGTGAAACGCGTTTTGTAGCGTGCGGCGGCTGACATGCAGTTGATTACACAAGTCCAGCACCGTCACCGGCTCAGACATATTTTCCAGCACATATTCACGGGCGCGGGAAAGTAATCTACGGTAACTCTGATGACTGATGCTTTCCGTCGTCACCATTGGTTGCGCTTCTTCCAGCATCGCCCCCATCGCCATGAGCAAATTATCCCCCAGCACTTTTCGCACTGCAGGCTGATGAAGATTTTCCGGGTTCTCGCAAAATGTCGCCAGCGCCTGTTGGACAAAGCCCCACAGCGCGGCTTTATGCTGCTCTTTCACTTCCAACGCCGACTGGCTACGCAGCATATGTAATACCCGATCCGGATTATGCAAAAAGTTAGCCTGACGGGTGATGACATCTTCAGAAAGCACTACGCCCAGGATCGTGTAATCGTCCGGCGTACTTAATTCAAACTCGGTTCCACCAGGGCGCGTCGCTATTTCTGCGCTTCCCAGACATTGCGAACCGATAAATCCCTGCTCACCGCGCGTCGCCGGAATGCCAAACCAGAACGAATTCGGCCAGACCAGGCACGACTGACGCAGCGCCAGACCAGTGTATTCACGAAAAACCTGAATATCATCGAGTAGAATTTCCGTAAATTCACCATGAAACTTGCCCGGATGCAGCTGATCGTAAATCTGCTGCCAGGCGGTAATCGTCAAAGCATGTTCATAGACATCCGTTGTCTGTCGTTGATGAACATTATCCACTTCGACCTTCGGCGTGAGCTTCAGGTTTTCGGGTAAGGGTTCATGATAAAGATGGTGCAAATTGGCTGTACGGGTCTTTTTCATGATGTTAATGCCGGGTGTTGTAGGACACCCGGCACCTCCGACAGGTTAATGGGGCTTGAGACGATAACGACTACTGCGTTTACGTAACGTCCCGGCAGAAAAGAGCTGTTCGAGCGCATTTCTGGCTTTTTCCAGCGGCCAGCCAAAGTGGGCAGCCACTTCTCCTGCCGTCATTCCCTGACGTACTGATGTTAACAGCGCCAACAACTCGTCAGCAGATTCCGCGACGATAACTGGCGCGTCGGGTTCCTTTACGGGTTGCTTCGGCTGGCGGTTAAAGCCAGTAACCAGCCACTGGGTGTCATCGTCTGGCCGACCGATCTCCTTGCGGCTGATGACACGCCCGGTACGCATCGCGGCAGCACAACCTGCGTCCAGCGCCGCACGACACGCCGCCAGATCGCCTTCCACCACCAGCGTTAGGCGACCAGGGTCAAGCACTTCGTGACTGAGCAGACGAACGTTAGCTGCTTTGAGCATGGCATCCACAGCATCTATCGCGGCGACCATGCCATCCACTTCCAGCAATCCCAGTGCATTGATCATCGGCAACCTCCGTTACGCACGCTGGATTGGATTACGCGCGATTTCCAGCACTGCATCGGTAAAGGCGTTACAGGCTGCTTTACACGCGGCCTGGCTACCGGTTAAAAATGCTGCCGAGTAGTTGGTTTCAGACGGCGGCGGGACATAGGTCACCAGCTGTACGTCGGCAGATTTCAGGGCTGCATCAATGCCATAGGTCGCTTCCAGCGGCGGTGCCACCAGATACGCCATCGGATCGCCAAGCGTGATCCCGGCGGTTGATGAGAGATAAGAACCGGTACGCGAAACTACATGTGCCAGGAAGGCTGTATTTTCTGCGTCATTAGCCCACTGGAAAGCAGCGCCATTTTCAATATGCGCAACCATCGCATCCAGACCTGCACGCACTTCCGCCGGGTTTGGCCCACCAAGCATAATCAGCACTTCACCGGCAGTCGGTGACGGTCCGTGTGCAGCGCCCGCATACAGCGAGCGACCATACACCACTTCGACCATCGCCTGTTTGGTCGCTTCGTCAGCCGCAATGTAGGTGACGTCATCGGAATCAGCAGAAATCAGCCCGAGGCTACGAATATGCGGCGGCAATTTCAGTTCACGCGCAAATTCGGCGTTAACAGAGGCAATCACCCGCATGGCGGTGACCGACGGTCGAATCAAATCTAAAGCTGGCATGATGCCTCCTTATCGGGTCATGTTGATGCCGGATGCTTTCTGCTCCAGCATACGTTTCGCCAAATCCACAATGACGGCTGCGGCTTCAACCGGCGGCGTGCCGCCCTGGTGAATGTTAGAGATGCAGGTGCGATCGGCCTCAACGGTGGTCGCCATACGCGGCGAGTAAACGGCGTAGCAGGAGAGACTTTCTGACTGCCCTAATCCCGGGCGTTCCCCCACCAGCAGGATCACCACTTTCGCGCCGAGGATCTCACCGATCTGATCTTCAATCTTCACGCGACCATAACGAACAAAGAATGGCGTACCGACTTTCAGCCCGGCCTGTTTCAGGCCCGCCATCAGCGGTGGCAGGATCTCTTCGTAGTTCACGGTGATCGCATCAGTTGACAGGCCATCAGAAATAACGACCTGCACGTCCGGATTAGCAACACACTGTGCTTTCAGGGCTTCAACAGCTTCTGCACACAGGCGGCGGCCCATATCCGGACGAGTCAGGTAGAGATTTTTGTCGCTAATTTCAGAGCGGACTTCCAGCAAGCCCTGCGCTTTCACCCACTCTTCCGGCACTTCTTTCAGTACGGTATCTTTCGAACGAGAGTGATCGGCCAGGAAACGCAGCAACGCCTGGGTACGCGGACGCGGACCGGCACGACCGGTACAAACGCGGGCCACGGTGCTGCGACGCAGTTCTGTTAATACGTCTGCGCGATGCGGGTTTTCAACACCAATCCACGCTTTTGCTTCCGCAGAGCCTAAGTCCAGCGCGCAGCTTTCCGAGGTCACCGGTGCCGCACAGGTGGTGGTGGCGCACTTTGCTTCTGACGGCGCGGGGGCCGCTTGTCCCATTGACGCCATCACGCTGCGTACAATTTCTTCAATCTGTTTTTGATCCATGATGTGTTATCTCCGCGTCATCAGAAGAACAGTGACGGATCGCCCGCCCGTTTGGTCAGGCGACCGTTTGCCATAATGCCCATGCTTTCCAGCCAGCGTTCAAACTCCGGTGACGGGCGCAGGTTGAGTAACTGACGCACAGTGGCAGTGTCGTGGAATGCGGTGGTCTGATAGTTGAGCATGATGTCATCGCCCAGCGGCATCCCCATGATGTAGTTGCAGCCTGCGGTGGCGAGCAGGATCATCAGGTTTTCGTTGAGGTTCTGGTCAGCGTCAGCGTGGTTGGTGTAGCAGCAGTCACAGCCCATAGAGATGCCGCTCAGCTTACCCATAAAGTGATCTTCTAAGCCCGCACGGATAATCTGGCGGTCGTTGTAGAGATACTCCGGCCCAATAAAGCCGACCACGGTGTTGACGATAAACGGATCGTAATGACGCGCCAGCCCATAGTTACGTGCTTCCATCGTCACCTGGTCTGCGCCGAAGTTAGCGCCAGCGGACAGCGCAGAGCCTTGTCCGGTTTCGAAGTAGAGGCAGTTTTCCCCGGCGATACGGTTGAACTCCGCGCCCACTGCGCGTGCTTCATCGAGCATCGCCAGCTCCACGCCAAACTCTTTCAGCCCTTTTTCGCTGCCGCAGATACTCTGGAAAATCAGCCCGCCTGGTGCGCCACGACGGATCGCTTCAATCTGGGTGGTGACGTGCGCCAGCACGCAGCCCTGGGTCGGAATGTTGAATTTGTCGATCACGCCATAGATGGTGTCCAACACGCGGCTTAAGTTTTCCACGTCGTCCGTCACCGGGTTAACGCCGATCACCGCATCGCCCACCCCGAAAGAAAGCCCTTCGTAGATTTGCGCGGCGATACTTTGCACGTCGTCGCGGGTATCGTTTGGCTGCAAACGGGCGCTGAAGGTGCCCGGAATACCAATAGTTGTATTGGCCTTTTTGATTACCGGCATTTTCTTCGCGCCGTAGATCAGGTCCGCGTTGGAGCAAATCTTCGCTACCGCCGCGACCACTTCCGAGGTCAGCCCTTTGCGGGTAAAGGCAATGTCGTCCACGCTGGTTTCATCGCTCAGCACATACTCACGCAGTTCGCTGATGCTCCAGTTTTTAATCTGGTTGTAGGCCGTTTCGTTAACGTCGTCCTGAATCAGCCGCGTCACGCAGTCATCTTCATAGGCAATCACCGGATTATTACGGATGTCCGCTACCGTCATTTCCGACAACACCTGCTTTGCCGCCACGCGCTCCTGTGAGCTTGCCGCTGCAACGCCCGCCAGCACATCCCCCGAACGCAGTTCGTTGGCTTTAGCCAGCACCTCTTTTACATCCTTAAACTGATATACATTGCCGAACAATGTGGTCTTTAGTTTCATAAGTCGTTCCCTCAGGAAGGAAATGCGAGTGATTTCACCGTCACCGGCACAACCGATCCGCCAAAAAGAGGCGTACCAATGTCGATATAGTCCCCCGCGCGGACAATCACTTCGTCAATGACTGCCAACGGGAGTTGTTGTAGCTGTGGGCGCAACAACATGCCCAGAGCTTTACCAAAGTCCTGCCCGGCCACCACCAGCAGGGGATGCGGATTCGGAAAACGCGCGACGAAATCGACCAGCGCGTTGATGACCGTCAGTACCACGGCGTAACGCACAGGCAGCGAGGCGGGAAGCGCCAGCACGTACGCGTCAGAATTGGGATCAAGATCCAGCTGAATCAGCGCCTGTTGCCAGGCACTCACCAGATCCGTTTCATCAATTGGGATCGCCACCGGCAAATTGCGCAGCGGCAGTTGTACGCCCTCCAGCCAGATTGTGCTGCCAGAGAGCGAAAGGGTATGTGCACCCGCGCCAATCACCGTGGCGCGTACGGTTTGCGCCGGAAACTGCACGTTCATCTCACGCAGGCGCGGATGGTCATGCAGCGCCGTTGCCAGAAGCGGGCCAATATCGGCAAAACAGAACGGGTCAGCGGGCTGGTGGCGATAACATTCGCCCACGCCGCCAGAAAGCGTAATGATTTCGGGCGTAACACCTGCGGGCAGCAAACCGGTTTGCATCAATGCCTGCGCGAGCGGCGAGAGCGTTCCGTCAATCACTTCGACAATCAGCTCTGCCATCCGGCGGGTAACCTGCACCAGCTGCGCGCCGGTCAGCGAACGGGCGTCAGTGCCTGCACCGAAGCACTCATCCACAATCATCTGCCCCGGTTTATGAGCGTAAACCACGCGCCCCTGGCTGTCAGTTTCCAGCAGGCGACCACCGACGTTGAGGCAGGCAGTGCCGCTGATTTTTCCGGCATCGAACAGGGCGTAGTTCGCGGTGCCACCGCCGATGTCGATATTCAGTACCCGACACAGCCGTTGTTCAGAAAGGGTTTGCGCCCCGGCACCGTGACCGGCGATCACGGATTCGAGATGCGGCCCGGCGCTGGCGACGACAAAATCGCCCAGCGACTGGGAGAGCGTCATCACCGCCGGGCGAGCGTTGCGGGTTTTCGCGCTTTCACCGGTGATGATGATGGCACCAGAATCAACGCTTTCCGGCGCAATGCCCGCAGCCTGATATTGCTCTAAAATCAGCGATTTCAGTTCCGCTTCTTTTAAACCACCCTGTTTATCGACAGGGGTAAAGAACACCGGGCTTTGCCAGCTAATTTCGCGTTTGATGAATTCGTAGCGCGGCACCTGCGACACCGCCGCACGGTTAACCAGCTCCAGGTGGGAGAAGATCACCTGGGTGGTGGTGGTGCCGATATCGATACCGACGCTCAGTAGCTGGCGAGTGTTCACGATTGTGCCTCCGCTTCGGTTTTGGCCGCGGTCGCGTCTTCTTTTGGCACCAGCATCATCGCCACGCCAATCGCCGTTACGCCGCCGATCAACTTGCCGACAATCATCGGGAAAATCATGGCGTTCATGTTGGCAGCGGCGAAGCCTAAGTGGTCACCCAGGGCGAAAGCAGCGGAAACGGCGAAGGCGCAGTTGATGACTTTGCCGCGGGTATCCATCTGCTTCATCATGCCAAACATTGGGATGTTGTTGGCAAGCGTTGCCACCATGCCAGCTGCCGCGATATTGTTCATATTCAGCACTTTACCGACGCTCATCAGCGGTTTTTCAAACCAGCGGGTCAGCAGCAATACCATCGGGTACGCCCCTAACAGAACACAGGAGATAGAACCGATAACTTCAATGGCGCGCATCACTTCACCGGGTTTGTCGCCTGGAGCCATGAAGATCGGATCCAGACCGGGGATCAGTTCCCAACCGAGCAGGAATTTCACTACCGCAGCGGCAAGACCGAGGGTGATCAATGCAACGAGGAATTTGGCGAAGATCTGGAAGCCGTTGATCATTTTTTCCGGGATGAATTTCAGCCCCAGCGCCACCAGTACCGCGACGATAAGTACCGGGATCATGTTCATCAGGATCAGGGCAAAGGTGAATTCCACTGGCTGACCGTTGATCTGCACACCGGAATACATAGCCACCAGACCACCGGCAATACAGCCAATCGGAATGGTCACAATGCCCGCCAGCACGCCGAGCGCCAGATAACGACGGTCAGAAGGTTCGATAATGCCGAGCGCCACCGGAATGGAAAACACAATCGTTGGCCCCATCATCGACCCGAGAATTAACCCAGAGTATAGCCACGCTGCTACGTCGCCGCCCGCCAGCTCTTTGGCGAGGAAGAAGCCGCCCATATCGCACGCCAGCAGTGTTCCGGCGAACATTGACGGGTTTGCGCCGAGCATTTCGTAAACCGGGATAATCACCGGTCCGAGTACGTGGGCCAGTACCGGTGCCAGCGCGGTCATACCAACCATCGCCAGGCCCAGTGCGCCCATCGCCATAAAGCCTTCTTCAAACTGCCCGCCGGATCCTTCGATACTTTTACCGAACTTACCGAGGAAACGAGCAGAACCGCCGAACTGCGACAGGATCCTGTCTACGGCAGCTATCAGCATAAAGAACATCATGATGTACATGATGATTTCGTTAATTCCCATCGCCTTTACTCCCTGTTAGTTGTTATTTATTGGCGGATGCGGCGTAAACGCCTTATCCGCCCTACATGTGCAATCCTGTAGGCCGGATAAGACGCAGCAAGCGTCGCATCCAGCAATTGCACCGCGCCACTGGCGGATGCGGCGTAAACGCCTTATCCGCCCTACATGTGCAATCCTGTAGGCCGGATAAGAGCAGCAAGCGTTGCATCCGGCAATTGCACCGCGCCACTGGCGGATGCGGCGTGAACGCCTTATCCGCCCTACATGTGCAATCCTGTAGGCCGGATCAGACGCGGCAAGCGTCGCATCCGGCAATTGCACCGCGCCACTGGCGGATGCGGCGTGAACGCCTTATCCGCCCTACATGTGCAATCCTGTAGGCCGGATAAGACGCGGCAAGCGTCGCATCCGGCAATTGCACCGCGCCACTGGCGGATGCGGCGTGAACGCCTTATCCGCCCTACATGTGCAATCCTGTAGGCCGGATAAGACGCAGCAAGCGTCGCATCCGGCATTTATTGTGCCGCTGCGTACAGGCCGACAATCTGCTCCAGGCTGGCGGTACGCGGGTTGCTGCGCAGACAAATATCTTCCAGCGCGGCCTGCGCCCATGCGCCGTAATGTCCGGTGGTTGCGCCCACGTCTGCCAGCCGCTTGTTGATCCCGACTTCCGCAATCAGCTCACTTACCGCGTTAATAGCGTCACGATCGTCGGATTTTTTAGTTCGCAGCGCCCGACCAATCTGACTAAAGCGTTCACGACAAACCATCCGGTTAAATTCCATCACCGTTGGCAGCAACATGGCGTTCGCCAGACCGTGCGGAATATGCAGCGCCGCCCCCGTTTGATGCGCCATCGCGTGGCATATCCCAAGCCCCGCACTGGAAAACGCCATTCCCGCCATGCATGAAGCCAGCAACATACTCTCGCGCGCGGCAAGGTCGTGACCGTAGCCCACCGCTTTCGGCAGTGATTTACCAATCATCGCGATTGCGCCAATCGCCAGGCTGTCGGTAAACGGTGTAGCGTTCAGCGCGCTGTACGCTTCAATGGCATGGGTTAACGCATCAATGCCAGTCATCGCCGTGACATGCGACGGCACGCCTTCGGTCAGCGCGGCGTCGAGGATCGCCACATCCGGCATCAACGAGGCATGTGCTAACACCTGCTTGCGCCCGCTCACCGCGTCGATAATCACCGTTACGTTGGTGGTTTCAGAACCGGTTCCGGCAGTAGTTGGAATGGCAATCAGCGGCAGGCGCGGTTGCAGAACGCTGGTTTCTGACATTTCTGCCAGCGTGCTATCCGGGTTCGTCACCAGTAGTGCCACCGCTTTCGCCGCATCCAGCACCGAGCCGCCGCCAAACGCAATCACCCCATCGCACCCCGATTCACGCAACTGCGCCACGGCTGCACACACGTCGGTGATGCACGGTTCGCCCACCGGACATGACCAGAGCGTCATGGCGATACCTTTAACGGCCAGGCTACGCGTCAGCCCGGCGGTCATCCCTGCCTGATGCAAAAAGCTGTCTGCCATCACGAACAGATGTTTCAGCCCACGCGTTTGCGCTTGCTGTCCGCAACTGCTCACCGCGCCTGGACCGCAAAGCGTCACCGGTGGAACGCTAAATGTTTTTACCCGTTGCAGATTCAGGGTATCGAACGCCTGAAAGAGCGCGGTCTGCAATTCATTTTGCATAGATCCCCTCCGCTTTCTCTCGCCCGCTACTGGCGATCGCCAGCGGGGTCATAAACAAACTGTGCTGCGGTAGATGCACCTGTAACGCCGGGAATTGTTTGCAAAACAGTTCCGCTACGCCCGGTTGCATACAGGAGCCGCCCGCCAGCCATAAATCAGTAATGCCCTGCCCTTCAATATGCCGGGCGACAATGTCCGCCATTTTTTCGTACACCGGTTTCACCGCAGGCCAAATCTCTTCACCGTGACCGCGCTTGTACTGCTCCGCCTCTTCCAGCGAAATACGGCGATTTCCGGCGAGAGTCAGAGAGATGTGATGTCCGCCAGTGGCTTCATCCGCCGAGTACGTCACCTTGCCCTTTTTCACGATGGCAATGCCGGTGGTGCCGCCGCCGATATCCACTACGCCTGCGTTGTCCAGTTGCAGCAGATCCGCGACTGCGGTTGGCTCATCCAGCACATGGCTCACTTCCAGTCCAGCAGACTCCAGCACGTTGATGGAAATACGCGGGTCCGTACCTGGAGGAAATGAGGTCGCCGCATGGCTAAAACGGCGACCGAATTGCTGCTCAAGAGTGTCGAGATGGCGACGAACAATGGTGACCGCACCGAAGAAATCCCAGACGATGCCGTCGCGGACCACATCGGCCCAGTCGAGACATACCGCCACCGGCTGACCGTCGCAGTCGACAACCATCGACACCACATCGCAGGTGCCCAGATCCACCCCCAGCCACAGCGGAGATTCCGTTGCGGCAGGTGTCTGGTTACACAGCGTTGCCGCCGTTTGCAGACGCGGGGTGAGCCATTGTTCGTCGTGCGCCATCGGTTACTCCTTAAACAATGCGAAACGCATCAACTAATACACAGCGACGCAGACGGACAAACGTACGCGCGCTGGTTACCCCTTCACCGGTTGGCGTGGTGATGGTCATGGTGGTCCAGCCTTCCCCGCCCAGCCCCAGCCCGGCAATGCACGGTCCGTTCTTAACGAAAATGCTGGTATCAATGGCGTTCGCCATCTGGTTCATGTTCTCGATGTTGCGCGAGTGCATTGCCGCCGTGTGATGGCAACCGCCTTCCAGTTTCACCGCCAGCGCAATGGCATCCGCCACGTTGGCGACGCGCACGACGGGCAGCACCGGCATCATCAGTTCGGTCACGGCAAACGGATGTTCTGCAGTGGTTTCCACAAACAGCAAACGCGTTTCTTGCGGCACGTTCAGGCCGATTGCCGCCGCGATTTTCGCCGCATCGCGACCTACCCAGTCACGGCTGACGGTGCCTTTTCCGCGCTCGTCGATATTTTTCAGCAACACCGGTTGCAGCTGCTGCGCCTGTTCTGCGGTCAGTTTCACCGCGTGCTGGCCTTCCATCAGACGCATCAGTTCATCGGCTACGCTATCAACAACAATCAGTACCTTTTCGTCGGCACAAATGATGTTGTTATCGAAAGAAGCGCCTTTGACGATGGACTGAGCGGCACGGGCGAGGTCGGCGGTTTCATCCACCACTACCGGCGGGTTGCCAGCGCCTGCGGCAATCAGACGTTTATTGGTGTGTTTACGCGCCGCTTCTACTACCGCTTCGCCGCCCGTCACCACCAAAAGGCCGATGCCCGGAAACTTGAATAAGCGTTGCGCGGTTTCGATATCCGGATTTGCCACAGTAACCAGTAAGTTTTCCGGCCCGCCTGCGGCAACAATCGCCTGGTTGAGCAGCGTGATCGCCCGCTGGGAGACTTTTTTCGCCGCCGGATGCGGGGCAAAAATGACGCTGTTGCCCGCGGCAATCAGGCTGATGGCGTTGTTAATTACGGTTGCCGCCGGGTTAGTGGAAGGCGTCACCGAAGCCACCACGCCCCAGGGCGCGTTTTCAATTAAAGTCAGGCCGTTGTCGCCGGTCAGCACCTGTGGTGAGAGGCACTCAACGCCTGGTGTGCCGCACGCCTGAGCGACGTTTTTGGCAAATTTATCTTCGACGCGGCCCATGCCGGTTTCACTGACGGCAAGTTCCGCTAAATCTCTGGCGTGTTTTTCGCCTGCCTCACGAATGGCAGCAATGGCTAACTGGCGCATTGCCACGCTTTTTAACCCTTGCTGGGCAATTTTGGCTGCCGCAACGGCGTCATCCAGGGACGCGAAAACGCCCATCTCATGAACGGCGGCGGGCGGCGTATCACTGCTTTGCATTTTCAGCAGTACCGCTTTCACCACCTGTTCAATATCCTGTTGATTCATGATGTTCTGCCTTATTTGTGGAAAATTACCTGACCGCCAGACACCACCTCATCGACGATGCCAATCACGCACAGATCGACCGGTGACGTTTCGCTTTTATGCGCCTGGCGGGCGGAACTGCCACTCACCAGCAACACCCACTCCCCGGTTCCCGCGCCAATATTGTCGATTGCGACGGCGCATTGCCCGTCAGGATTACCTTGTGGATCAATCATTTCCACCATCAGCAATTTGTCATGCGCCAGTCCGTGATGGCGTACGGTACAAACAATTTGTCCAGTGACGACTGCCAGTTTCATACCCGCCTCCGTGGCGTATTTCAGGTAAAAGCTCCCCCTACCCTCCGCGGAAGGTAAACTGAAAAATGAGAGAGCGTGACGCCCGAATCGACGTCACACAGGGTGATTACAGGTTGCTGCTATCGCCTTTCAGGCCGATCGGGAAGACTTCTTCCAGGTCGCCGTGCGGACGCGGGATAACGTGTACAGATACCAGCTCGCCGATACGCTGTGCCGCTGCAGCACCTGCGTCGGTCGCGGCTTTACAGGCTGCAACATCACCACGAACCATGGCAGTACACAGGCCGCCGCCAATCTGCTTAACACCAACCAGCTTGACGCGCGCAGCTTTCACCATCGCGTCAGAAGCCTCAATCAGTGCAACCAGGCCCCGGGTTTCGATCATTCCTAATGCTTCCATTGTGCTTTCCTCTTTATCAGGGTCCAGAACGGGACCGTTCATTCAACCAGTGTTTGTAAACTACTTTCGCGGTTCACTTCTGTCTGACGCGGCACAGCTGCCACCAGCGCCAGTTCGATAATTTCCTGCACGCTACAACCACGAGAGAGATCGTGCATCGGCGCGGCAAGTCCTTGTATCAATGGCCCGACGGCACGATATCCGCCGAGTCGTTGTGCGATTTTGTAGCCAATATTTCCGGCTTCCAGCGACGGAAAAACCATCACATTGGCCTTGCCTTGTAGCGGGCTGGCAGGCGCTTTTTGCGCCGCCACTTCCGGCACGAAGGCGGCGTCAAACTGCAACTCGCCATCGACTACCAACTGCGGCGCGCGCTCACGGACGATTTCTGTCGCCTGCTGGACATTGGCAACGCAGGGGTGACGGGCGCTGCCGTTACTGGAAAACGACAACATCGCCACGCGCGGCTCTTCTCCGGTGATGGCGCGCCAGGTTTCGGCGCTGGCAAGCGCGATATCCGCCAACTGCGCCGCCGTCGGCTGTGGCACTACGCTGCAATCGGCAAAGCCCAATGCGGGGCCACTGTACTGTGGCAGCATCAGGAAAATGGAGGAGAGCGTTTTACAGCCTGGCTGTAAGCCAATAATGCGTAATCCGGCACGCAGCACATTCGCCGTGGAAGAGAGATTGCCCGCGATACAGACATCCGCTGTCCCGGCGCTGACCATTGCGGCAGCGAACATCAGCGGATCGGTGAGTTTTTCCAGCGCATCCGGCGGCGTTTTTTCGCCCGCACGGGCCAGCCAGCGATGAGCAAATTCTTCCCGCATTGCGAGGTTGCCATGCGGATCTATCACCTGTAGCCCGTCCATCGCTACGCCATGACTGAGCGCAAACTGACGAAGTTCAAACGGATTGGCGACCAGAATGGGCGTTGCCAGACCTTGTTGATGTAAATATTGCGCAGCTTTCAGCACACGTTGGTCTAACGCATCCGGAAATACCACTCTGGCGGGCGCTCGCAACGCCAGTTCACGACAACGTTCAATAATCATTGCGTTTCTCCCAGTCGTTGTTGGATCTGCTTCACCGTTAGCGGTTGTTTCGCTACGCTCAGGATCATCATCACGTAAACCGTGCTGGAAAGGCGATTTAGCGCCTGCAAGATGTCCGGGCGTAATACTTCAAAACTGCGGGTGATAAAGACCTGCGCCGCTACGGTTTCGGTTTCACGCACTTTGGTGCGTAGCAGATTGAGCAACGCCGCATCGCGTCCGTGGCTGGCTTCCGGCACCAGATGATCGTGACCAAGATAGCGCAGCGGCTGGTGAGAAAGCCGATGCAGATCTTCGTCAGAAAGCCCGACAATCGCCTGGCAGGCCAGCGGTTCCCCCAGCGCATCAGCGCGCATAATGTTGCCAAGACGCGAGCGGATGTCCGCAAGCCATGGCTGCCACGGTTCTGCCAGTTCAATTTGCAGCCACACTGCCAGCGCAATGGTGCTGTCGAGAACAGCGCGAAAACCCAGGCGCGGATCGCTTTTGGCGACCATTTTTTCCGCCGACAGGTGAGTCAGCGTATCCGGCTTTTTTGCTACCGGCTGGCGGCACAGTTCGCAGCACGCCTGCGGATGTTCATCGCTACTGGTCAGCCCATGAACGGGCTGCGGCTGCTGCTGTTCATCGTCAACAAACAGGCGGCCCTGCTCGTCAATAAACTTGATGCGCAGATGGCGGCTTTCCAGCAACTCCCGGGCAGAGGGCGTCAGGCGACTGTCCGCAGGGAGATGGATCTCTGCGCCTTCGCTGAGCGTATGGTTCGCTCTTAGCCATGCTTCGGTGATGAAATCTTTCATAGGGATTGCCAGTTAGCCGGCCAGGCGACATACAGGAATTTCACGCTGGATGTCGTACCAAATTCGATGCTGGAGCCTTTCGGGATAAACATCACGTCGCCTGCTTTGGCGATCATGGTTTCGCCTTCGTGGCGAACATGCAGCTCCCCTTCCAGCACCATGTCGATTTCGTCGTAGTTCAGGGTCCACGGGAAGAATGCGTTCTCCCACTGCATAAAACCGGCGGCCATGCTGCTGCCGTCGTCTCCGGTCACAAGATCAGTCAAGCCCACGCAATGCGGCTCTGCGCCGTCGAAACGACCAAACTTGACGCTGCTGCCATCAATAACTTTGATGCCGCCTTTGCCGGTCACCGATTTGAAACTCGGCTGCATTGCACCCTGCTCCAGCGACAGTTTTTCCTTCATCACTTTTTCCATCAGCTGCGCGACCAGGCTTTCGGTAAACTGGCCTTCCGGTAGCTGGGCGATGATGGTTTCGCGGATGCGCTGACTTTCGGTTTTATCGGCTGGCACGCTGGCGGGAACGGACGTCGTTACCGCAGTCGATTCATCACATTCGGTGATGGTAAAACCCAGTAGATCTGCCACTTCACGGGCTTCCGGGGTAATAATGCTGGCGCGCAGAACCACGGACATTGCCTGTTCGCCGCGCGCGTGTGCTTCACGAATATCATTCGCTGTGATGAGTTTTTTCACCTGCTTCCTCCTGTTTGGTGAGAGATGCCAGATAATCCACCAGTTGCTGCACGCTTTGCGGGTCGTGGCTGTTTAGCTCGAAAATCGGCTCTTCGAAGCCCGTCTCAAGCAATAACTTTCGCGTTGCGGCGACGTCAGCATCTGGCATGTCCGTTTTACTGATGACGGCGATTTGCCGTTTGCTGACGCCAATATCCAGCAACCCGGCAGGCAATCGGCTTTCCGGGTCATTCGCGCCGTGGACATAGATCAGCATGTCCACATCCTGTAGCGTGGTAATTAAGGCGTGATACCAGCGGGGGTGGCTAAAATATTCACCCGGCGTATCAATATCACCCTTATCATTAAATTCTACGGCCTGCGTTTTTCTGGCGAGGGTATAATCTCCCTGCAACGCATTAAATAACGTTGTTTTTCCTGCCCCGACGGTACCCACAAACGCAATTCGTTTCATGAATGCCTCGTATTAACTTTTGGTCATTTCACAAAGCGTATAATTTAATAAACGCCCTAAACCGCTGACGGTTTGTGATAACGCTTCTTCTACTGCGCCCACCGAGCCATAAATCACCAGCGCGCCGCTAAAACGGTCGAGAAAACCGATATGCACATCGGCGGCTTTTAGTGCTAAATCACCGGCGATCATCGCCGTTTCGCCGGGAGTTAGCGTCATAATGCCGATTGCGCCCGCATCAGGAACGCCGATTTTCTTCGCCAGTTCCTCGCCGGGATGCGCGATGAGATGCGCCAGTGTGACCTGTTTACCGGGCACAAATTCCTGAATGATGCGTTCTTTATCCATGAGTCGCCGCCTGTGAAAAACTTTCGTGTATCGTGACAATTTTTCGTCAGAGTAAATAACAAAATTCGGCAAGCGCGTTTAAAAGGTGAGGTAGATCACTAAGAATGGAGAGATATTTACTGTTATGAATAAACTTTCATATGCGAGGCATGAATATAAATAAAATAATATCGAGATATTTTATATACTGCTTTTTTTATTATTCGCAAACTCAGTAATAAGCTTTGCTAATATATTTCAGGAAAACCGCTTACCCTGAATATTCAGGGTAAGCGTGAGAGTTAAGAATGAATTACAGCGGTTGGGTTTGTGCTTCAACCACAGCCAGCGCCACCATGTTGACGATACGACGTACCGATGCGATCGGCGTTAACACGTGAACCGGTTTCGCCACGCCCATCAGCACCGGACCGACAGTCACACCTTCCGAGCTGGAAACGCGCAGTAAGTTGTAACTAATGCGGGCAGCTTCCATGTTCGGCATCACCAGAATATTAGCGGAACCTTTCAAAGGGCTGTCCGGCATACGGTCGCTGCGAATCGCTTCCACCAGCGCTGCATCGCCGTGCATTTCACCATCAATCATCAGTTCTGGTGCACGTTCCCTGACCAGTTCCAGCGCCTGACGCATTTTGCTCGACGACGGGCAGTCAGAAGAACCAAAGTTGGAGTGCGACAACAGAGCCACGCGCGGTTCAATACCGAAACGACGAACAGTTTCTGCCGCCATCAAGGTGATCTCCGCCAGCTCTTCTGCGTCTGGTTCGTCATTGACGTAGGTATCGGCAATAAAGGTGTTACCACTCGGCAGCAGCAGCGCGTTCATGGCACCTGCGGTGTGAACGCCATCGCGATAACCAAAGACATTTTTCACCACGCTAAAATGTTCATGATAATCGCCCACCGTACCGCAGATCATTGCATCGGCTTCGCCACGCTGAACCATGATCGCGCCAATCACTGTCGGGTTACTGATCAATGCACGCTGCGCCTGTTCCTGAGTGACACCACGACGCTTCATGATCTGGAAGTATTCGGTCCAGTACTCTTTAAAGCGCGGATCGGATTCGTTATTGACGATCTCAAAATCAACACCCGCTTTGATCTGCAAGCCCAGTTTCTGAATGCGCATTTCGATCACATTCGGACGACCGATAAGGATCGGTTTCGCCAGCCCTAGTGTTACCAGTTCCTGAGTGGCATGCAGAACGCGCGCCTCTTCCCCTTCCGGCAGAACGACGCGCTTCGGCGCTTTGCGAGCCTGGGAGAAAATCGGCTTCATAAACAGGTTGGTTTTGTAAACGAACTCCGTCAGCTTGTCGATGTAGACGTCGAAATCAGCAATCGGACGCGTCGCCACGCCCGACTCCATCGCGGCTTTAGCGACCGCAGGAGCGATCTTAACGATCAAGCGCGGATCAAACGGTTTTGGAATGATGTATTCCGGACCAAAGCTCAGATCCTGATCGCCATAAGCTGAAGCCACCACTTCACTCTGTTCCGCATGGGCCAATTCTGCAATCGCGCGTACCGCCGCCAGTTTCATCTCTTCGTTGATAGCGGTTGCGCCAACGTCCAGCGCGCCACGGAAGATGAACGGGAAGCAAAGGACGTTGTTCACCTGGTTCGGGTAGTCGGAACGGCCGGTACAGATGATGGCATCCGGACGCACTTCTTTCGCCAGCGGCGGCAGAATTTCCGGTTCCGGGTTCGCCAGCGCCAGGATCATTGGCGCTCGAGCCATTTTCTTCACCATTTCCTGGGTCAGCACTTTCGGGCCGGAACATCCCAGGAAAATATCCGCGCCTTCAATCACATCATCGAGGGTACGTTTGCCGTCATCCACCACCGCATATGCGGCTTTGGTTTCCGCCATGTTTGGTTCACGGCCCTGATAGATAACGCCTTTTGAATCGCAAACCACGATGTTATGTTTTTGCAGACCCAGCGCTACCAGCAGGTTCATACAGGCGATTGCTGCGGCACCCGCGCCGGAAACCACCATCCGCACGTCAGAGATGTTTTTCTCCACCACGCGCAAACCGTTGAGGATGGCGGCAGTGCTGATGATTGCCGTGCCGTGCTGATCGTCGTGGAATACCGGAATATTCATCCGCTCGCGCAGTTTCTGTTCAATATAGAAACATTCTGGCGCTTTAATGTCTTCGAGGTTGATGCCGCCGAAGGTCGGTTCAAGCGCAGCGACGACTTCAATAAATTTGTCCGGGTCGAGTTCATCAACTTCAATGTCAAATACATCAATCCCGGCGAATTTCTTAAACAGAACGCCCTTGCCTTCCATCACCGGTTTGCCCGCCAGCGCGCCAATGTTGCCTAACCCCAGCACCGCCGTACCGTTAGAGATCACCGCCACCAGGTTACCGCGCGCGGTATATTTGTAGGCTTTTAACGGGTCTTTTTCGATTTCAAGACAAGGTGCGGCAACGCCTGGTGAGTAGGCCAGCGCCAGATCGCGCTGCGTTGCCAGAGGCTTGGTTGGAGAAACCTGGATTTTCCCTGGAACTGGAAATTCATGGAAATCAAGTGCACTTTGTTTTAACTGGTCATCCATTTGGTTGTTCCTTTCACGTAACGTTCACAAATAAAGTGTGTGGGCAACAGCCCCTGCCCACAACGTGGCGCACATTATTACCTTGCCGGAGTCTACAGACTTTGAGCAAGTCCAAACTCTCACCATTAATATAATGTTTTGGTAATAATCCTATAACACTGATGTTACCTGCTTAATCCAGCAATACCATGCCTGTCTGCTATGCTTTTTTGATGCGTTTAGCGAAATTTCTCAGAAGTGTGAATTAACGCACTCATCTAACACTTTACTTTTCAAGGAGTATTTCCTATGAACGAGTTAGACGGCATCAAACAGTTCACCACTGTCGTGGCAGACAGCGGCGATATTGAGTCCATTCGCCATTATCATCCCCGGGATGCCACCACCAATCCTTCGCTGTTACTCAAGGCTGCCGGATTATCACAATATGAGCATTTAATAGACGATGCTATCGCCTGGGGTAGAAAAAATGGCAAAACCCAGGAACAACAGGTGGTCGCAGCGTGTGACAAACTGGCGGTCAATTTCGGTGCTGAAATTCTCAAAATCGTACCCGGTCGCGTGTCAACAGAAGTTGATGCACGCCTCTCTTTTGATAAAGAAAAGAGTATTGAGAAAGCGCGCCATCTGGTGGACTTGTATCAGCAACAAGGCGTTGAGAAATCACGCATTCTGATCAAGCTGGCTTCAACCTGGGAAGGAATTCGCGCGGCAGAAGAGCTGGAAAAAGAAGGTATTAACTGCAACCTGACGCTGCTGTTTTCTTTTGCACAGGCGCGGGCCTGTGCAGAAGCAGGCGTTTTTCTGATTTCGCCGTTTGTCGGGCGTATTTATGACTGGTATCAGGCACGCAAGCCGATGGACCCGTATGTGGTGGAAGAAGATCCGGGCGTTAAATCGGTGCGCAATATCTACGACTACTATAAGCAACACCACTATGAAACCATTGTGATGGGCGCGAGCTTCCGTCGCACCGAACAAATCCTCGCCTTAACCGGCTGCGATCGACTGACTATCGCACCGAATTTGCTGAAGGAGCTGCAGGAAAAAGTTTCGCCAGTGGTACGTAAATTAATCCCACCTTCTCAGACGTTCCCACGCCCAGCTCCCATGAGCGAAGCGGAGTTCCGTTGGGAGCACAATCAGGATGCGATGGCGGTAGAAAAACTGTCTGAAGGCATTCGTCTGTTCGCCGTTGATCAACGCAAACTGGAAGATCTTCTTGCCGCCAAACTTTAAACCAGCCACGGAGTGTTATATGTCCCGAAAAGACCTTGCCAATGCGATTCGCGCACTCAGTATGGATGCGGTACAAAAAGCCAATTCTGGTCATCCCGGCGCGCCGATGGGCATGGCTGATATTGCCGAAGTGCTGTGGAACGATTTTCTTAAACATAACCCTACCGACCCAACCTGGTATGATCGCGACCGCTTTATTCTTTCCAACGGTCACGCGTCGATGCTGCTCTACAGTTTGCTGCATCTGACCGGTTACGACCTGCCGCTGGAAGAGCTGAAGAACTTCCGTCAGTTGCATTCAAAAACCCCAGGTCACCCGGAGATTGGCTATACGCCAGGTGTTGAAACCACCACCGGTCCACTTGGACAAGGTTTGGCGAACGCCGTCGGGCTGGCGATAGCAGAGCGTACACTGGCGGCGCAGTTTAACCAGCCGGATCATGAAATTGTCGATCACTTCACCTATGTGTTTATGGGCGACGGCTGCCTGATGGAAGGTATTTCCCACGAAGTCTGTTCGCTGGCGGGCACGCTGGGACTGGGCAAGCTGATTGGTTTTTACGATCACAACGGTATTTCCATCGACGGTGAAACCGAAGGCTGGTTTACCGACGATACGGCAAAACGTTTTGAAGCCTATCACTGGCATGTGATCCACGAGATCGACGGCCACGATCCGCAGGCGGTGAAGGAAGCGATCCTTGAAGCGCAAAGCGTGAAAGATAAGCCGTCGCTGATTATCTGTCGTACGGTGATTGGCTTTGGATCGCCGAATAAAGCAGGTAAGGAAGAGGCGCACGGCGCACCACTGGGGGAAGAAGAAGTGGCGCTGGCACGGCAAAAACTGGGCTGGCACCATCCGCCATTTGAGATCCCTAAAGAGATTTATCACGCCTGGGATGCCCGCAAAAAAGGCGAAAAAGCGCAGCAGAGCTGGAATGAGAAGTTTGCCGCCTATAAAAAGGCTCATCCGCAACTGGCAGAAGAGTTTACCCGTCGGATGAGCGGTGGTTTACCGAAGGACTGGGAGAAAACGACTCAGAAATATATCAATGAATTACAGGCGAATCCGGCGAAAATCGCCACCCGTAAGGCTTCGCAAAATACGCTTAACGCTTATGGCCCCTTGCTACCGGAGCTGCTCGGCGGTTCGGCGGATCTGGCTCCCAGCAACCTCACCATCTGGAAAGGTTCTGTGTCGCTGAAGGAAGATCCTGCGGGCAACTATATTCACTACGGGGTGCGTGAATTTGGTATGACCGCTATCGCCAATGGCATCGCGCACCACGGTGGATTTGTACCGTATACCGCGACGTTCCTGATGTTTGTTGAATACGCCCGTAACGCCGCGCGGATGGCGGCACTGATGAAAGCGCGGCAGATTATGGTTTATACCCACGACTCAATTGGCTTAGGGGAAGATGGTCCGACCCACCAGGCTGTTGAGCAACTGGCCAGTTTGCGCTTAACGCCAAATTTCAGCACCTGGCGACCGTGCGATCAGGTGGAAGCAGCGGTGGGCTGGAAGCTGGCCGTTGAGCGCCACAACGGACCGACGGCACTGATCCTCTCCAGGCAGAATCTGGCCCAGGTGGAACGTACGCCGGATCAGGTTAAAGAGATTGCTCGTGGCGGTTATGTACTGAAAGACAGCGGCGGTAAGCCAGATATTATTTTGATTGCCACCGGTTCAGAGATGGAAATCACCCTGCAAGCGGCAGAGAAATTAGCGGGAGAAGGTCGCAATGTACGCGTAGTTTCCCTGCCCTCGACCGATATTTTCGACGCCCAGGATGAGGAATATCAGGAGTCGGTGTTGCCTTCTAACGTTGCGGCTCGCGTGGCGGTGGAAGCAGGTATTGCCGATTACTGGTACAAGTATGTTGGTCTGAAAGGGGCAATTGTCGGGATGACGGGTTACGGGGAATCTGCTCCGGCGGATAAGCTGTTCCCGTTCTTTGGCTTTACCGCCGAGAATATTGTGGCAAAAGCGCATAAGGTGCTGGGAGTGAAAGGTGCCTGATGGTGATCGCCGGATGCTGTATGTTCCCCTCACCCTAACCCTCTCCCCAGAGGGGCGAGGGGACGGTCCGTGCGCTTTTTAGGGGCGCATCTGGGATTTTGTTTAACGGGTGATCCACAACGTGGGCCAGGCGTCTGGCCCATGCCAGTTATCACAGGTGGGTTCTGCGGCGTAACGCACCAGGCGAAAACGCTGACCGTCAAAACGCCAGCGCGCCTGAATGCCACAATCGCTTAATCCGCGCCCTTTTGCTAAGGTCACCAGTTCACGCGATTTTTCATCGAATGTTGCGTTCATCAGTTCCAGTTCATTCGTCTCCTGACCGCTGTTGAACGGCAAACGTAACCGAACCGGGCGCGAGGCCAGTGGCTTTTTACGCGACACAATCCAGGCCAAATCAATGGTGTTATAGGCCCCTGCCTCACAGCTAATCATCATCAGCGCTTTATCATCGGTCAGCGCAGTGACATTTACCTCTCGACGCAATGGATCAAGCGAGCAGCGCAGACCATTCATCCGCCAGTTTCCATAATCCAGCAAATCGTTGCGTTCTTCGAGTGAGAGTGGCGTCGGCGTTGGGTTAACCACCGCGACCTCTTTCAGCGCAGGCGCGGGCGGTACGCTGAGCGGCGGTTCGTCCCCTTTCTTGATCCACGCGGTTTCACTGCCAACGCGCTTTTGCTGAGCATCAATAAACAACAACGCCGCTTTTAAGCCGCTCAGAGAGATGGTCTGATTGCCGTCGCGTAAGGTGATTGCCTTCCCTTCCTGAATCAGCTGCAAAAACGCGGTGATGGTTGCCGTATCATCGGTTACTAATAACCATGGTGAAATCCGCCACTTGTCACCACTTAACGCCAACGGCTCACCATCTAACAGCAGCCGTGGCGCTATCTCCCCTTCAGACGCATCCGGCGACTTCAACCCGCCGCGCTCAATACGTAAAACGGCATCGGTATGCGCCCCGGCGCTGCGGCTCAGGGTCATCACCAGTCCGTTATGATCGCCCGTATTGCGCGCCACACAAAAATTTTGATTATTACAGGTGACCTGCCAGTCGGAAAACGCCCGTTGCGCTGGTGCCGCCCACACCAAAGACGTCGGCAACAAAGCGAAAAAAAAGAGAAGGAAAATGCGATAGCGCATGGACGGTACGACCCCAGAAGTTCAAACAAACAGCACAAGTCGTATCTTCGTTGCGCAGGTAGCGCGGCTCAATCGGATTTGTCGGATTGAGCCAATAATAAACAACGAAATATTATTGTTATTTTTCAGTCCATTAAATGTGACATTTGCAAATAGTTAAGCAATAACACCGTCTTACCGTCACGTATCTCGCCGGTTTTGATCATCTCCAGCGCCTGGCTGAACGGCAGCTCGAGCACTTCAATATCTTCATCTTCGACACCACCACCGGCGTTAGCGCGCTGGCTGTCACTGTATTCGGCGATAAAGAAGTGGATTAGCTCAGTCACACCGCCTGGCGACATATACAGTTCAAATAATTTGCGCACTTCGCCAACTTCATAACCCGTCTCTTCAATTGCTTCTTTACGTATACACACTTCCGGTTCGTCGTTATCCAGCAGCCCGGCGCAGGTTTCAATCAGCTGCCCGCTTTCATTGCCATTAACCCAGGTAGCGACGCGGAACTGACGAATCAGAACCACGGTCTTTTTCTTCGCGTTGTACAGGAGGATCGTTGCACCATTACCGCGATCGTAAACTTCACGTTTATGGCGGATAACTTCGCCATCTTTGCGCGTGAGATCGTAAGTAATGTTGTGCAGGGTGAAATAGTTATCGGAGAGAATTTTGTCTTTAATGAGGGTGATTTGTTGCGTCATACCGACTCCACAGCGCGAAATGAACAATTATCTTACGCTGTGAAGCCGGGTTTGTCTGCGCAGGCTATCAGTGAGATTTGACTGATTTTACCCCCAGCCAGTCAATAATCCCCTGTGCCGCATGACGTCCTTCTGCCATTGCGGTAACCACCAGATCCGCACCTCGCACGGCGTCACCACCGGCGAAGATTTTCGGATTCGTGGTCTGGTAACGGTACTGGCTTTCCACATCCGCGATGATGCGGCCCCATTTGTCTACCGTTACACCGTGCGACTCCAGCCACGGCATCCCGTGCGGATTGAAGCCAAACGCCATAATCACCGCGTCGGCTGGCATGACAAATTCACTGCCTTCCACCGGTACTGGACGCCGACGCCCCTGGGCATCCGGCTCGCCAAGACGCGTACGCAGGAAACGAATCCCGCAAACGTGACCTTGTTCATTCAGCTCAAGCGCCACCGGCTGGACGTTAAATTCGAAGTTGGCCCCCTCTTCGCGGGCGTTCTTCACCTCTTTCTTCGAGCCTGGCATGTTAGCTTCATCACGACGATAAGCGCAGGTGACGTTACTCGCGCCGTGGCGCAGCGCGGTACGCACACAGTCCATCGCGGTGTCGCCGCCGCCCAGTACCACGACGTTGAGTCCGGCGGTATTGATAAACGGCTCTTCCGGTAGCTCTTCGAGTCCCATCACCTGTTTAGTGTTGGCGATGAGGAACGGCAGGGCGTCATAAACGCCCGGCGCATCTTCATTGGGTAAACCCGCTTTCATGGAACGGTAAGTGCCTACGCCAACGAAGACCGCGTCGTATTGTTCCAAAAGCGAATCCAAAGAGACATCTTTACCCACTTCACAATTGAGTTCGAAGTGAATCCCCATCGCGCTGAAGATTTCCCGACGGCGTGCCAGCAGGGATTTATCCAGTTTGAAAGAAGGAATGCCGAAAGTGAGCAAGCCACCAATTTCTGGATGGCGATCGTACACCGTCACCGCCATGCCATTGCGGGTCAGAACATCCGCACAGGCCAGCCCTGCCGGACCTGCACCGATAATCGCCACCCGCTTGTCCACTTTGGTGACATGGCTTAAGTCAGGACGCCAACCTTTCGCCAACGCCTGATCTGAAATGTAGCGTTCAATGTTGCCGATAGTTACTGCACCGTGCTCATCGCGAATAGTACAGGCTCCTTCACACAAACGGTCTTGCGGACAAACGCGTCCGGTAATTTCCGGCAGGGTGTTGGTCTGGTGAGAAAGCTCGACGGCGGCGTCGATGTTTCCGGCTTTCACCAGTTCAATCCACTGCGGAATATGGTTATGCAGCGGGCAGGTCCATTCACAAACGCTGTGCTCGCCGCATTTAAGGCAGCGCGAGGCTTCCCGTTGTGCCTGATCGGCACGGAATGGCAGATAAATTTCATCAAAACCGGTTTTGCGCGCTTCAATCGCCAGTTTGTCCGGCTCGCCACGCGCGGGCGTTGCCTGCATTTGCTCGACTTTACTCATTACCGGCATTTCTTGTGCCGCGGTACTGGCATGCCACGGTTGATGTTCCTGACGTGCGGTGCGCAGGCGGCGGGATTTCGCCATGCCGGAGAGTGCGGCATCAGTGACCAGTTGCAGCGCGTCCGCCGGGCAATTCTCGACACAGGCAGGACCGTTTTCGCGCCCTGCACAAAGGTCGCATTTATGCGCCGTGGCTTTTACTTTGCCCGCCGCGACGGGTGTCAGGACGATTTGCATCGTACCAAATGGACAGGCCACCACGCAGGATTTACAGCCAATACACTTTTGCTGATTGACCTGAATGCTGTCATCAACGTGGCTGATTGCGCCATTAGGGCAGCTACGGGCGCAGGGCGCATCTTCGCAATGGTGACAGGTCACTGCACTACGTTGCTGCTGATGTTTGATAACCGTAATTCGGGGATGAAAATGGTGTTGGCTCAGGACATGTTGCTCATCATTGTGAGCCATGACACAGGCGATTTCACAAGCATGACAACCCAGACATTGCTGACTGTTGGCCATAATAAAACGATTCATAACGACCTTCTTTTTTGGTTGTAAAAACCTTATTCTTTATATGAGTGTTGTTATTACCCGACTTACAGGGGAATCGGCAATGTTCATGTGCCCAGAATAAGTAACTATTTCGCTATAAACTGTGGCAGATCAAATAATCCCATCACTGACTAAATTGCGTTTCAGCGAACTGGAACATTAATGATTTTTTGTGGAGAAGACGCGTGTGATTGTTAAACGACCCGTCTCGGCCAGTCTGGCCCGGGCCTTTTTTTACATTGTGCTGCTGTCGATTCTTTCCACGGGTATCGCTCTGCTAACGCTGGCGAGCAGTTTACGCGACGCTGAGGCTATCAATATTGCCGGATCGCTGCGTATGCAGAGTTACCGCCTGGGCTACGACTTGCAAAGTGGCAGTCCACAACTCAATGCACATCGCCAGTTATTTCAGCAGGCACTGCATTCACCGGTATTAACCAATCTCAACGTCTGGTATGTGCCAGAGGCAGTAAAAACCCGCTATGCGCATCTGAATGCCAACTGGCTGGAGATGAATAATCGGCTCAGCAAGGGCGACTTGCCGTGGTATCAGGCCAATATTAATAATTATGTTAATCAGATAGACCTGTTCGTGCTGGCTTTACAGCACTACGCTGAACGCAAAATGCTGCTGGTGGTGGCGATTTCCCTGGCTGGCGGCATCGGTATTTTCACGCTGGTCTTTTTTACTTTGCGCCGCATACGCCATCAGGTGGTTGCCCCGCTGAATCAGCTGGTTACCGCCAGTCAGCGTATTGAACACGGGCAGTTCGACTCGCCGCCGCTGGATACCAGCCTGCCGAATGAGCTTGGCCTGCTTGCCAAAACCTTTAACCAGATGTCGAGCGAGCTGCATAAATTGTACCGTTCGCTGGAGGCGTCAGTAGAAGAAAAGACCCGCGATCTCCACGAGGCCAAGCGTCGTCTGGAGGTGTTGTATCAGTGTTCGCAGGCGCTAAACACCAGCCAGATTGATGTGCATTGTTTCCGCCATATTTTGCAGATTGTTCGCGACAATGAAGCGGCTGAATATCTGGAGTTAAATGTCGGTGACAACTGGCGGATTAGCGAAGGGCAGCCAAACCCGGAATTGCCGATGCAGATTTTACCGGTGACAATGCAAGAGACGGTTTACGGCGAACTGCACTGGCAAAATAGTCACGTTTCATCATCAGAACCGCTGCTTAACAGCGTTTCGTCGATGCTGGGACGCGGTTTGTACTTTAATCAGGCGCAGAAGCATTTTCAGCAGTTATTGTTGATGGAAGAACGTGCGACCATCGCCCGCGAATTGCACGACTCGCTGGCTCAGGTACTTTCTTACTTACGTATCCAGTTGACGTTACTGAAGCGTTCGATACCGGAAGATAATGCCACCGCACAAAGTATCATGGCCGATTTTTCCCAGGCGTTGAATGATGCTTATCGGCAGTTACGCGAGCTGTTAACTACTTTCCGCCTGACGCTGCAGCAGGCGGATCTCCCCTCCGCGTTGAGGGAAATGCTGGATACGTTACAAAATCAAACCAGCGCCAAACTGACCCTCGACTGCCGTCTGCCAACCCTGGCGCTGGATGCGCAAATGCAGGTGCATTTGTTGCAAATTATTCGCGAAGCGGTGCTGAATGCGATGAAGCACGCCAACGCCAGCGAAATCGCCGTTAGCTGCGTCACCGCGCCGGATGGCAATCACACAGTCTATATTCGAGACAACGGGATTGGCATCGGTGAACCGAAAGAACCCGAAGGCCATTATGGTCTGAATATCATGCGCGAACGCGCGGAACGGCTGGGTGGGACGCTGACTTTTTCACAACCTTCCGGCGGCGGCACGTTAGTGAGTATTAGCTTTCGCTCCGCGGAGGGTGAGGAAAGCCAGCTGATGTAATGCCTCCGACTGACCAAAGAATACTGGCACTTTAGGTTCACTATAAAAGGGCATGATAATTTACATTAACTCCTTTTTTTCTCCACGATTGGCTCGTACCTTGCCGCTACAGTGAAGCAAGTCAAGCCTACAACGATACGCAGAAACACGAGGTCCTCTTTTAATGGCGAATTTCTTTATTGATCGCCCCATTTTTGCCTGGGTGCTGGCAATCCTGTTGTGTCTGACAGGGACCCTGGCGATTTTTTCATTGCCCGTTGAACAATACCCCGATCTCGCGCCACCGAATGTGCGAGTGACCGCTAACTATCCCGGCGCATCGGCCCAGACGCTGGAAAACACCGTGACCCAGGTTATCGAGCAAAATATGACCGGCCTCGATAATCTGATGTATATGTCATCTCAGAGCAGCGGCACCGGTCAGGCATCTGTCACTTTAAGTTTTAAAGCAGGCACCGATCCGGACGAAGCCGTGCAGCAAGTACAAAACCAGCTGCAATCAGCCATGCGAAAGTTACCGCAGGCGGTGCAAAATCAGGGCGTGACGGTGCGTAAAACCGGCGATACCAACATTCTGACCATTGCCTTCGTCTCTACCGATGGTTCGATGGATAAACAGGATATTGCCGATTACGTTGCCAGTAATATTCAGGATCCGTTAAGCCGCGTGAATGGCGTCGGGGATATCGATGCCTATGGTTCGCAATATTCCATGCGTATCTGGCTGGACCCGGCGAAACTCAACAGTTTCCAGATGACGGCTAAAGATGTCACTGATGCCATTGAGTCACAGAACGCGCAGATTGCGGTTGGGCAACTTGGTGGTACGCCTTCCGTCGATAAGCAGGCGCTCAACGCCACCATTAACGCCCAGTCACTGCTGCAAACACCAGAACAGTTCCGCGATATCACCTTGCGGGTGAATCAGGACGGCTCAGAGGTAAGGCTGGGCGATGTCGCCACCGTCGAAATGGGGGCGGAGAAATACGATTATCTTAGCCGCTTCAATGGTAAGCCAGCCTCCGGGTTGGGGGTAAAACTGGCCTCCGGCGCGAACGAAATGGCGACAGCGGAGCTGGTGCTCAATCGTCTTGACGAGCTGGCGCAGTATTTCCCGCACGGACTGGAATACAAGGTGGCGTATGAAACCACCTCGTTTGTTAAAGCCTCCATTGAAGACGTGGTGAAAACGCTGCTGGAAGCTATCGCTCTGGTTTTCCTCGTTATGTATCTGTTCCTGCAAAACTTCCGTGCCACGCTGATACCCACTATCGCCGTGCCGGTGGTGTTGATGGGAACCTTCTCCATACTTTATGCCTTCGGTTACAGCGTCAACACCTTAACCATGTTCGCGATGGTGCTGGCGATCGGTCTGCTGGTGGATGATGCCATCGTGGTGGTGGAAAACGTCGAACGTATTATGAGTGAGGAAGGACTCACTCCTCGCGAAGCCACACGTAAATCGATGGGGCAGATCCAGGGGGCACTGGTCGGGATTGCGATGGTGCTTTCGGCGGTATTTGTACCAATGGCCTTCTTCGGCGGCACCACCGGTGCCATCTATCGCCAGTTCTCTATTACCATTGTTGCGGCGATGGTGCTGTCAGTATTGGTAGCGATGATCCTCACTCCGGCTCTGTGTGCCACGCTACTTAAGCCACTGAAAAAGGGTGAGCATCACGGGCAAAAAGGCTTTTTTGCCTGGTTTAACCAGATGTTTAACCGCAACGCCGAACGCTACGAAAAAGGGGTGGCGAAAATTCTCCACCGTAGCCTGCGCTGGATTGTGATTTATGTCCTGCTGCTTGGCGGCATGGTGTTCCTGTTCCTGCGTTTGCCGACGTCGTTCTTGCCACTGGAAGACCGGGGCATGTTTACTACCTCGGTACAATTGCCCAGCGGTTCAACCCAACAACAGACCCTGAAAGTCGTTGAGCAAATCGAGAAATATTACTTCACCCATGAAAAAGACAACATCATGTCGGTGTTTGCCACTGTTGGTTCTGGCCCTGGGGGTAACGGGCAAAACGTGGCGCGAATGTTTATCCGCCTGAAAGACTGGAGCGAACGCGACAGTAAGACCGGCACCTCGTTTGCCATTATCGAGCGTGCAACGAAGGCGTTTAACAAGATTAAAGAAGCTCGCGTTATCGCCAGCAGCCCGCCAGCAATTAGCGGTCTTGGCAGTTCTGCGGGTTTTGATATGGAGTTGCAGGACCACGCTGGAGCAGGTCACGATGCGCTGATGGCAGCACGTAACCAGTTGCTGGCGCTGGCGGCGGAAAACCCGGAGCTAACCCGTGTGCGCCATAACGGCCTCGACGACAGTCCGCAGTTGCAGATTGATATCGACCAGCGTAAAGCTCAGGCGCTGGGCGTTGCTATCGACGATATTAACGACACACTGCAAACCGCCTGGGGTTCGAGCTATGTGAATGACTTTATGGATCGCGGTCGCGTGAAGAAAGTCTATGTGCAGGCAGCTGCGCCATATCGCATGCTGCCAGATGACATCAATCTCTGGTATGTCCGAAATAAAGATGGCGGCATGGTGCCCTTCTCTGCTTTCGCGACCTCACGCTGGGAGACAGGCTCGCCGCGTCTGGAACGCTATAACGGTTATTCTGCGGTAGAGATTGTCGGGGAAGCCGCACCGGGGGTCAGTACCGGTACGGCGATGGATATTATGGAATCGTTAGTGAAGCAGCTGCCAAACGGCTTTGGTCTGGAGTGGACGGCGATGTCGTATCAGGAGCGGCTTTCCGGCGCGCAGGCTCCGGCGCTGTACGCCATTTCCTTGCTGGTGGTATTCCTGTGTCTGGCGGCGCTGTATGAAAGCTGGTCGGTGCCGTTCTCGGTAATGCTGGTCGTGCCGCTGGGGGTTATCGGCGCGCTGCTGGCAACCTGGATGCGCGGGCTGGAAAACGACGTTTACTTCCAGGTGGGCCTGTTAACGGTCATTGGTTTATCGGCGAAAAACGCCATCCTGATCGTCGAGTTTGCTAACGAGATGAACCAAAAAGGCCACGACCTGTTTGAAGCGACGCTCCACGCCTGCCGTCAGCGTTTACGCCCGATTCTGATGACCTCGCTGGCATTTATCTTCGGCGTATTGCCAATGGCAACCAGCACGGGTGCCGGTTCCGGTGGTCAGCATGCGGTGGGTACTGGCGTAATGGGCGGGATGATTTCGGCCACTATTCTGGCTATTTACTTCGTGCCGCTGTTCTTTGTGCTGGTGCGCCGCCGCTTCCCGCTGAAGCCGCGCCCGGAATAAGCAATAAAAAAGGCGACATGCCAATGTGTCGCCCTTTTCAACTTTCCGATTAAGAACCTGCTCAGCAGGTTCTTGCTGTTTGTACTTTGTCTCAGGAATTACTTACGAAGCATAACTTCGATAAAGTCTTTCCAGTTCCCCAGTTCACGTTCAATCATAACAACCTCTCTTATAATTATGGGTATTCTACGGAAACAATATACCGTGGTGAAGCTAATTTACTCGATTGCTGCGATGACTACCTCCGGGGGACAAACCTTATGTAAATACTATGGTCCTGCGGTGATGATTTGTATGTGATACACAGCAACATTTCGAGATATTCATACGGCATCTAATACTGATTTAATTCTGGTTAAAATACAGACAGATAACAAGATGAATATTCTTAATGTTTACGTTAAAAATGTTTAATATTATTTAATAGTTGTTAATTTGAATACTTCGATAATGTTATATTTCCTGATAATCATTTGCAGGCAAAATGTTTTCACCCTTAAATGAGTATTTATTCTCATAAATCGAAAAAGGATTCATTATGGTTACACTTTACGGCATCAAAAATTGTGACACCATTAAAAAGGCTCGCCGTTGGCTGGAAGCCAATAACATCGACTATCGTTTTCATGATTACCGCGTCGATGGGCTGGACAGCGAATTATTGAACGGTTTTATTAACGAATTAGGCTGGGAAGCGTTACTCAACACCCGTGGTACAACCTGGCGTAAACTGGACGAAACCACCCGCAATAAAATCATCGATGCGGCCTCTGCGGCGGCATTAATGACTGAAATGCCTGCAATTATCAAACGTCCATTGCTCTGCACGCTTGGTAAGCCTATGCTGCTGGGTTTCAGTGATTCCAGTTATCAGCAATTTTTCCATGAGGTGTAGTCTATGTCGTGCCCGGTTATTGAGCTGACACAACAGCTTATTCGCCGCCCTTCCCTGAGCCCTGATGACGCAGGATGCCAGGCTTTGTTGATTGAACGTTTGCAGGCTATCGGTTTTACCGTTGAACGCATGGATTTTGCCGATACGCAGAATTTTTGGGCATGGCGTGGGCAAGGTGAAACGTTGGCCTTTGCCGGGCATACCGACGTGGTGCCGCCTGGCGACGCCGATCGTTGGATCAATCCGCCGTTTGAACCGACCATTCGTGACGGTATGTTATTCGGGCGCGGTGCGGCAGATATGAAAGGCTCGCTGGCGGCGATGGTGGTAGCTGCAGAACGCTTTGTCGCACAACATCCCAACCATACGGGACGACTGGCATTTCTGATCACCTCTGATGAAGAAGCCAGTGCCCACAACGGTACGGTAAAAGTCGTCGAAGCGTTAATGGCGCGTAATGAGCGTCTCGATTACTGCCTGGTCGGCGAACCGTCGAGTATCGAAGTGGTAGGTGATGTGGTGAAAAATGGTCGTCGCGGATCGTTGACCTGCAACCTCACCATTCATGGCGTGCAGGGGCATGTTGCCTACCCACATCTGGCTGACAATCCGGTACATCGCGCAGCACCTTTCCTTAATGAATTAGTGGCTATTGAGTGGGATCAGGGCAATGAATTCTTCCCGGCGACCAGTATGCAGATTGCCAATATTCAGGCGGGAACGGGCAGTAACAACGTTATTCCGGGTGAACTGTTTGTGCAGTTTAACTTCCGCTTCAGCACCGAACTGACTGATGAGATGATCAAAGCGCAGGTACTTGCCCTGCTTGAAAAACATCAACTGCGCTATACGGTGGATTGGTGGCTTTCCGGGCAGCCATTTTTGACCGCGCGCGGTAAACTGGTGGATGCGGTCGTTAACGCGGTTGAGCACTATAATGAAATTAAACCGCAGCTACTGACCACAGGCGGAACGTCCGACGGGCGCTTTATTGCCCGCATGGGGGCGCAGGTGGTGGAACTCGGGCCGGTCAATGCCACTATTCATAAAATTAATGAATGTGTGAACGCTGCCGACCTGCAGCTACTTGCCCGTATGTATCAACGTATCATGGAACAGCTCGTCGCCTGATGAGTGGTTCTGCAAGAGGAAATAAGCATGGACTGGCTGGCTAAATATTGGTGGATTCTGGTGATTGTCTTTTTGGTAGGCGTCCTGCTGAACGTGATTAAAGATCTCAAGCGCGTCGACCATAAGAAATTTCTCGCCAACAAGCCGGAGCTTCCCCCGCATCGTGATTTCAACGATAAGTGGGACGATGACGACGACTGGCCGAAAAAGGATCAACCGAAGAAGTAAGCTGAGCGGCCGGATAAGGCGTTCACGCCACATCCGGCCATGATGCCTGATACAGTCTTATCAGGCCTACCCGGCTATTATTACATCATTTCAATCACATCATCATCGCCAGGCTTACCGCCGCTTAGCGCTTCGTCGAAATAATGTTTCGGAATGGTATAACGCAAGTGATCCAGGGCAAATTGCATACTGCGATTGTCGATCGCATGGCCTAAATCCTCCACGATATCCAGCGTCACGTCACCACCGGCACTGATTAACGCTTCCTGCGCCGCAACCGCATGCGCCAGATCGATAACCGGATCTTCACCGCCATGAATCAAGTGAATTGTCGTGGCTGTAGACGCGGTTTCCGGCAGGCTCGCGTAGCGTCCGTTGAAGGCAATGACGCGCGAAGCAAGGCCCGGTTCGGCTTTAATGCTCTCCAGCGCCATAATCGCGCCTTGAGAGAAACCGATTAGCGCCGTGGCGTTAGCCCCTACTCCGCTCTGTTTCTGCCAGTAGCGCACCGTCTCAATAAACGTCGGCATGATGGCATCCACACGCGTCTGGCGATTATCTTCCGTAATACCCTGCACCGAAAACCACTGACGCCCCGCCGGATTACCGCTCGGCTCCGCGCCACCGACACTCACCACCAGCGCATCAGGAAACAGCGGTGCAAACCAGCTACCTATTTCCCCCATTGCCACCGGGTTATCCCCGACACCGTGGAAAAGCAGTAACAACTGTTGTGCAGGTTTATCCGGGCTTTGAACAACAAAATGGTCATGTTTCATGGCGAACTCCTTAACTGATGTCATTAATTTTACGCCGCTGACTCACAATGACCATGGGAGAAAATTGAAGGAGTCAGTGAAAAAATTGCCATTGCGTTATGCGATCGCGCAAACGCTCAGTGCGAATATCATTAAGTGCGAACAGCGCCTGCGCGGCCTCTTCCCGCTGACGGACCAGTAACAGCTTGCGGCCTGAAAGTTTAAGTGTGGTACATAACTGCGCGTCACTGACGTTTTTCTGTAAACGCCCACGCAGCGCCGGTAATGCCAGTTCGCTGGTTTGTAACAGACGCATTAAGCAACCTAACGATGTTAATAGCGGACGATGAGCGAAAGCAAAACCGGCCAGTTCAAGCCAGTCGTCGTCAGAAAGGACGGCATCGTTTAGTGGATCAACAGGAAGCGTTTCGCCATTCCACTGCGCGAGAGCTTGCACATCGCGACGTAAACGGTAATGCTCACGTTCAGCCAGCTGTTTACCCGCATCACTCATCGGTAACAGCGCCATCGCCGTATAGCAACCGCTGCTGGCTTCACGATGATTACCCATCCGCACCAGCACAAAACCGCAGCGTTGCCAGAAACGCCATAACTCCCCGGTGTAACCAAAACTCACCGAAAGATAGTCGAGGTCACGCGTATATTGCAAAGCACCAGCAATAAGTTGCTGCCCTGTGCCTTCCCGCTGACGCGCCGGATGAACTGCTATCCGGCTTACCCGCCGTCCACGCAATGTCGCTGCCAGTGGATTGCTGCCGTGCGCCGCCAGCGACTGGGCCACCAGATTACCCCGAGGGCGACGAAAACCTGCCCATACCGCCTGACTGAGTTGTTGAGATAATCCCCCCTCATCCACCAGCCACAGCGCCCCGGCAATCTCGTTGTCGCCAGCCGCCTGTAAAAAATGTTGCCCTGGTGCATCCATCATGCGGCGTAAATCCAGCGGCGAGGTCCGGTAGTGCGCACCAGACAATAGCTGATAAACCTTTAACGGCGTTTCTGGCTCGCTTCGCCATAACGTTTGTTCAAATGCGGAAATGACAATATTGCCTTGTGGTGTATGGGTGAAGTTTTCATCGTCAAAAACCAGTGCCTCACTAACCATTTTTTCCAGCGGGCATCCCTGCGCCCAGCGGATCGGTTGTTGCAGTTCAAAACGGTGTAAATGTGGAAAGCGAGCGCAAAATTTCAGCAAAAAACCACGTCCGGTGCCTTCATAGCCCTGCACCGTAGTGGTTAACAACGTTCGAGGAAAACGCGATACCAGTTGATGCAACAACGGCGCAGGTATGGCTGCGGCTTCATCGACCACCAGCCAGTCGGCTTGCTCATCGCTGGCTAACAAGGCATCCGGTGCAATAAAGCGAAACTTCTCGCCCGCAAATTGTGCCAGTACATCCGTTGCCGCTTTTGCGGGCGCGGTGACAATCGCACTGCCCGCAATACGAGAAATGAGTTGCCCTGCCAACGCCGATTTACCGCGCCCACGCGCAGCCGTTACCGCTGCCACGCCCGGCGGCATGGTCAGTAACTGCTGTAAGAGTTGCTGTTGTTCTGGTTGTGGTGTGCCGGTCGCGGGGTGCCAGTCAGTACGGGGAGCAAAATGCACCAACGTGAACGGCTGGTTTTGCCGCCAGAGGATGGCGTCGTTATTCGCCGTAAGTACACGTTTGAGATGCTGGACAAAATGCGGCGTCGCAATAGGGTCAGGGCAATCACTCCAGCGCAGCGAGTCGGCATCAGGTTGGTTTTCCCACTCTTCCCATACAGGGAGTAACAACACCAGCCAGCTTCCCGCTTTCAACGTTCCGCTAAGTGCTGCAAAGGCAGCGGCATCAAAGCCGTGGCGGGCGTCGAATACCGCATGCCGGAATTCGCGCCCAAGTAAAGTTTGTAGCGCCGAGGGAAAACAGTGGTTTTCAGCGACTGGCTGCGGCGAAATCCACAGCCAGTCGCCAGGTAAGGCATCACGCAACTTAAGCGCATGATCAAAACACCAACCCTCTTCCCCGCTCAACACCAGCAAGCGGCGGATCCCTTCACGTTTCATTTGCGCTGTTAATGTGTGAAGCGCAGTCAGTTCAGCCATCCCTGCCCCGGAAGTTAAATGCTTTTACCAAAAGTATTGCATTGTGCCGGATCACCGCTGTCGAAACCACGTTTAAACCAGCTGTAGCGTTGCTGAGAAGTGCCATGAGTGAAACTGTCTGGTACTACTCGCCCCTGACTTTGCTGTTGTAAACGGTCATCGCCGATGGCCTGCGCCGCGTTCAGCGCCTCTTCCAGATCGCCGGTTTCCAGAACACCTTGCTGCTGCATACTATGCCCCCAGACACCGGCAAAACAGTCGGCCTGGAGTTCCATACGCACAGATAAGCGGTTCACTTCCGCCTGCGTCGCGTTTTGTTGCAGTTGACGAACTTTCGGCTCGATGCCTAACAGTTTCTGCACATGATGACCGACTTCATGGGCGATAACGTACCCCTGGGCAAAATCGCCATCCGCGCCAAGTTTGTCTTTCATGTCATCATAGAAGGAGAGATCGATATAAACCGTGCCATCCGCCGGGCAATAGAACGGTCCCATAATGGACTGGCCCGCCCCGCATCCGGTGCGCGTCATTCCACGGTACATGACCAGCTTCGGTTGCTGATAGGTCTTACCCATCTTCTCGAACTGCTGTCCCCAGGTGTCTTCCGTGGTTGCCAGAATCACCGAGGTGAATTTTGCGGCTTCGTCTTCATTTGGGCTAATTGACCGCGTTGATTGCTGTTGAGAAACCGGCTGTCCGGTCATCAACCCGGTTAAATCAACGCCATAGTAGCCTGCAACCAGCACGACAATCAGTAAAATCAGCCCGCCTTTACCGCTTGGCAGGCGAAAACCGGGACCGCCCATAGACGGACCACCAGAGCTGTTGCGCCTGTCTTCAACATTGTCACTTTCACGTCGCCCTTGCCAACGCATAGATACCTCAACAATATATTCATTATAGAAATGATCGTAGGTGGTTCAGAGGAAGATTACCACAGGAAAGCGGGATGAAATGGCGGAGGAATGAGCGTTCAATGCACATCTTATGAGAGCGGTTGTCTTGCCGTGCCAGCTGCACGGCAAGATGATGAGCAGAAAAATCAGTCCAGCTGTACACCCAGGCGGCGGGCGACGGCTTCATAGGCCTCGATCAGGCCACCGAGGCTCTGGCGGAAACGGTCTTTGTCCATTTTCTCCAGCGTTTCTTTGTCCCACAGGCGGCTGCCGTCCGGGGAGAACTCATCGCCCAGTACCACTTCACCTTTGTACAGGCCAAACTCCAGTTTAAAGTCGACCAAAATCAGACCAGCATCATCGAACAGTTTTTTCAGCACGTCGTTCGCTTTGTAGGTCAGCTCTTTCATACGCGCCAGGTTCTCTTTGCTCACCCAGCCAAAGGTTTCGCAGTAAGATTCGTTGACCATCGGATCGTGCATGGCGTCGTTTTTCAGGAACAAATCGAACAGCGGCGGGTTCAGCTCAATACCTTCTTCGATTCCAAGACGTTTCACCAGAGAGCCAGCAGCACGGTTACGCACGACACACTCAACCGGCACCATATCCAGCTTTTTCACCAGACATTCGGTATCGGAGAGCAGACGCTCCATTTGAGTCGGGATACCCGCTTCAGCCAGTTTGCTCATAATGAAGTAGTTGAACTTGTTGTTCACCATACCTTTGCGATCAAACTGCTCAATGCGCGCGCCATCCCCTGCTGACGTATCATTGCGGAATTCGAGCACCAACAGGTCCGGGTTTTCCGTGCTGTATACGGTTTTCGCTTTACCACGATACAACTCAGCTTGCTTTTGCATCTTTATCACTCCTGGGTGTGAATTAACGTTTTAAAATCTTTTGCTGTCTGGTGTGCCGGATGTTTTGTCGGATGCGGCGTGAACGCCTTATCCGACCTACGTCCGACAAACAAATTTTGTGCGAATTACCGCTAAAATCGCATTTTTCTGCCGACGCACACGTTTGCGTATCATATCAGAAAAAAGGGCCGGATGATTCCAGCCCTGTATTTTTACTTGCTAAACGCAGCCTGGAAGACAGCTACCAGCGCGTCGTTCTGACTCTGAGTCAGAGTATGACCTTTCGGATCGATGAACTGTAGGCTGCTGCGGTTATCTAAATCGCCAACCTGCAGTTTATAGTCACCGGATGCCAGGCCTGGATCGCTCGCGCCCAGTTCCTGCCAGTCGCTGTCAGACAGCGGCTTGTAAGTTACGGCCATGTTACCCTGCGAACGGGTGCTGTCGGTCACTTTCATGCCCACTTTTTCCAGCGCCGCTGGCAGACGTTGCCAAACCACATTGAACGGCCCGCGTACGACCAGCATCGGTAAACCGGTGTCATCAGCTGCACTTTGTACGTCCATAGTGGTGGAGGCACGATTTTGCGCAGCGTTCGCGGCGTCAGTGGCAGATTTATCCAGACCGGCGGAAATAACGTTCATCATCTCCGTGCTGTAACGCTGCATGGAAGCCGCGTCTGCAACCGGTTTGCCCGCCTGTTCCAGGTTCAGCAGTTTAACCGTAACCGCCTGCTGATAACCCTGCGGCTTAACAGAGATTTGATAACGACCACGATACTGCTCGTCTTCATCCAGACGGTTCCATTGTACCCAATCGGTGGTCAGTGTCTGACCAGCATCATCACGTTGGGTGATGGTGTAGTTTTTCGCCTGCAGCACGCTAACCACCTGCGGCCACAGAGTATTGCCACGACCATTTTCCACCAGCAATGAAGCGGTATCGCCCGTGAACTGGGTACGCGCGCCAGAAACCAGTGCCAGCGGCTGGGCTGGTGGACGAATGTCCAGCGCCTTACCGACAGCACCACTACCGTTGGTCACCGGGATTGCATAATCACCGGAGGTCACCGGCAAAATCATTCCAGCCGGGGCATGAAGCTCCGCAAGCGGTGCCGCTTCCAGGTAGGCTTCATCACCACTGACCTGACGCTTATAGCGTGAGTCAGAACTACAGGCAGCGAGTAATAAAACAAGCGAAACACCCGCAACCTTTGCCAGGCGCGACTTTTGAACAGAGTAAGCCATCAAATCTCCCTAAACTTTACAGCAAACCGGCATGCTTAAGCGCCGCTCTGACCGTCTCACGACCACTGTCGGTGATTGGTGTCATTGGCAGGCGCAGCGTATCGGTCGCCACAAGACCCAGTTCCTTACATGCCCATTTCACCGGGATTGGATTGGGTTCGACAAATAGTTTGTTGTGTAATGGCATCAGACGCTGATTAATAACGCGTGCCTCGGCAAAATGCCCTTCTGCTGCCAGTTTGCACATCTGGGCCATATCACGCGCTGCGACGTTAGCCGTAACGGAAATAACCCCATGACCGCCTAATTGCATGAAGTCCAGCGCGCTCGCATCATCGCCGCTCAGCAGAACAAAATCATCTGAAACCAGCTCTTTGATCTGGTTTACACGCGTTAAGTTCCCTGTTGCCTCTTTGATTCCGATAATATTTTTTACTTTCGCCAGACGGCCCACCGTTTCCGGGAGCAGATCGCAGCCAGTACGGGACGGCACATTATACAGAATTTGCGGCAGGTCAGTATGTTCAGCGATGGCTTTGAAATGCTGATACAAACCTTCTTGCGACGGACGATTGTAGTAAGGGGTTACCGTCAGGCAGCCGACGATACCACTGTCATTGAAGCGCTGCGTCAGGCTAATGGCTTCCGCAGTAGCATTAGCGCCGGTCCCGGCAATCACCGGAATGCGCCCGTCAGCCAGCTCCAGCGTCATCATCACCACATCAGCATGTTCGTCATGATTTAAGGTAGCGGACTCGCCAGTGGTGCCAACAGAAACGATCGCCGAAGTACCGCTGGCGACATGATAATCAATCAGTTTTTTCAAGCTAGCCCGACAGACATTACCTTTTTCATCCATCGGAGTAACAATCGCGACAATACTTCCCGTGAACATGGGCCATCCTCTGTGCAAACAAGTGTCTCAATGGTACGTTTGGTATGGCATTAAAAGCAAGCAGACAGAACCGTTCTGATTGTTGTATGCATGTTTTTTTTATGCTTTCCTTAAGAACAACTCACCCCTTAAAGGAATAACCAGTTTGACACTGTCATCGCAACATTATCTGGTGATCACTGCGTTGGGTGCCGATCGCCCTGGAATTGTGAACACCATCACCCGTCATGTCAGTAGTTGCGGCTGTAATATTGAAGACAGTCGCCTGGCGATGCTGGGAGAAGAGTTCACGTTTATTATGCTGCTTTCCGGTTCATGGAATGCCATTACTCTGATTGAATCAACGTTACCGTTGAAAGGTGCCGAACTGGATCTTTTAATCGTGATGAAGCGCACGACGGCGCGTCCGCGTCCGCCAATGCCAGCATCTGTCTGGGTTCAGGTCGATGTGGCAGACTCCCCGCATTTAATTGAACGCTTCACAGCACTTTTCGACGCGCATCATATGAACATTGCGGAGCTGGTGTCGCGCACGCAACCTGCTGAAAATGAACGGGCTGCGCAGTTGCATATTCAGATAACCGCCCACAGCCCCGCATCTGCGGACGCAGCAAATATTGAGCAAGCATTCAAAGCCCTATGTACAGAACTCAATGCACAAGGCAGTATTAACGTCGTCAATTATTCCCAACATGATGAACAGGATGGAGTTAAGTAATGAATCCACTGAAAGCCGGTGATATCGCACCGAAATTTAGCTTGCCGGATCAAGACGGAGAACAAGTTAATTTGACCGACTTCCAGGGACAGCGTGTTCTGGTTTATTTCTACCCGAAAGCCATGACCCCCGGCTGTACCGTACAGGCCTGCGGCTTACGCGATAACATGGATGAGTTGAAAAAAGCGGGCGTTGATGTGCTGGGTATCAGCACCGATAAACCCGAAAAACTCTCCCGTTTTGCGGAAAAAGAGCTGCTTAACTTTACGCTCCTGTCTGATGAGGACCACCAGGTGTGCGAACAATTCGGCGTCTGGGGTGAAAAGTCCTTCATGGGCAAAACCTACGATGGTATTCATCGCATCAGCTTCCTGATTGACGCTGATGGCAAAATCGAACATGTCTTTGACGATTTCAAAACCAGCAATCACCACGACGTTGTGCTGAACTGGCTGAAAGAACACGCCTGATTACTTTGCTCCATTCCGTGCTGGCTGCGCTTGCGGTCAGCACACCTCACTTCTCGTGATCAAGATCACATTCTCGCTTTCCCCTGCGACACAGGTGTCGAATTCATTTTTTGCTGAACGTTAATGACCATCATTTTTGTACCGTTCAGAATCCAGTTAACACATAACTTATTGAATATATTAAATTAATCAGACTGGCATCCTTTATGCAATATGAAATGCAATGTTTCATATCATTTTCAAGGAGCCGACATGAACCGCTTTGTGGTGGCCGAACCACTGTGGTGTACAGGATGTAATACCTGTCTCGCTGCCTGTTCGGACGTGCATAAAACGCAAGGTTTACAGCAACACCCGCGCCTGGCCCTGGCGAAGACGTCAACACTCACTGCCCCTGTCGTGTGTCATCACTGTGAGGAAGCCCCTTGCCTGCAGGTCTGCCCGGTCAATGCCATCTCCCAGAGGGATGATGCGATCCAACTCAACGAAAGCCTCTGTATTGGCTGCAAGCTTTGTGCCGTGGTCTGCCCATTTGGCGCAATCAGCGCTTCAGGAAGCCGTCCGGTGAATGCCCCTGCGCAATATGTTTTTCAGGCTGAGGGCTCACTCAAAGACGGCGAAGAAAACGTGTCGACCCAACATGCTTTGCTGCGCTGGGAACCGGGTGTCCAGACCGTCGCGGTGAAATGCGACCTGTGTGATTTCTTGCCAGAAGGTCCGGCCTGCGTTCGCGCTTGTCCGAATCAGGCGTTACGGCTGATCACCGACGATAGCCTGCAACGTCAGATGAAAGAAAAACAGCGCCTTGCCGCAAGCTGGTTTGCCAATGGCGGGGAGGATCCCCTTTCCCTCACTCAGGAGCAACGCTAATGGATGCCCTGCAATTATTAACCTGGTCGCTGATCCTCTATCTGTTTGCCAGTCTGGCTTCGCTGTTTTTACTCGGTCTGGACAGACTGGCTATTAAGCTTTCCGGCATCACATCGCTGGTGGGTGGCGTGATTGGCATCATCAGCGGAATTACGCAATTACATGCAGGCGTAACTTTAGTCGCCCGTTTTGCCACGCCTTTTGACTTTGCCGATTTAACCCTGCGAATGGATAGCCTCTCGGCATTTATGGTGCTGGTTATCTCCTTGCTGGTGGTGGTTTGTTCGCTCTATTCATTGACTTATATGCGCGAATACGAGGGCAAAGGCGCGGCGGCGATGGGCTTCTTTATGAATCTTTTCATCGCATCGATGGTTGCCCTGCTGGTGATGGACAACGCTTTTTGGTTCATCGTGCTGTTTGAAATGATGTCGCTGTCTTCCTGGTTTCTGGTCATTGCCAGGCAGGATAAAACGTCAATCAACGCTGGCATGCTCTACTTTTTTATCGCCCACGCCGGATCGGTGCTGATTATGATCGCCTTCTTGCTGATGTGGCGCGAAAGCGGCAGCCTCGATTTTGCCAGTTTCCGCACGCTTTCACTTTCTCCGGGGCTGGCGTCGGCGGTGTTCCTGCTGGCCTTCTTCGGTTTTGGCGCGAAAGCCGGGATGATGCCGTTGCACAGCTGGTTGCCACGCGCTCACCCTGCCGCACCATCGCACGCTTCGGCGTTGATGTCTGGCGTAATGGTCAAAATCGGTATTTTCGGCATCCTGAAAGTAGCGATGGACCTGCTGGCGCAAACGGGTTTGCCGCTGTGGTGGGGCATTCTGGTGATGGCGATCGGCGCAATCTCCGCGCTCCTGGGCGTGCTGTATGCGCTGGCGGAACAGGATATCAAACGGCTGCTGGCCTGGAGTACCGTCGAAAACGTCGGCATTATTTTGCTGGCGGTCGGTGTGGCGATGGTCGGTCTGTCACTGCACGACCCGCTGCTCACCGTTGTTGGACTGCTCGGCGCGCTGTTTCATCTGCTCAACCATGCGCTGTTCAAAGGGCTGCTGTTTCTCGGCGCGGGTGCGATTATTTCGCGTTTGCATACCCACGACATGGAAAAAATGGGGGCACTGGCGAAACGGATGCCGTGGACAGCCGCAGCATGCCTGATTGGTTGCCTCGCGATATCAGCCATTCCTCCGCTGAATGGTTTTATCAGCGAATGGTACACCTGGCAGTCGCTGTTCTCACTAAGTCGTGTGGAAGCCGTAGCGCTACAACTTGCGGGTCCTATTGCTATGGTAATGCTGGCAGTCACTGGTGGGCTGGCAGTAATGTGCTTCGTAAAAATGTACGGTATTACTTTCTGTGGTGCGCCGCGCAGTACACACGCTGAAGAGGCACAGGAAGTGCCAAATACGATGATCGTCGCCATGCTACTGCTCGCGGCACTCTGCGTATTCATTGCGCTTAGTGCCAGTTGGCTGGCACCGAAGATAATGCATATTGCCCATGCGTTTACCAATACCCCTCCCGTCACTGTCGCCAGCGGAATAGCACTTGTACCCGGCACGTTTCATACACGGGTCACTCCCTCATTACTGTTGCTGTTACTACTGGCGATGCCTTTGCTGCCTGGCCTTTACTGGCTGTGGTGTCGTTCGCGCCGCGCAGCGTTTCGTCGCACAGGAGATGCCTGGGCATGCGGCTACGGCTGGGAAAATGCGATGGCCCCGTCAGGCAATGGCGTGATGCAGCCGCTGCGTGTGGTCTTTTGTGCGCTATTTCGTCTACGACAACAGCTCGACCCTACGCTGAGGCTAAATAAAGGTCTTGCGCACGTCACAGCCAGGGCTCAGAGCACAGAACCCTTCTGGGATGAGCGGGTGATCCGCCCCATCGTGAGCGTCACCCAACGGCTGGCCAAAGAAATACAGCATCTGCAAAGCGGCGACTTTCGTCTCTATTGCCTGTATGTGGTTGCCGCACTGGTTGTGCTGCTAATCGCTATTGCCGTCTAAGGAAATCACCATGAGACAAACTCTTTGCGACGGATATCTGGTCATTTTTGCGTTAGCACAGGCCGTGATTCTGCTGATGCTAACCCCGCTTTTTACGGGTATTTCCCGGCAGATACGCGCGCGAATGCACTCCCGCCGCGGACCGGGGATCTGGCAGGATTATCGCGATATCCACAAACTGTTTAAACGCCAGGAAGTTGCGCCGACATCTTCAGGTCTGATGTTCCGCCTGATGCCGTGGATATTAATCAGCAGCATGCTGGTGCTGGCGATGGCCCTACCACTATTTATTACTGTTTCCCCTTTTGCGGGCGGCGGCGATCTGATCACCCTTATCTATCTTCTTGCCCTGTTTCGTTTTTTCTTTGCTCTTTCAGGGTTGGATACCGGAAGCCCGTTTGCGGGAGTCGGTGCCAGTCGCGAGTTGACGCTCGGCATTCTGGTCGAACCCATGCTCATTCTCTCACTGCTGGTATTGGCGCTGATAGCGGATTCCACGCATATCGAGATGATCAGCAAGACGCTGGCGACGGGCTGGAACTCGCCGCTAACTACCGTACTGGCGTTACTGGCCTGTGGTTTTGCCTGCTTCATTGAGATGGGAAAAATTCCCTTTGATGTTGCTGAAGCAGAACAGGAATTACAGGAAGGCCCGCTGACCGAATATTCCGGTGCCGGGCTGGCGCTGGCGAAATGGGGGCTGGGGCTGAAACAGGTCGTGATGGCAGCACTGTTTGTGGCCCTATTTCTGCCCTTTGGGCGCGCGCAAGAACTTTCTCTCGCCTGCCTGCTGACTTCACTTGTCGTTACGCTGCTCAAGGTTTTGCTGATTTTTGTACTGGCCTCAATCGCAGAAAACACGCTGGCACGCGGGCGATTTTTACTCATTCACCATGTGACCTGGCTTGGCTTCAGCCTTGCTGCGCTTGCCTGGGTCTTCTGGTTAACCGGTCTGTAAGGAGCACTGACGGAATATGGAAAATCTTGCTCTGACGACGTTAATGCTGCCTTTTATCGGCGCACTGGTCGTTTCGTTTTCGCCACAACGTCGGGCCGCCGAATGGGGGATTTTGTTCGCCGCGCTGACCACGCTGTGCATGTTGTCGCTGATCTCCGCGTTTTATCAGGCCGATAAAGTTGCCGTCACGTTGACGTTGGTCAACGTGGGGGATGTGGCGTTGTTTGGCCTGGTCATTGATCGCGTGAGTACGCTGATTCTGTTTGTGGTGGTGTTTCTCGGTTTGCTGGTCACGATCTACTCCACGGGTTATCTGACGGATAAAAATCGCGAACACCCGCATAACGGCACGAATCGTTATTACGCATTTTTGCTGGTGTTTATCGGCGCGATGGCGGGACTGGTACTCTCCTCGACGCTGCTCGGTCAGTTGTTGTTTTTTGAAATTACGGGCGGCTGCTCCTGGGCGTTGATCAGTTATTACCAGAGCGATAAAGCGCAGCGTTCAGCACTAAAAGCGTTACTTATCACCCATATCGGTTCGCTGGGGTTGTATCTTGCCGCCGCCACGCTGTTTTTGCAGACCGGAACGTTTGCGCTTAGCGCGATGAGCGAGTTACACGGCGACGCACGTTATCTGGTTTATGGCGGCATCCTGTTTGCCGCGTGGGGGAAATCGGCCCAGCTACCGATGCAAGCGTGGCTACCGGACGCAATGGAAGCGCCAACACCGATCAGCGCCTATCTCCACGCCGCATCGATGGTGAAAGTGGGCGTTTACATTTTTGCCCGCGCCATTATCGACGGCGGCAATATCCCGCATGTGATTGGCGGCGTTGGCATGGTCATGGCGCTGGTCACCATTCTTTATGGCTTCCTGATGTATTTGCCACAGCAGGATATGAAGCGGTTGCTGGCCTGGTCGACCATCACTCAACTTGGCTGGATGTTCTTCGGCTTGTCGCTCTCCATCTTCGGCTCGCGGCTGGCGCTGGAGGGTAGCATCGCCTACATCGTCAACCACGCGTTCGCTAAAAGCCTGTTTTTCCTTGTAGCAGGTGCGCTGAGTTACAGCTGCGGCACGCGCTTGTTGCCGCGTCTGCGTGGCGTATTGCACACCCTGCCGTTGCCAGGCGTGGGTTTCTGCGTGGCAGCGCTGGCGATTACCGGCGTACCGCCGTTCAACGGCTTCTTCAGTAAATTCCCGCTGTTTGCCGCCGGTTTTGCGTTGTCAGTGGAGTACTGGATCCTGCTGCCCGCCATGATTCTGCTGATGATTGAATCGGTCGCCAGTTTCGCCTGGTTTATTCGCTGGTTTGGTCGCGTCGTGCCTGGCAAACCGAGCGAGGCCGTCGCCGATGCCGCACCGCTGCCAGGATCAATGCGCCTGGTGTTGATTGTACTGATTGTGATGTCGCTGATTTCCAGCGTAATCGCCGCGACCTGGTTGCAGTAAGGAGATGATGAATGACCGGTTCTATGATCGTAAATAATCTGGCGGGACTGATGATGCTGACATCGCTGTTTGTGATTAGTGTCAAAAGCTATCGCCTGTCATGCGGATTTTACGCCTGCCAGTCGCTGGTGCTGGTGTCTATTTTCGCCACCCTCTCGTGCCTGTTCGCCGCAGAGCAACTGCTGATCTGGTCCGCCAGCGCCTTTATCACCAAAGTGCTGCTGGTACCGTTAATCATGATTTACGCTGCACGAAATATTCCCCAGAACCTCCCGGAAAAAGCGTTATTCGGTCCGGCAATGATGACACTGCTCGCGGCGTTAATTGTCCTGCTTTGCGCATTTGTCGTTCAGCCCGTGAAGCTACCGATGGCTACCGGGCTGAAACCGGCGCTGGCGGTGGCGTTAGGTCATTTTCTGCTTGGCCTGCTGTGCATTGTCAGCCAGCGCAATATCCTGCGGCAAATTTTTGGTTACTGCCTGATGGAAAACGGCTCCCATCTGGTGCTGGCGCTTCTAGCCTGGCGTGCACCGGAACTGGTGGAAATTGGTATCGCTACCGACGCCATCTTCGCCGTCATTGTAATGGTGTTACTGGCAAGAAAAATATGGCGTACCCACGGCACGCTGGACGTGAACAACTTGACCGCGCTGAAGGGATAATGAGATGAGTTATTCTGTGATGTTCGCTTTACTCCTGCTCACGCCGCTGCTTTTTTCGCTGCTCTGTTTTGCCTGCCGGAAACGGGGGCTCTCTGCGACTTGTACGGTGACTGTATTACATAGCTTAGGGATCACACTGCTGCTGATTCTGGCACTCTGGGTGGTCCAAACTGCCGCTGATGCAGGAGAAATATTCGCTGCGGGACTGTGGCTTCATATTGATGGTCTGGGCGGTTTGTTCCTCGCCATTCTTGGTGTGATTGGCTTTCTCACCGGTGTTTACTCGATTGGCTACATGCGTCATGAAGTGGCACACGGCGAGCTTTCACCCGTTACGCTGTGCGATTACTACGGTTTCTTCCATCTGTTTTTGTTCACCATGCTGCTGGTTGTTACCAGCAATAACCTGATTGTGATGTGGGCGGCAATCGAAGCCACCACCTTAAGCTCGGCGTTTCTGGTAGGCATTTACGGTCAGCGTTCATCGCTGGAAGCTGCATGGAAGTACATCATTATTTGTACTGTTGGTGTCGCTTTTGGTCTGTTCGGTACCGTGCTGGTATACGCCAACGCCGCCAGCGTTATGCCGCAGGCAGAAATGGCGATATTCTGGAGCGAGGTTCTTAAGCAATCGTCCTTGCTTGACCCAACATTAATGCTGTTGGCCTTTGTGTTTGTGCTAATTGGCTTTGGCACTAAAACCGGGCTATTCCCCATGCACGCCTGGCTGCCAGATGCTCACAGTGAAGCGCCGAGTCCGGTCAGCGCCCTGCTCTCCGCCGTATTGCTGAACTGCGCGCTGTTGGTGCTGATTCGCTATTACATCATTATTTGCCAGGCCATCGGCAGCGATTTCCCCAACCGGTTGTTGCTCATCTTCGGCATGTTGTCGGTTGCCGTGGCGGCATTTTTCATTCTGGTACAGCGGGACATTAAGCGTCTGCTGGCGTACTCCAGCGTGGAGAACATGGGACTGGTCGCGGTAGCGCTAGGCATTGGCGGGCCGCTGGGAATTTTTGCTGCTCTGCTGCACACCTTAAACCACAGTCTGGCAAAAACGCTGCTGTTTTGCGGTTCCGGCAATGTACTGCTCAAGTACGGCACGCGCGATCTCAACGTCGTCTGCGGAATGCTTAAAATCATGCCATTTACCGCCGTGTTGTTTGGCGGCGGTGCGCTGGCGCTGGCCGGGATGCCGCCCTTCAACATTTTTCTTAGCGAATTTATGACCGTTACCGCCGGACTGGCGCGTAATCATCTGCTGCTTATCGTCCTGCTGTTATTGCTGTTAACGCTGGTGCTGGCGGGCCTGGTACGGATGGCTGCGCGGGTGTTAATGGCGAAACCGCCGCAGGCCGTTAACCGGGGTGAACTTGGCTGGTTGACCACCTCGCCAATGGTGATTCTGCTGGTCATGATGCTGGCGATGGGAACGCATATTCCACAACCTGTCATCAGGATCCTGGCAGGCGCTTCCACTATAGTCCTCTCAGGGACGCACGACCTGCCTGCACAACGTAGCACCTGGCATGATTTTTTGCCTTCAGGCACCGCATCTGTTTCGGAGAAACACAGTGAACGTTAATTCATCGTCAAATCGTGGCGAAGCGATTCTCGCCGCCCTGAAAACGCAGTTCCCCGGCGCGGTGCTGGATGAAGAGCGACAAACGCCTGAACAGGTCACCATTACGGTGAAAATCAATCTGCTGCCTGACGTTGTGCATTATCTTTATTATCAACATGATGGCTGGCTTCCAGTCCTGTTTGGCAACGACGAGCGGACACTTAACGGTCATTACGCGGTTTATTATGCCCTTTCTATGGAAGGGGCCGAAAAATGCTGGATCGTGGTGAAGGCACTGGTCGATGCCGACAGTCGGGAGTTTCCGTCAGTCACACCGCGCGTCCCTGCCGCGGTCTGGGGCGAGCGAGAAATTCGCGATATGTACGGGCTGATTCCGGTTGGCCTGCCGGATCAGCGTCGGCTGGTGTTGCCCGATGACTGGCCGGAAGATATGCATCCGCTGCGCAAAGACGCGATGGATTATCGACTGCGCCCAGAACCGACGACTGATACCGAAACGTATCCGTTTATCAACGAGGGCAACAGCGATGCGCGGGTGATCCCTGTCGGCCCGCTGCATATCACCTCCGATGAACCAGGTCACTTCCGCTTGTTTGTGGATGGCGAGCAAATTGTCGATGCTGATTACCGCCTGTTTTATGTCCATCGCGGCATGGAGAAACTGGCAGAAACGCGGATGGGCTACAACGAAGTGACCTTCTTATCCGACCGCGTGTGTGGGATTTGCGGTTTTGCCCACAGTGTGGCCTATACCAACTCGGTTGAAAATGCACTTGGGATTGAGGTGCCGCAACGAGCGCATACTATTCGCTCGATTCTGCTGGAAGTCGAACGGCTACACAGTCATTTGCTCAACCTTGGTCTCTCCTGCCATTTTGTTGGTTTTGATACCGGCTTTATGCAATTTTTCCGCGTGCGGGAAAAGTCGATGACAATGGCGGAATTGCTGACCGGGTCGCGTAAAACCTACGGTCTGAATCTGATTGGTGGTGTTCGCCGCGATATTCTCAAAGAGCAACGTCTGCAAACGCTGAAACTGGTGCGCGAGATGCGCGCCGACGTGTCGGAGCTGGTAGAGATGCTGCTTGCTACGCCGAATATGGAACAACGCACTCAGGGCATTGGCATTCTCGACCGACAAATCGCCCGTGATTATAGCCCTGTCGGGCCGCTGATCCGCGGCAGTGGTTTTGCCCGTGATTTGCGCTTTGATCACCCCTACGCCGACTACGGCAATATTCCAAAAACGCTGTTTACCTTTACCGGCGGCGATGTCTTCTCCCGCGTGATGGTCCGTGTCAAAGAGACGTTTGATTCGCTGGCAATGCTGGAATTTGCCCTCGACAACATGCCAGATACCCCACTGCTGACCGAAGGCTTTAGCTATAAACCTCACGCATTCGCGCTGGGCTTTGTTGAAGCGCCACGTGGTGAAGACGTGCACTGGAGCATGCTCGGTGATAACCAAAAATTGTTCCGCTGGCGCTGTCGTGCCGCCACCTACGCCAACTGGCCAGTGCTGCGTTACATGCTGCGCGGCAATACCGTTTCTGACGCACCGCTGATTATCGGTAGCCTTGATCCCTGCTACTCCTGTACCGACCGTGTGACGCTGGTTGATGTGCGCAAGCGCCAGTCAAAAACCGTGCCGTATAAAGAGATCGAACGCTACGGCATTGATCGTAACCGTTCGCCGCTGAAGTAAGGACAGAAGATGCTGAAGTTACTGAAAACTATTATGCGCGCCGGAACCGCGACGGTGAAATATCCCTTCGCGCCACTGGAGGTCAGCCCAGGCTTTCGCGGGAAACCGGACCTGATGCCCAGCCAATGTATTGCCTGCGGTGCCTGCGCCTGTGCTTGTCCGGCAAATGCGCTGACTATCCAGACCGACGACCAGCAAAATACGCGCACCTGGCAGCTCTATCTGGGGCGTTGTATTTACTGCGGACGTTGTGAAGAAGTGTGCCCGACCAGAGCCATTCAGCTTACCAATAACTTTGAACTGACCGTCACCAATAAAGCCGATCTCTATACCCGCGCGACGTTCCATCTACAACGTTGCAGCCGTTGCGAACGCCCGTTTGCCCCGCAAAAAACCGTCGCACTGGCTGCAGAACTGTTGGCACAGCAACAAAATGCACCACAAAACCGCGAAATGTTACGGGCGCAAGCGAGCGTCTGCCCGGAATGCAAACAGCGCGCGACGCTGATCAACGACGACACAGATGAACCGCTGGTGGCTAAGGAGCAGCTATGAGTCCAGTGCTTACGCAACATGTCAGCCAGCCCATAACGCTGGACGAGCAAACGCAAAAGATGAAGCAGCATTTGCTACAGGATATACGTCGCTCGGCTTACGTTTATCGCGTCGATTGCGGCGGCTGCAACGCCTGTGAAATAGAAATTTTTGCTGCCATCACACCAGTATTCGACGCAGAACGTTTTGGCATTAAGGTTGTTTCATCACCGCGTCACGCCGATATTTTGTTATTTACTGGCGCAGTCACCCGTGCGATGCGTATGCCTGCACTTCGGGCATATGAGTCTGCCCCCGATCATAAAATCTGTGTTTCCTACGGCGCGTGCGGTGTCGGCGGCGGTATTTTTCACGATCTCTACAGCGTCTGGGGCGGCAGCGACACCATTGTCCCCATTGATGTTTGGATCCCCGGCTGCCCGCCAACACCGGCCGCCACCATTCACGGTTTCGCCGTGGCGCTCGGTTTGCTGCAACAGAAGATTCACGCGGTGGATTATCGCGATCCCACCGGAGTGACCATGCAACCGCTGTGGCCGCAGATCCCGCCATCACAGCGTATCGCCATTGAGCGAGAAGCGAGGCGGCTGGCGGGCTATCGTCAAGGGCGAGAAATTTGCGATCGGCTCCTGCGCCATTTAAGCGACGATCCTACAGGAAATCGGGTTAACACCTGGTTGCGCGAAGCCGACGATCCGCGTCTCAATAGTATCGTTCAGCAACTCTTTCGCGTTCTCCGGGGGTTACATGGCTGAGGAGTGCAGGGAAATTGTTTTCTGGACGCTGCGAAAAAAATTTATCGCCAGTAGCGACGAGATGCCGGAACACAGCTCCCAGGTAATGTATTACTCGTTGGCTATCGGTCATCACGTTGGCGTGATTGATTGTTTGAATGTCGCCTTCCGCTGCCCACAGACGGAATACGAAGATTGGCTTGCACAGGTCGAAGAGGAGCAAGCCCGACGTAAGATGCTGGGGGTGATGACCTTTGGTGAGATTGTTATTGACGCCAGCCACACCGCCCTGTTGACCCAGGCATTCGCGCCACTGGCAGATGACGCGAAGTCGGCGTGGCAGGCGCGTAGCATTCAATTCATTCATCTATTGGATGAAATTGTGCAGGAACCGGCCATCTATCTGATGGCCAGAAAAATTGCGTGAGAAGGATTTCTCATTAATAAGGACTGTTGATGGCTATGTCAGACGAGGCGATGTTTGCCCCGCCGCAAGGAATAACAATTGAAGCGGTAAACGGAATGCTCGCGGAGCGGTTAGCGCAGAAACACGGCAAGGCGTCTTTATTACGCGCCTTCATCCCGCTGCCGCCGCCGTTCAGCCCGGTACAACTTATTGAACTGCATGTTCTCAAAAGCAACTTCTATTACCGATACCATGATGATGGCAGCGATGTGACGGCAACAACAGAGTATCAGGGCGAGATGGTCGATTATTCGCGTCACGCCGTCCTTCTCGGCAGTAGTGGAATGGCGGAGCTACGCTTTATTCGTACCCACGGCAGACGTTTTACTCCCCAGGATTGCACACTGTTTAACTGGCTGGCACGCATTATCACCCCGGTTCTGCAATCATGGCTCAATGATGAAGAACAACAGGTGGCGCTGCGTTTGCTGGAGAAAGATCGCGATCATCATCGGGTACTGGTGGATATCACTAATGCAGTGTTGTCACATCTTGATCTCGACGATCTGATCGCTGACGTCGCTCGTGAGATCCATCATTTTTTCGGTCTGGCTTCAGTCAGTATGGTACTGGGTGATCATCGAAAGAATGAGAAGTTCAGCCTGTGGTGCAGCGATCTTTCTGCCTCACATTGTGCGTGTCTGCCACGCTGTATGCCTGGCGAAAGTGTATTGCTGACACAAACGCTACAAACCCGACAACCGACCTTGACGCACCGTGCAGACGATCTGTTTCTCTGGCAACGCGACCCGTTATTACACTTACTTGCATCTAACGGCTGCGAATCTGCGCTCCTTATACCGCTCACCTTTGGCAACCATACACCGGGTGCATTGTTGCTGGCGCATACCTCTTCCACTCTCTTTAGTGAGGAAAACTGCCAGCTACTACAACATATTGCCGATCGCATCGCTATTGCCGTTGGCAATGCCGATGCCTGGCGCAGCATGACCGATTTGCAGGAAAGCTTGCAGCAAGAAAACCACCAGCTTAGCGAGCAGCTCCTTTCGAATCTGGGCGTCGGTGACATTATCTATCAAAGCCAGGCAATGGAAGACCTGCTCCAGCAGGTAGATATTGTGGCGAAGAGCGACAGTACGGTGTTGATTTGTGGTGAAACCGGAACCGGCAAAGAGGTGATCGCCAGAGCGATCCATCAACTTAGCCCGCGACGCGACAAGCCGCTGGTCAAAATCAACTGCGCTGCCATCCCCGCCAGTCTTCTGGAAAGTGAGTTATTCGGTCATGACAAAGGGGCATTTACTGGTGCGATTAATACCCATCGTGGTCGTTTTGAAATTGCCGATGGCGGCACGTTGTTTCTCGATGAAATTGGCGATCTGCCGTTAGAACTTCAGCCTAAACTGCTGCGCGTATTGCAGGAACGGGAGATTGAGCGTCTCGGCGGGAGTAGAACGATCCCGGTAAATGTCAGAGTCATTGCCGCCACCAACCGTGATTTGTGGCAAATGGTTGAAGATCGCCAGTTTCGCAGCGATCTCTTTTATCGCCTGAATGTCTTCCCACTGGAACTGCCGCCACTGCGCGACCGTCCGGAAGATATCCCTCTTTTAGCAAAGCATTTCACGCAAAAAATGGCGCGCCATATGAATCGCGCAATTGACGCCATCCCGACCGAGGCGCTACGCCAGTTGATGTCGTGGGATTGGCCGGGCAACGTGCGCGAGCTGGAAAACGTGATTGAGCGAGCGGTACTACTGACTCGCGGTAACAGTCTGAATTTACATCTTAATGTCCGACAAAGCCGTTTACTGCCGACGCTAAATGAAGATTCAGCGCTTCGCAGTTCAATGGCGCAGTTGCTGCACCCGACGACGCCAGAGAATGACGAAGAAGAACGTCAGCGCATTGTTCAGGTATTGCGAGAAACCAATGGCATTGTTGCCGGGCCCCGTGGCGCGGCGACACGATTAGGGATGAAGCGCACCACGCTGCTGTCACGAATGCAGCGGCTGGGGATCTCGGTTCGCGAGGTGTTGTAATCTGCTTTTGCAGGAGTATGCATGAGAAACAAACTCTCTTTCGACTTGCAGTTGAGCGCCAGAAAAGCGGCAATCGCTGAACGGATTGCTGCCCATAAAATTGCCCGCAGCAAAGTATCGGTCTTTTTAATGGCGATGTCCGCTGGCGTGTTTATGGCGATTGGATTTACTTTTTACCTTTCCGTTATCGCCGATGCCCCGTCTTCACAGGCATTAACCCATCTGGTGGGCGGCCTTTGCTTTACACTCGGCTTTATTTTGCTGGCGGTTTGCGGCACCAGCCTGTTCACCTCGTCGGTAATGACGGTGATGGCAAAAAGTCGGAGCGTTATTAGCTGGCGAACATGGCTGATTAATGCACTTCTGGTGGCCTGCGGTAATCTGGCAGGTATTGCCTGTTTCAGTTTGTTAATCTGGTTTTCCGGGCTGGTGATGAGTGAAAACGCGATGTGGGGAGTCGCGGTTTTACACTGCGCCGAGGGCAAAATGCATCATACATTTACTGAATCAGTCAGCCTCGGCATTATGTGCAATGTGATGGTTTGCCTGGCGCTGTGGATGAGTTATTGCGGACGTTCGTTATGCGACAAAATCGTCGCCATGATTTTGCCCATCACCCTGTTTGTCGCCAGTGGCTTTGAGCACTGTATCGCCAATTTGTTTGTGATTCCGTTCGCCATTGCCATTCGCCATTTCGCCCCTACCTCCTTCTGGCAACTGGCGCACAGTAGCGCAGACAATTTTCCGGCACTGACGGTCAGCCATTTTATTACCGCCAATCTGCTCCCGGTGATGCTGGGTAATATTATCGGCGGTGCAGTGCTGGTGAGTATTTGTTATCGGGCTATTTATTTACGTCAGGAACCCTAAAAATCAGCCCGGCGAAACAGTTCGTCGGGCTGAAGATTATTCTTGCGCGATTTGCCCATCGGGCCAGGCGTGAATCACGGCTTTGATCAGCGTCGCCAATGGAATGGCGAAGAATACGCCCCAGAATCCCCACAAACCACCGAAGATCACCACCGATAAAATAATCACCAGCGGATGCAGGTTAACCGCTTCGGAGAACAACACCGGTACTAACAGGTTGCCGTCCAGCGCCTGAATAATCAGATACACCGCGAAGCAGCTCCAGAATTCCGTGCCAGCACCAAACTGGAATAGCGCCACGCCAACCACCGGAATGGTCACCACAAATGCACCAATGTACGGAATAAGTACCGAGAAGCCGACCAGCACCGCCAGCAGCAGCGAATAGTTCAGCCCGAAGAGTAAGAATCCCAGCCAGGTGGCGATCCCCACCACGATCATCTCCAGCACTTTGCCGCGGATATAGTTGGTGATTTGTTGATTCATCTCCTTCCACACCTGTCCTGCCAGTCCGCGGTTACGCGGTAGCACCCGACGAACGGCGTTCAGCATCTGCTCTTTGTCTTTCAGCAGGAAGAAGACCATCAATGGCACCAGCACCAGATAGACAGCTATGGTGAGCAAACCGACCAGCGAGGCGAGGGAAATTTTCACCACCGAATCGCCCATGGTCAGCATCCGACTGCGCATATTTTCGGCCATTGCATCAATAATGCCCGCGTCCATTAACGCCGGATAGCGGCGCGGCAACGTGGCGGCAAAGTCAGAAAGCTTATTGAGCATCCCCGGCATATCGCGGATTAAGTAGATGCCCTGCTGCCAGGCGATAGGCAGTACCACGAACGCCATCAGTAGCAATATACCGACGAAAACCACCAATACAATCGACGTCGCCCAGCGGCGGGAGCAGCCAATAGATTGCAGGCGCACGGTTGGCCATTCCAGCAAATAGGCCAGCACAATAGCCACCAGCAACGGAGCAAGCAGGCCACTAAAGAAAAAGATAATGCCAAATCCGGCAACTAAAATAACCAGCAAGGCAATCGCTTCCGGGTCGCTAAAACGGCGGCGATACCATTGCATCAACATTTCGAGCATAAAGACCTTCCCTGAACCTCAAGAGCGGGATTGCGATCCGCAATTGTATCGAAATGTCACAAAAAAGACTTCGCTTTTTATGACGGATTCAGGAAACTGAAAAGTCATTTGAGTGGGCTAATCTTCGCCGTTACACTCAAAGGCGGCGCGGTGGGAACGATATTTCACAGTATCGGTCAAATGACTATCTTCAGAAATACAGGATAGAGGTTATGTTCAGGCAGTTGAAAAAAAACCTGGTTGCAACCCTCATTGCTGCTATGACCATTGGTCAGGTAGCCCCGGCGTTTGCCGACAGCGCAGACACCTTGCCGGATATGGGAACCTCCGCAGGAAGCACGCTTTCCATTGGTCAGGAAATGCAGATGGGCGACTATTATGTCCGCCAGCTACGCGGCAGCGCGCCGTTAATTAATGACCCGCTGTTAACGCAATATATTAATTCGCTGGGTATGCGTCTGGTTTCGCATGCCAATTCGGTTAAGACACCGTTTCATTTTTTTCTGATCAACAACGACGAAATTAACGCCTTTGCTTTCTTTGGCGGCAACGTGGTGCTGCACTCTGCCCTGTTCCGTTATTCCGATAACGAAAGTCAACTGGCTTCAGTTATGGCGCATGAAATCTCCCACGTCACCCAACGTCACCTGGCGCGAGCGATGGAAGATCAACAACGCAGCGCGCCGCTGACCTGGGTCGGCGCGTTAGGTTCTATTTTACTGGCGATGGCCAGTCCGCAGGCGGGGATGGCGGCGCTGACCGGTACACTGGCGGGAACGCGCCAGGGGATGATCAGTTTCACCCAGCAAAATGAACAGGAAGCGGACCGCATTGGTATTCAGGTGCTGCAACGCTCAGGATTCGATCCGCAGGCGATGCCGACCTTCCTCGAAAAATTGCTCGATCAGGCGCGTTACTCCTCGCGTCCGCCGGAAATTTTATTGACTCACCCATTGCCGGAAAGTCGTCTGGCAGATGCCCGCAACCGTGCTAATCAGATGCGCCCGATGGTGGTGCAGTCGTCGGAAGATTTCTATCTGGCGAAAGCGCGCACACTGGGGATGTATAATTCCGGACGTAACCAGCTCACCAGTGATTTGCTGGATGAATGGGCGAAAGGAAACGTTCGTCAGCAACGAGCGGCGCAATATGGTCGTGCTTTACAGGCGATGGAAGCCAATAAATACGACGAGGCGCGTAAAACGCTGCAACCGTTACTGGCGGCAGAACCTGGCAACGCATGGTATCTCGATCTGGCTACCGATATCGACCTTGGGCAAAACAAAGCCAATGAAGCGATCAATCGTCTGAAAAATGCCCGTGATTTGCGCACCAATCCAGTGTTGCAGCTCAACCTGGCGAACGCTTATCTGCAAGGCGGTCAACCACAAGAAGCGGCCAATATTCTGAATCGCTACACCTTTAATAATAAAGATGACAGCAACGGCTGGGATTTGCTGGCACAGGCGGAAGCCGCGCTAAATAACCGCGATCAGGAGCTGGCTGCGCGAGCAGAAGGTTATGCGCTCGCCGGACGACTCGATCAGGCCATTTCGCTGTTGAGTAGCGCCAGTTCGCAGGTGAAATTAGGCAGCCTGCAACAAGCGCGTTACGATGCGCGCATCGACCAGTTGCGCCAGCTGCAGGAACGCTTTAAGCCTTATACCAAGATGTAATTCGCATTAAAGGAAGAACAATGACCAAACAGGTAAAAATCTACCATAACCCACGCTGTTCAAAGAGCCGGGAAACGCTGAATCTGCTGAAAGAAAACGGCGTGGAGCCAGAAGTGGTGCTCTACCTTGAGACACCCGCCGATGCGGCAACGCTGCGTGATTTGCTGAAAATGCTGGGGATGAATAGCGCCCGTGAATTGATGCGCCAGAAAGAGGATCTTTATAAAGAACTGAACCTGGCTAACAGTTCGCTTAGCGAAGAGGCGCTGATTCAGGCAATGGTGGATAATCCGAAGCTAATGGAGCGCCCGATTGTGGTCGCGGATGGCAAAGCGCGGATTGGTCGTCCACCGGAGCAGGTACTGGAAATCGTGGGTTAAGAAGTGCTCCATCGCTAGTTGAAGCACATTGCCGGATGCGACGCTTGCCGCGTCTTATCCGGCCGACGAATACTATGGGTGCATTTCCGACAATAAACGTCTTGTCTACAGTTTCAGAATTTCTTTCACAAACGGAATGGTCAGCTTACGTTGCGCGGTAATCGACGCACGATCCAACTGATCCAACGTCATAAATAACGTGCGCATCTCTCTGTCGAGCCGCTTCAGCAAGAAACGCCCCACATCTTCCGGCAGTTCAAAACCACGCAAACGCGCGCGTAACTGTAGCGCCTGCAACTTATCTTCATCAGAAAGTGGCTGCAATTTGTAGATCTGCCCCCAGTCGAGACGCGACGCGAGATCCGGTAGTCCAAGATTCAACTGCCGCGGTGGACGATCGCCGGTGATTAACAACCGTGTTTTGCCCGATTCCAGAATTCGATTGTAGAGATCGAAAATCGCCATCTCCCACAACTCATCGCCTGCAATACACTCAATGTTGTCGATACAGACCAGCGACAAATGCTCCATACCGTCGAGCACTTCCGGAACAAACCAGGTGCGTTTATCCAGCGGGACATAGCCCACCGCATCGCCACGCTGCGACAATTCCGCGCAAGCCGCGTGCAACAGATGGCTGCGCCCCGCGCCTTCGCGTGCCCAGAGATAGATGTAACCGCTATGTTCCTGACGCAGCACGTTTTGCAGCGCGGCCAGTAAAGAGGAGTTATCCCCCGGCCAGAAACTTGCAAAGGTTTCGTCGTCAGGAAGATAAAGTGGCAAAGAGAGCTGTGCCGGTGTGTTCAGAGATACCTCAACCAGGATTTCACAAAATCGCGAGAAGTTTACCACAGAATCCCATGATGTTTGAACCGGGCAGCAACACTGCCCGGTCGGTACATTATTTGTCTGTTATATCCGCGTCTTCTGCGTCCAGCACTACTTCTTCAGGGCGCAGCACACCAATCAGTTTGAAGATCAAACTTAAGCCGATACCGACGATGGTCGCCAGCGCCATACCTTTCAGCTCCGCCGCGCCGATGTTTACCTTCGCGCCACTGACACCGATGATCAAAATCACGGAAGTCAGGATCAGGTTCTGTGCTTTGTTGTAATCCACTTTCGATTCGATCAAAACACGAATACCGGAAGCACCGATGACACCATAAAGCAGCAGCGAAACGCCGCCCATCACCGGCAATGGGATCATCTGGATAGCAGCAGCCAGTTTACCGACGCAGGAAAGCAGGATAGCGAAAATCGCTGCCCCGCCGATAACCCAGGTACTGTAAACACGGGTGATCGCCATCACGCCAATGTTTTCCCCGTAGGTGGTGTTTGGCGTGGAGCCAAAGAAGCCGGAGATCACGGTCGACAAGCCGTTAGCAAACATCGAACGGTGCAGACCTGGATCGCGCAGCAGATCTTTTTTGACGATATTAGCCGTTACCACCAGGTGCCCTACGTGTTCGGCAATAACCACTAACGCCGCTGGCAGAATAGTCAGAATGGCAAACCACTCGAAGCGCGGCGTATAGAGAGTTGGCAGCGCAAACCAGTGAGCATTAATAATCGGCGTGGTATCGACAATTCCCATTGCGAAAGAGAGCGCGTAGCCCACCAGCACGCCAATTAAAATCGGGATAATTGCCAGAAAACCACGAAACAGTACGGAACCTAAAACCGTGACCGCCAGGGTGGTAATGGAGATGATGATGGTTTTGGAGTCTGGCGTTTGCCCTTCAGCCGGGAGTAAACCTGCCATACCGGCAGCTACGCCCGCCAGCTCCAGACCGATGACGGCAACGATTGCGCCCATTGCCGCAGGTGGAAACAGCACGTCCAGCCAGCCGGTCCCCGCTTTCTTCACGATAAAAGAAACCAGGCAGAACAGCACGCCGCACATAATAAAGCCGCCCAGCGCGACTTCATATCCTAACGGCAACAGTAACAATACCGGTGAAATAAAGGCAAAGCTGGAACCAAGATAAGCCGGGATTTTCCCTTTACAGATGAAGAGATACAGCAGCGTTCCTATACCGTTAAATAACAGTACAGTCGCCGGGTTAATATGAAATAAGACGGGCACCAGGACGGTTGCACCAAACATGGCGAACAAATGTTGCAAACTAAGCGGGATTGTCTGTAAAAGTGGCGGTCTTTCACTCACCCCGATAGCACGGCGCGTCATAGTATTATCCTCTGTATTATGTGTTATAGGCGCTTTACTCAAAAAAAAGCCGACTCTTAAAGTCGGCTTTAATTATTTTTATTCTTTATTTCGTACCAAAGATTTTGTCACCGGCATCGCCGAGGCCCGGAATAATGTATCCGTGCTCGTTCAGTCCCTGGTCAATCGATGCGGTATACAGTTCGACGTCCGGGTGCGCTTTTTCCAGCGCAGCGATACCTTCTGGCGCAGCGACCAGCACCAGAACTTTGATGCTGCTGCAGCCCGCTTTTTTCAGCAGGTCGATGGTCGCGATAACGGAACCACCGGTTGCCAGCATTGGGTCAACGATCAGCGCCATACGCTCATCGATGTTAGAAACCAGTTTCTGGAAGTACGGTACCGGCTCCAGCGTTTCTTCATTACGGTACATACCGACGACGCTGATGCGCGCGCTCGGAACGTTTTCCAGCACACCGTCCATCATCCCCAGACCCGCACGCAGAATTGGCACAACGGTAATTTTCTTACCTTTGATCTGGTCGATTTCTACCGGGCCGTTCCAGCCTTCGATAGTTACTTTTTCCGTTTCGAGGTCGGCGGTCGCTTCGTAAGTCAGCAGGCTACCCACTTCGGAAGCGAGTTCGCGAAAGCGCTTGGTGCTGATATCTTGCTCACGCATCAGTCCCAGCTTGTGTTTGACGAGTGGGTGTTTGACTTCCACGATCTTCATACTCTTTCTCCTTTGAGGGGCAGCCACAAAAAAAATCGACGGATTATACCTCCTTTCTTCAAGCCGGCAATATTATTTTCGTTGACTTTAGTCAAAATGATAACGGTTTGAGATAAAGTTATTTTGTATTCAAATGGTTATGGAAGAAGATTATTCCATCCGAAAACGATCCTTTGCCCTGGTACAAGTATTGTTTTGCCGCGCGCCTGGGGAAAAGACGTGCAAAAAGGTTGTGTAAAGCAGTCTCGCAAACGTTTGCTTTCCCTGTTAGAATTGCGCCGAATTTTATTTTTCTACCGCAAGTAACGCGTGGGGACCCAAGCAGTGACCGATAAAACCTCTCTTAGCTACAAAGATGCCGGTGTTGATATTGACGCGGGTAATGCTCTGGTTGGAAGAATCAAAGGCGTAGTGAAGAAAACGCGTCGTCCGGAAGTGATGGGCGGTCTGGGCGGCTTCGGTGCGCTGTGTGCATTGCCGCAAAAATATCGTGAACCCGTGCTGGTTTCCGGCACTGACGGCGTAGGTACCAAGCTGCGTCTGGCAATGGACTTAAAACGTCACGACACCATTGGTATTGATCTGGTCGCCATGTGCGTTAATGACCTGGTGGTGCAAGGTGCGGAACCGCTGTTTTTCCTCGACTATTACGCAACCGGAAAACTGGATGTGGATACCGCTTCAGCGGTGATCAGTGGCATTGCGGAAGGTTGTCTGCAATCGGGCTGTTCACTGGTGGGTGGCGAAACGGCAGAAATGCCGGGGATGTATCACGGTGAAGATTACGATGTCGCTGGTTTCTGCGTTGGCGTGGTAGAAAAATCAGAAATCATCGACGGCTCTAAAGTCAGCGATGGCGATGTGCTGATTGCACTCGGCTCCAGCGGTCCGCACTCGAACGGCTATTCGCTTGTGCGCAAAATTCTTGAAGTCAGCGGTTGTGATCCGCAAACCACCGAACTTGATGGTAAGCCATTAGCCGATCATCTGCTGGCACCGACCCGCATTTACGTGAAGTCAGTGCTGGAGTTGATTGAAAAGGTCGATGTGCATGCCATTGCGCACCTGACCGGCGGCGGCTTCTGGGAAAACATTCCGCGCGTATTGCCAGATAATACCCAGGCAGTGATTGATGAATCTTCCTGGCAGTGGCCGGAAGTGTTCAACTGGCTGCAAACGGCAGGTAATGTTGAGCGCCATGAAATGTATCGCACCTTCAACTGCGGCGTCGGGATGATTATTGCCCTGCCTGCTCCGGAAGTGGACAAAGCCCTCGCCCTGCTCAATGCCAACGGTGAAAACGCGTGGAAAATCGGTATCATCAAAGCCTCTGATTCCGAACAACGCGTGGTTATCGAATAATGAATATTGTGGTGCTTATTTCCGGCAACGGAAGTAATTTGCAGGCAATTATTGACGCCTGCAAAACCAATAAAATTAAAGGCACCGTACGGGCAGTTTTCAGCAATAAGGCCGACGCGTTCGGCCTTGAACGCGCCCGCCAGGCGGGTATTGCAACGCATACGCTCATCGCCAGCGCGTTTGACAGTCGTGAAGCCTATGACCGGGAGTTGATTCATGAAATCGACATGTACGCACCCGATGTGGTCGTGCTGGCTGGTTTTATGCGCATTCTCAGCCCGGCGTTTGTCTCCCACTATGCCGGGCGTTTGCTGAACATTCACCCTTCTCTGCTGCCGAAATATCCCGGATTACACACCCATCGTCAGGCGCTGGAAAATGGCGATGAAGAGCACGGTACATCGGTGCATTTCGTCACCGATGAACTGGACGGTGGCCCGGTTATTTTACAGGCGAAAGTCCCGGTATTTGCTGGTGATACGGAGGATGACATCACCGCCCGCGTGCAAACCCAGGAACACGCTATTTATCCACTGGTGATTAGCTGGTTTGCCGATGGTCGTCTGAAAATGCACGAAAACGCCGCGTGGCTGGATGGTCAACGTCTGCCGCCGCAGGGCTACGCTGCCGACGAGTAATGCCCCGTAGTTAAAGCGCCAGCTCTGCCGCTGGCGTTTTTCAATTCACCTGTAAATCGCAAGCTCCAGCAGTTTTTTTCCCCCTTTTCTGGCATAGTTGGACATCTGCCAATATTGCTCGCCATAATATCCAGGCAGTGTCCCGTGAATAAAACGGAGTAAAAGTGGTAATGGGTCAGGAAAAGCTATACATCGAAAAAGAGCTCAGTTGGTTATCGTTCAATGAACGCGTGCTTCAGGAAGCGGCGGACAAATCTAACCCGCTGATTGAAAGGATGCGTTTCCTGGGGATCTATTCCAATAACCTTGATGAGTTCTATAAAGTCCGCTTCGCTGAACTGAAGCGACGCATCATTATTAGCGAAGAACAAGGTTCCAACTCTCATTCCCGCCATTTACTGGGCAAAATTCAGTCCCGGGTGCTGAAAGCCGATCAGGAATTCGACGGCCTCTACAACGAGCTGTTGCTGGAGATGGCGCGCAACCAGATCTTCCTGATTAATGAACGCCAGCTCTCCGTCAATCAACAAAACTGGCTGCGTCATTATTTTAAGCAGTATCTGCGTCAGCACATTACGCCGATTTTAATCAATCCTGACACTGATTTAGTGCAGTTCCTGAAAGATGATTACACCTATCTGGCGGTGGAAATTATCCGTGGCGATACCATCCGTTACGCGCTGCTGGAGATCCCATCAGATAAAGTGCCGCGCTTTGTGAATTTACCGCCAGAAGCGCCGCGTCGACGCAAGCCGATGATTCTTCTGGATAACATTCTGCGTTACTGCCTTGATGATATTTTCAAAGGCTTCTTTGATTATGACGCACTGAATGCCTATTCAATGAAGATGACCCGCGATGCCGAATACGATTTAGTGCATGAGATGGAAGCCAGTCTGATGGAGTTGATGTCTTCCAGTCTCAAGCAGCGTTTAACTGCTGAGCCGGTGCGTTTTGTTTATCAGCGCGATATGCCCAATGCGCTGGTTGAAGTGTTACGCGAAAAACTGACTATTTCCCGCTACGACTCCATCGTCCCCGGCGGTCGTTATCATAATTTTAAAGACTTTATTAATTTCCCCAATGTCGGCAAAGCCAATCTGGTGAACAAACCACTGCCGCGTTTACGCCATATTTGGTTTGATAAAGCCCAGTTCCGCAATGGTTTTGATGCCATTCGCGAACGCGATGTGTTGCTCTATTATCCTTATCACACCTTTGAGCATGTGCTGGAACTGCTGCGTCAGGCTTCGTTCGACCCGAGCGTACTGGCGATTAAAATTAACATTTACCGCGTGGCGAAAGATTCACGCATCATCGACTCGATGATCCACGCCGCACACAACGGTAAGAAAGTCACCGTGGTGGTTGAGTTACAGGCGCGTTTCGACGAAGAAGCCAACATTCACTGGGCGAAGCGCCTGACCGAAGCAGGCGTGCACGTTATCTTCTCTGCGCCGGGGCTGAAAATTCACGCCAAACTGTTCCTGATTTCACGTAAAGAAAACGGTGAAGTGGTGCGTTACGCACACATCGGGACCGGAAATTTTAACGAAAAAACCGCGCGTCTTTATACTGACTATTCGTTGCTGACCGCCGATGCGCGCATCACCAACGAAGTACGGCGGGTGTTCAACTTTATTGAAAACCCATACCGTCCGGTGACATTTGATTATTTAATGGTGTCGCCGCAAAACTCCCGCCGCCTGTTGTATGAAATGGTTGACCGCGAGATCGCCAACGCGCAGCAAGGGCTGCCCAGCGGTATCACCCTGAAGCTAAATAACCTTGTCGATAAAGGCCTGGTTGATCGTCTGTATGCGGCCTCCAGCTCCGGCGTACCGGTTAATCTGCTGGTTCGCGGCATGTGTTCGCTGATCCCCAATCTGGAAGGCATTAGCGACAACATTCGTGCCATCAGTATTGTTGACCGTTACCTTGAACATGACCGGGTTTATATTTTTGAAAATGGCGGCGATAAAAAGGTCTACCTTTCTTCCGCCGACTGGATGACGCGCAATATTGATTATCGTATTGAAGTGGCGACACCGCTGCTCGATCCGCGCCTGAAGCAGCGGGTGCTGGACATCATCGACATATTGTTCAGCGATACGGTCAAAGCACGTTATATCGATAAAGAACTCAGTAATCGCTACGTTCCCCGCGGCAATCGCCGCAAAGTACGGGCGCAGTTGGCGATTTACGACTACATCAAATCACTCGAACAACCTGAATAACCCTATGCCAATACACGATAAATCCCCTCGTCCGCAGGAGTTTGCTGCGGTCGATCTTGGTTCAAACAGTTTTCACATGGTCATAGCCCGTGTGGTAGATGGTGCCATGCAGATTATTGGCCGCCTGAAACAGCGGGTGCATCTGGCGGACGGCCTGGGGCCAGATAATATGTTGAGTGAAGAGGCAATGACGCGCGGTTTGAACTGTCTGTCGCTGTTTGCCGAACGGCTACAAGGTTTTTCTCCTGCCAGCGTCTGTATAGTCGGCACCCATACGCTGCGTCAGGCGCTGAACGCCACTGACTTTCTGAAACGCGCGGAAAAGGTCATTCCCTACCCGATTGAAATTATTTCAGGTAATGAAGAAGCCCGTCTGATTTTTATGGGCGTGGAGCATACCCAACCGGAGAAAGGTCGCAAACTGGTTATTGATATTGGCGGCGGATCTACGGAACTGGTGATTGGTGAAAATTTCGAACCGATTCTCGTTGAAAGCCGCCGGATGGGTTGTGTCAGCTTTGCCCAGCTTTATTTCCCTGGCGGGGTCATCAATAAAGAGAATTTTCAGCGCGCTCGCATGGCGGCAGCACAAAAACTGGAAACTTTAACCTGGCAATTTCGAATTCAGGGCTGGAATGTTGCAATGGGCGCTTCCGGTACCATAAAAGCCGCCCATGAAGTGTTAATGGAAATGGGCGAGAAAGACGGGATAATTACCCCGGAACGTCTGGAAAAACTGGTAAAAGAAGTTTTACGTCACCGTAATTTCGCATCGCTGAGTTTACCGGGTCTTTCCGAAGAACGGAAAACAGTCTTCGTTCCTGGACTGGCGATTTTATGCGGTGTGTTTGATGCTTTAGCCATCCGTGAACTGCGCCTTTCTGACGGGGCGTTACGCGAAGGCGTACTGTATGAAATGGAAGGACGTTTCCGTCATCAGGATGTGCGTAGTCGCACCGCCAGCAGCCTCGCCAACCAGTATCACATCGACAGTGAACAGGCCCGACGGGTGCTGGATACCACTATGCAAATGTACGAACAGTGGCGGGAACAGCAACCGAAGCTGGCGCATCCGCAACTGGAGGCGCTACTGCGATGGGCCGCCATGCTGCATGAGGTCGGGTTGAATATCAACCACAGCGGTTTGCATCGCCACTCCGCTTATATTCTGCAAAACAGCGACTTGCCGGGTTTTAATCAGGAACAGCAGTTGATGATGGCGACGCTGGTGCGCTATCACCGTAAAGCGATTAAGCTCGACGATCTGCCGCGCTTTACCTTGTTTAAGAAGAAACAGTTCCTGCCACTGATTCAGCTATTGCGCCTTGGCGTATTACTCAATAATCAACGTCAGGCAACCACCACACCGCCAACATTGACGCTGATTACCGATGACAGTCACTGGACACTGCGTTTTCCGCATGACTGGTTTAGTCAGAATGCGCTGGTACTGCTTGATCTGGAAAAGGAGCAAGAATACTGGGAAGGCGTGGCTGGCTGGCGGTTGAAAATTGAAGAAGAAAGTACACCAGAAATCGCCGCTTAATGATTTGCGGGCCGACAAGAAATGTCGGCCCGCATTATTCAGGCACTTTCGCGAATGGGTTCGATTTCATTCAGCGTATCAATTAACGGTTGCGGCTTACCAATAAGATAACCCTGCATATAATCGATCCCCAAAGAGAGCACCGCCTCGCGGATCTCTTCGTTTTCAACGTACTCTGCCACTACCCGCATTTTCTTCATTCGCGCCAGGTGGCAAATCGACGCCACTATCTGATAATCCAGACTATTTGACACAATATTGCGGATAAAACTGCCGTCAATTTTAAGCAAATCGGCATTCACATTTTTAAGCCGCGCATAGCTGGCGTAGCCGGTGCCGAAATCATCAATCGCAATCTGGCAGCCTAATTCCTGAAGATGCTGCAAGGTGATTTGCGCCTGCTTAACATTGGTCAGAGCATTACTTTCGGTGACTTCAAAAATAAGTTGCCACGCTTCAATTTGATATTTAGCCAGCAGCTGACTGACTTCAACGGGAAAACGAGCCTGACATACCGAGGTTGGCGACAGATTAATGGCAAAACGGTGAGCGGGCATCTTCGCTCTGTTTTCAGCCATAAATTGCAGCGTATGCTCAATGACCCACATGTCGATACTCGATGATAAACCAAATTCGTGCGCGACCGGCAAGAAGCTGTCGGGGCTGATCAGTTCATCATTCTCACCTTTCATACGCAGAAGAATTTCATGGTAGACATCGCCACGCATACCGGTAATCGGCTGGGCCATCAGGAAAAAATGGTTGTGTTCCAGCGCCTGCTGTAGCCGATTCATCATCGCGACTTTATCTTTCAATTCGCGTTGCAAATACATTGCCCCGCGACGCTGCATATTTTCCGGGGCGTTGGTCACGATGGAAAGCTCGGCGACCGTATTTAGCTCTCCCAGCAGCAGGTAGATATGATTCACTGGCGAGCGCACATAGCAGTAACTGACGCCAATCTGCGGTTGCATCGGCATTCCATCCCAAAAGAAACGAAATTGCTTGAGATGGCTATCCAGTTCGGTAATGCGCTCCTGGTGCGATTCTGTATTCAGTCGCAGCGCGAGATCGTTGCCCGAAAGCTGATAAACATCCTCACCCGGTTCCAGCAAGGGTGACAGCCAGTGAGAAAGTTTTTGCTTGTATTGAATCCGCAGCATGATGCCATAGTTCTTAACCAGCATTTCCATGCCAGGGATGCGTAAATAACAAAGCGCAGACCAGGGGGCATCACGCAACGCGCGATTCAGGGCGCGAACATTTGGCAGATGAACCACCGGGTCCACATACGCAAGCCGCTGAATGCGTCTGACTACCGCTCTCTGACGGGTTGCCAGTACAGCCATATAATTGACAATAAAAGAGAATACCAGATAACTGGAGGAGGTTATGGTCAGCTGCGTGGTATAGCCAGGATAAATGGGAATGTAATTTTGATAGCTGTGGATGCTGATCATCAACACGACCGCCCAGAGCAGCGAAATCAGCTTATAACCATAGCGCATCGCTCCCCACATCATCAGGGGCAGCAATAATGACAAGGTATAATTGGTGCTAAAAATTGTGCTTTTTTCATTTAACGGCATGCATAACAGCAACAACAACGCACCTAATGCCAGTAGCCAGAGTGCGAACTCTTTTTTGGTGACTTTGACATCAACCTGCTGTTTTAATTGCGAATAATAACTACGTAAATAAAACGGATTTCGCACTACACGAATGATGAAGTAGCACAGCGGGACACCAATCAGATTGCCCACCAGTAAGGCCTGATAATTGATTAAGGTCCCGAGGTTAAAAGGCATGACGCCGACCAGATTTTCTCTGCTCGCCAGTAATCCTACAAACGCAGCAAACTGGAAAAGTATCAGAAACAGCGTTGCAGGAAACACAATCTGCCAGAATATACGCTGGGAAATTAAACGGGTATCACCATGTGAAACGTTGTTACGCCGGGGAGTAAAGACCCTGTAACCGCCCCAACAGAGAATGATAATGATAATAAAATTAGCCGTTAATGAGAGCGTTTCGTAAAAACCCAGCTCTGCATATTTGCGGACAAAAATCCCTAAGGCGATCCCTGGCAATGCCGCCCAGCTGAAAAACATCATCATGCTGATCATCAGTGCCAGAGGCAGATAAAAGAGAAAAACCTCACCGGAAGAAATATGCGCGAAAGTATTAATGTGGGCGAAAATGGGCAAGATTAAAGAAGGCAGGAACAGCGGAAGCCCCCACCATTTATCACGTATTTTTATATAAGTTGCATTCAGTTTCATAGATGCTCAGCAGAATCCCCCACATCCTGAAGGAGGTGTATTCAGACAGGCATCCCACCTGACTTCGAATGATGATTATTCATCACTATAGAGAGCATTGATTCTAAGTGTCATATGAAAGTTCCAATTGATATATATCAAACAAAATAACCCTGATTAATGAATTATTACGTTTATCATGTTAATTCATCATTATTACATCATCATTGTAAATAATTAAATTAACTTCCATAACATTAAAATATGTATCCACTGACGCTTTTTTACATAACGAAGAATTGACCATTTTGTCCTGTTGTGCCTTAATGTAAGTACCGTCCACAGCGTGGGACATACTTCAAGGAACCTTTTGTGAGTCAGGCAACCAGTATGCGAAAACGACACCGATTTAACAGTCGCATGACCCGTATCGTACTGCTCATCAGCTTTATCTTCTTCTTTGGCCGTTTTATCTACTCGTCCGTCGGTGCATGGCAGCACCATCAGAGCAAAAAAGAAGCTCAGCAATCCACACTCTCCGTCGAATCACCGGTACAACGTTAGCGGTTACCTTCTCCACTTTCACAGAACATAACGGCACCTCGCTGTCGGATGCTTTTGCTCTTTGGGATTATCAAAGCGGCAGATATTCTTTCATCTTAAATTTTACGTCTTTGTCCTGACTGATGTTTATCCTGTTTGGCTGCGAAATAAATATAAAATTAATACATATGTTTTAATGATGTATTTTTATAAATTATTTTCCACATGAATTTTAATAAATTTAATCTATTCCTTAATACGCAATACATTTACTTTCCTCTTTTGATGATCTTAAATGTCTTATTTTTCGTAATGTGTATAACAAGGAATAGTGATGAAATTTAAAAAATGTCTTCTGCCTGTGGTAATGTTAGCGTCATTCACTCTGGCAGGATGCCAGTCAAATGCTGATGATCATGCCGCCGATGTTTATCAAACCGATCAACTGAATACCAAACAAGAAACTAAAACCGTTAATATTATTTCCATTCTTCCCGCAAAAGTTGCCGTAGACAACTCCCAAAATAAACGAAACGCACAAGCCTTCGGCGCGCTTATTGGTGCAGTCGCTGGCGGTGTTATTGGCCACAACGTCGGGTCTGGCAGCAATTCCGGAACGACGGCAGGTGCAGTTGGCGGCGGAGCTGTTGGCGCGGCAGCGGGTTCTATGGTGAATGATAAAACCTTAGTGGAAGGTGTTTCTCTAACGTATAAGGAAGGCACCAAAGTGTATACCTCCACCCAGGTGGGTAAAGAGTGCCAGTTTACGACAGGTTTAGCCGTTGTTATTACCACGACGTATAACGAAACGCGTATTCAGCCAAATACCAAATGTCCTGAAAAGAGCTAATAATCAGGAGGAGTCATGAAGAAAGTTTTTCTTTGCGCCATCTTAGCTTCCTTAAGCTATCCGGCTATCGCCTCATCATTGCAGGATCAACTCTCTGCTGTCGCAGAAGCGGAACAGCAAGGTAAAAATGAAGAGCAAAGGCAGCATGACGAATGGGTCGCGGAGCGCAACAGGGAAATCCAGCAAGAGAAGCAACGTCGCGCAAACGCCCAGGCCGCCGCTAACAAAAGAGCGGCAACGGCAGCGGCAAATAAGAAAGCTCGTCAGGATAAACTGGACGCCGAAGCCTCTGCGGACAAAAAACGCGATCAAAGTTATCAAGATGAGCTACGCAGCTTAGAGATTCAGAAACAAAAACTGGCGCTGGCGAAAGAAGAAGCCCGCGTTAAGCGAGAAAACGAATTTATCGATCAGGAACTGAAGCACAAAGCTGCGCAAACCGATGTGGTGCAATCTGAAGCTGACGCAAACAGGAATATGACTGAGGGCGGTCGAGATCTGATGAAAAGCGTGGGCAAAGCAGAAGAGAACAAATCGGACAGCTGGTTTAATTAATCGATGTAAGTAACTTCAAGCCTATAATTCTTGAAGATAAAAAACCCTCTGTAGTAACAGAGGGTTTTGTTCATTCATAGTGCAGGGATCAAAATCATTCCCACTCAATGGTAGCTGGCGGCTTGCCGCTGATGTCATACACCACGCGGGAAATACCGTTCACTTCATTGATAATGCGGTTGGAAACGCGACCGAGGAAATCGTACGGCAGATGCGCCCAGTGTGCGGTCATAAAGTCGATGGTTTCGACAGCACGCAGAGAGACAACCCAGTCATACTTACGACCATCGCCCATTACGCCAACGGAACGTACTGGCAGGAAGACGGTGAACGCCTGGCTGACTTTGTCGTACAGGTCCGCTTTACGCAGTTCTTCAATGAAGATGGCGTCAGCGCGGCGCAGCAGGTCACAGTACTCTTTCTTCACTTCACCCAGAACACGAACGCCAAGGCCTGGTCCCGGGAACGGATGACGGTACAGCATGTCGTACGGCAGGCCCAGCTCCAGACCAATCTTACGCACTTCGTCTTTGAACAGCTCTTTCAGCGGTTCAACCAGGCCCATCTTCATCTCTTTCGGCAGGCCGCCCACGTTGTGGTGAGATTTGATGACGTGTGCTTTACCGGTTGCAGACGCCGCAGATTCGATAACGTCAGGGTAGATAGTACCCTGCGCCAGCCACTTCACGTCTTCCAGTTTCAGCGCTTCTTCATCGAATACTTCAACGAAAACGCGCCCGATGATTTTACGTTTTGCTTCCGGATCGTTTTCGCCGGCCAACGCTGACAGGAAGCGATCTTCTGCCGGAACGTGAACAATGTTCAGACCAAAGTGATCGCCAAACATATCCAGAACCTGCTCTGCTTCGTTGAGACGCAGCAGGCCGTTGTCGACGAATACGCAAGTCAGGTTTTTACCGATAGCGCGGTGCAGCAGCATTGCGGTTACGGAGGAATCCACACCACCAGAGAGGCCGAGGATGACTTTATCGTCGCCTACCTGCTCGCGGATGCGAGCTACAGCATCGTCGATAATTTTCGCTGGCGTCCACAGGGCTTCACACTGGCAGATATCACGCACAAAACGCTCCAGCATGCGCATACCCTGGCGGGTGTGAGTCACTTCCGGGTGGAACTGTACGCCATAGAAGCGTTTTTCTTCGTTAGCCATAATGGCAAACGGGCAGCTTTCGGTGCTGGCTACGGTGACGAAGTCGGACGGGATAGCGGTAACTTTATCGCCGTGGCTCATCCAGACATCGAGCAGCGGTTTACCGTCTGCGGTCAGCGCATCTTCGATACCGCGAACCAGTGCGCTGTCGTTTACGACTTCAACCTGCGCGTAGCCAAATTCACGTTCGTTAGAGGCTTCAACGTGACCGCCCAACTGCATTGCCATGGTCTGCATGCCATAGCAAACGCCGAATACCGGTACGCCTGCTTCAAAAACATACTGCGGCGCACGCGGGCTGTTTTCTTCGGTGGTGCTTTCCGGGCCGCCGGAAAGAATAATGCCGCTTGGGTTGAAGTCACGAATTTGTGCTTCTGTCACATCCCACGCCCACAGTTCGCAGTAAACACCCAGTTCACGCACGCGGCGCGCAACCAGTTGAGTGTACTGAGAACCGAAGTCCAGAATGAGGATGCGATGCTTATGAATGTTTTCCGTCATTGACGCTTATTCCGAGGCAAGTGAAACAGATAATATAAATCGCCCGACATGAAGTCGGGCGAAGAGAATCAGGAGCCCAGACGGTAGTTCGGGGACTCTTTAGTAATGGTCACGTCGTGAACGTGGCTTTCCTGAATGCCCGCACCGCTGATACGTACAAACTCCGCTTTAGTACGCAGTTCGTCGATAGTACCACAGCCGGTCAGGCCCATACAGGAGCGCAGGCCGCCCATCTGCTGGTGAATGATCTCTTTCAGGCGACCTTTATAGGCCACGCGACCTTCGATACCTTCCGGCACCAGTTTGTCGGCAGCGTTGTCGCTCTGGAAGTAACGGTCAGAAGAACCTTTGGACATCGCACCCAGAGAGCCCATCCCACGGTAAGATTTGTAAGAACGGCCCTGGTAGAGTTCGATTTCACCCGGAGATTCTTCAGTACCCGCCAGCATGGAACCCACCATTACCGCGCTTGCACCTGCGGCGATAGCTTTGGCGATGTCGCCGGAGAAGCGAATACCACCATCTGCGATAACCGGAATACCGGTGCCTTCCAGGGCTTCAACTGCGTCAGCAACGGCAGTGATCTGCGGAACACCTACGCCAGTAACGATACGAGTCGTACAGATAGAACCAGGGCCGATACCGACTTTAACCGCGCTGCAACCAGCTTCTGCCAGAGCGCGTGCACCTGCAGCTGTTGCCACGTTGCCGCCGATGATTTGCAGATCCGGATATTTAGCACGAGTTTCACGGATACGCTGCAAAACGCCTTCTGAGTGACCGTGGGAGGAGTCGATCAGCAGAACGTCAACGCCAGCGGCAACCAGCGCGTCAACACGCTCTTCGTTACCCGCACCTGCGCCAACTGCAGCACCAACACGCAGACGGCCTTGCTCGTCTTTACAGGCGTTCGGTTTACGTTCCGCTTTCTGGAAGTCTTTCACGGTGATCATGCCGATCAGGTGGAATTCGTCATCAACCACCAGCGCTTTTTCAACGCGTTTTTCGTGCATTTTTGCCAGCACAACTTCACGGGCTTCACCTTCACGCACGGTGACCAGACGTTCTTTCGGCGTCATGTAAACGCTAACCGGCTGGCTCAGGTCGGTAACAAAACGTACGTCACGACCGGTGATAATACCCACCAGTTCGTTTTCTTCGGTAACGACCGGGTAGCCCGCAAAGCCGTTACGCTCGGTCAGTTCTTTCACTTCGCGCAGCGTCGTGGTTGGCAGAACAGTCTGCGGGTCAGTCACCACGCCAGATTCGTGTTTTTTCACACGGCGAACTTCTTCCGCCTGGCGTTCAATGGACATATTTTTGTGGATAAAGCCGATACCGCCTTCCTGAGCCAGAGCAATAGCCAGGCGCGCTTCCGTTACGGTATCCATTGCTGCGGAAAGCATAGGGATATTCAGACGAATAGTTTTCGTCAGCTGGGTGCTGAGGTCAGCAGTATTCGGCAGAACGGTAGAATGAGCAGGAACGAGGAGAACGTCGTCAAACGTCAGAGCTTCTTTAGCGATACGTAGCATGGGCAATATCTCGACCAGAGTGGTTAATAAATATTGCCGCGGCATTATACAGAGCGTAACCGATTGCATCTACCCCTTTTTGCAAAAAATGCTTGCTATCCCCGGAGGGCGGGTTACTATCGACTGAATAACCTGCTGATTTAGAATTTGATCTCGCTCACATGTTACCTTCTCAATCCCCTGCAATTTTTACCGTTAGTCGCCTGAATCAAACGGTTCGTCTGCTGCTTGAGCATGAGATGGGACAGGTTTGGATCAGCGGCGAAATCTCTAATTTCACACAACCGGCTTCCGGTCACTGGTACTTTACACTCAAAGACGATACCGCCCAGGTGCGCTGCGCGATGTTCCGCAACAGCAATCGACGGGTCACCTTCCGCCCACAGCATGGGCAACAGGTTTTAGTCCGCGCCAATATTACGCTCTACGAGCCGCGCGGTGACTACCAGATTATCGTCGAAAGTATGCAGCCTGCCGGTGAAGGGTTGCTGCAACAAAAATACGAACAGCTTAAAGCGAAATTGCAGGCAGAAGGTCTGTTCGATCAGCAATACAAAAAACCACTTCCCTCCCCTGCGCATTGCGTCGGTGTGATCACCTCAAAAACCGGTGCTGCGCTACATGATATTTTGCATGTGTTAAAACGTCGCGATCCTTCTCTGCCGGTGATCATCTACCCCACCGCCGTTCAGGGCGATGACGCGCCAGGGCAAATTGTTCGCGCCATTGAGCTGGCGAATCAGCGAAACGAGTGCGACGTGTTAATCGTCGGGCGCGGCGGCGGTTCGCTGGAAGATTTGTGGAGTTTTAACGACGAACGCGTAGCGCGGGCGATTTTTGCCAGCCGCATTCCGGTAGTGAGTGCCGTCGGGCATGAAACCGATGTGACGATTGCCGATTTTGTCGCTGATTTGCGTGCGCCAACGCCCTCGGCTGCCGCTGAAGTAGTGAGCCGAAATCAGCAAGAGTTACTGCGCCAGGTGCAATCGGCCCGTCAACGGCTGGAGATGGCGATGGATTATTATCTCGCCAACCGCACGCGTCGTTTTACGCAGATCCATCATCGCTTACAGCAGCAGCATCCACAGCTCCGGCTGGCACGCCAGCAAACCATGCTTGAGCGCCTGCAAAAGCGGATGAGCTTTGCGCTGGAAAATCAGCTTAAGCGTGCCGGGCAACAGCAGCAGCGATTAACACAGAGGCTAAACCAGCAAAATCCGCAGCCGCGTATTCACCGCGCACAGACGCGAATTCAACAACTGGAATATCGTCTGGCGGAAACGTTGCGCGCGCAACTGAGTGCAACGCGAGAACGGTTTGGTAACGCGGTAACACACCTCGAAGCGGTTAGCCCGCTGTCAACGCTGGCACGCGGTTATAGCGTCACCAGCGCCGCCGATGGCGCAGTGTTGAAGCATGTGAAGCAGGTGAAAGCGGGTGATACGTTGACCACACGACTTGGTGATGGTGTGGTGATTAGTGAAGTTAGCGCCGTAACAAAAACCCGCAAACCACGTAAAAAAACGGCTAATCCGTAGGCCGATGTGATGCGCCAGCATCGCATCCGGCATCGGCTCCCAGGCCACGCCAGATGCGCCATGCTGGTTACTGGAAGCAGGTCACCAGACCCGGTTTATTCATTAGCGTGATACTACAATCCTGTGCTCCAGTGCCTTCGTCCATTCCACACTGTTGAGAGGACAAATAAGGAAAACTTGGTGAAGACGGCCATCCCAGTGAATTAAAAACAGTGTGCAACAACTCTAATTCATTGTATGTCGGTGCATTTTCTATGCTGCCACACTGCCTTGCAATATCCCATTTACTGGCATCAATGATATGTGCAGAAGCCCAGTTTTCGTAGTTAATAATCGGTGAGGATACGGGATTAGCCCCGGACGGCAATTCTGTCGTTAACAACGGTCGATGTAGCGATTTACCATTCACCACTACAGTGTCTGCCATATGTCCCCAAAAGTGCGCCGAGGAAACATTCGGGCTGGTTGGTACCGTAAAAATAGCGTCCAGCGTGTCTGTCGCGGAAGCGTAATTAGCCAGAGTAACCGTCAGTGGCGTTTTATAACCAGGGGTATTATCCTGGCGGAGCGTAAAACTTGCCGTCCCATCCGCGCCTGTCATGCCACTAATGGTATTACCGCTTTCACTCAGCGTAACAGCCGAACCAGATAACGGCTGAACGATGAGATCGTCCATCGCCACCACATCACCATACAACGTCGCCCCAGTGTTACGCGGCGATGCATCGCCACGTTTCAAAGTAAATTCCACATTCGGTACCGTATTCCCGGCGCTGTCTTTCACCGTCACGGTAACGGGCATGGCTTCGCCTTTTTTCACTTTCGCCGCCTGAATAGCTGCGTCAAACGCTGTTGAGGTCAGTGTGACGCTGGAAACCGTTGCGCGCGCAGACACCAGACACGCCTGATAAGCGGCATTACCATTCAATGTCGTTGTGCCATCTTTCATATTGAGCGACTGATTTTTACCATCTGTCGACTGATCCTGCGCCCACCAGTAATAATAAACTGACCAGCCAGTTTCCGTCGTAAGGGTGTTATTGGGATAACGTTGATACAGTGACTTCATATCGCTGAGCAACGGTTGCCGGGCTTCCTCACAAGGGCTGAGGCTGGAATTTGCTTTAGTGGTTGACGAAAAATAGGGCCAGTCCTCATTATTGTTATTGGTTTTATTTACCCCGGAGGTCGATGGCAGCTCCTTCCACAATTTCGGTCGTTCAAAGACGGTTCCATTTGCCACTGTCACCGTTTCTGGCATATGACCCCAGTAGTCGGCATCCTGGGCGTCAGGGCTGGTGACCACGGTAAATATCAGGTCCAGGTTTGACGTGATCTGCGGATCTTGTGCAAGCGAGACCGTAAACGGCGTTGCCAGGCCGGTGGTGGCGTTTTGCGTAACATTGAACGTCACTGTGCCATCACTGCCGGTAAAACCAAGCCATTTTGCCGTATCCTGAGCAAAGGAAATACGGGCTGCTGTCGGTGTGACGACATCTACAATAAGATCATCTGCCGACGATGAGGGCCTAATTCCTGAACGACTTTTCGCCTGCGCCCGCTGAAGCGTCACGCCCTCACCACTCACCAGGTTGCCATTTTGGTCTTTTACTGTCACGACTAACGGGATTGTCTCGCCCTTTTTCGCCGATGCCGAAGGTGTGCCGCCGTTACTGGCGGTTTTCGTCTCATCAAATGCTACTGAAGTCAGGGTAACGCTTGACGGCTTAGAGTGAGGCTGTGCCAGGCAGAGCATTAGAGCAACCGGAGAGAGTGCGGATGATGCTCGTCCCGTGCTTAGGTTAAAGACCTGGTAATACCAGGAGCTACCATTGGAGTTAAGTAATTCATAAATCCACCAGTTTCCTGACGCTATCGGCAACCCCAGATCTTTCGTTAACGCTCCGTTTGGGTGATCGTCATATAACCCCTGCAATTCGCTGAGGCGCGGTTGATATTCCAGCGAACAATCTGCCGTCGCTTTTTGAGTACTATATATATATGACCATGTCTCATTATTACCGTTTACCGAGCTCCCCGTAGTCGCTTCCGCTGCCAGTAATGGGCGCTTGAAGGTCACGCCTGCCGAACTGGTAAACGTTTCCGGCATATGGCCCCAGTATTTCGCTTTTGGCGAATCCGGGCTGGTTATCACCGTGAAAATGACATCCAGCGTGACGCTTTTCGAGGTATCGCGCATGAGTTCTGCGCTGAGCGGCGTTGACAGCCCATAACTGCTATTCTGGCTGACCTCAAACGTAGCTTTACCATCGCTCCCTGTCTTCAGGAGAGCCTGCGTCCCATCCCCATACAAGATTGACGTTACCCCAGTAGGTTCCACAGGTATGATGGTAAGATCATCTGCAGAGGCATCGTACGCAGCTTTAGCGCGGTTCAGCGCAGTCCCTCGTTTAAGGTTAAAGCTGGCACCTGGCAGTGGATTGCCTGCGCTATCTCGCACCGTAACCGTCATCGGGATAACCTCTCCCTTCTTCGCTGTTGCGCTGGGCCTGCCATCATTGCTGGCCGTTTTCGTTGCATCCTCCGCCGTTGAGGTCATTTCAATAGAAGCCGCCTCTGGATGAGGGTTTACCAGGCACAGCATTAATGCCGAGGTGGTTGAAGACGCTCTTCCACTTGATCCATTTAACAGATAAATATATTGATCGTACCAGTTACCCGCATATGCCACCATGTCGTAAGCCCACCAGTAGCTATTTACCGGAATACCCAGATCGGTCTTTATCGCACGACTTGGGTGTTCGTCGTACAATGCCTGTAGTTCGCTTAACAGTGGTTGATAATGTACATCGCACCCGCTTTTATCGATATCCCCCTTTGTTGCCGATCTCAACACGGCCCACTCTTCATTGTCTTCTATAAACGACTGGCCCGACGATCTTTCAGCAGAGAGTAAGGGGCGTTTGAAGGCAGTACCAGAACGCGTAGTGAACGTTTCCGCCATATGCCCCCAGTAACTTGCCAGGGGGGTATCCGGGCTGGTTATCACCGTAAAGACCACCGGAAGCATTGATTTTACGTTATTATCTGTATCCAGCATGGCGGTCAGTTCGGTTTTTAAACCCGTGGTATTGTCCTGTTTCAGTGCAAGTGTTGTCGTACCATCTGCGCCGGTAACACCATAAATCAGTGCTGTTATTGAGGAAAAATTACTCTGCGTGTTACCCCAGGCATCCGTCACGATGAGCGCGCCTGCTGTCACCGTTGTAGACGCATTTGCCCGATTGACGCTGAGGTTACGTTTAAGCGTAAACGCGGTATTTCCCACCGGGTTACCCTGCGAATCTTTAGTGGTCACGCGAACCACGACTTCTTCCCCTTTTTTCGCTTTGACAACATTATTCGTACTGTCAAATTTCGCGGGGTCCGCAGCCTCAAGAACGATTTGGCTTGCCTTAACGATCGGCGTCATCTGGCAGGTAAGCAGTTCTTTTGTGGCAGATGGAATTATCGAACTGGTGCCTGAACTGAGATTGACGGCCTTGAAGTCACGCTGTTCCAGGCTACTGCTGCCTGTCGTGCTGGAAAGGTAACTTGAGGCGACGGGCCAGCCCTGAACCGTTTTCATCGCATTGCCGCGGTTGGCTTCATACAATGACTCCAGCCCGGCCTGGGAGGGAACATATTCACTACCACAACCATTAGAGGATGTGCTTGTCGCCTGAGTTTGGGTAAATTGCGCCCAGTCCTCATTATCTTCTGCAATCGCTGTTCGACCCGACGTACTGGATAACTCTTTCAACAATAATGGGCGTTTAAAGACCGTTCCATCCACAGCCGTCACCGTTTCAGGCATATGCCCCCACATTTTCGCCTTATCGCTGTCCGGGCTGGTGACAACGGTAAAAATGGTATCGAGGGTCGCTTTTTTCGTTGTGTCTGAATAGAGCGCGGCGGTCAGCGACGTTTTTGTGCCATGGGTATCCGGGCGGGTAATAGTGAGAATTTTAGTGCCATCGCTGCCGGTCATCGCGCTGTATGCTGCGGCGGTATCATTGAGCGAAGTTTCATCCGCCAGGCCACTATTGATCACAACCGGCGCAACCAGCGCATCACCGCTACCGGCAATGTGTTTTTCGTTTGATCGGGTATAACCATCGCCACGCTTCAGCGTAAAAGGCATATCACCCAATGGATTGCCCTGAGCATCTTTTACCGTCACCTTCACCTGTAGCGTTTCGCCTTTTTTCAGCTTCGCCGCATTTGCTGCCGCGTTCCACTGCGCCGGGTCCACCACTTCCAGCGTAATGCTGCTGGCAGGATTGTTAGCCGTCGTCAGGCAACTGACATAAACCGCCGTGCTACCGCCAATGGTCCGCGCGCCATCGTTGAGGGCTATGGTGTAGTAATGCGGCACCTGATCCGCGGGCGAACTGCTCCAGTAGGGCTGACGCTGCGTTGGCCAACCGTGTACCGTTTGAACGGCGTTACCGCTGTTAGCATCATAGAGCGCGTTAAGCTGGGAACGGCGTGGGAGCATATTGGCACCACAGCCACCTTTACTGGTGCTGGAAGTGTTGGCCTGGCTAACGCGCGACCACACTTCGTTATTTTCCGTTAATGTGCCGTCCGGGCTGGACACTTCCGCAGCCAGCCGGGGTCGGGCAAAGGTTAATGCATCGACGGTAATCGTCTCATCCATATGACCCCACATCTGCGCGCCAACCGCATCCGGACTGGTGAGCGTAGTGAAAATCACATTGTAATTAACAGTATTGGGAATATAGGAGTTTACAGGCGCAATATTCAGCGGCGTCGCTAAGCCCACACCTTGCGGTTGCTTAATTTCCACAGTAGCAAAACCCTGCGCATCCGTAGTACCTGCATAGACTAAAGACGGTTGCGATGTTCCGTAGAGCGTGCCATTCATCTCGATTGCGCCGCGGGTTGGATCATCGAAACCCGTGGACTGCCCCTGACGATTTTTCCCCATATCTTTAGTGATGGTGAACGCGGTATACGGCACGGGCGCATTACTCAAGGCATTAAAGGTGCGTACCGTCATGGTAATCGTTTCACCCACTTTAGCCTGCGCTCTGCTGCTTGTGGAAACATCATGATCGGTGGTCGCAGCAATCTGGGCGACCATCTCATTGCCCGAACAAGAAAGGTAGTTTTGCTTAAAGCCGGAATAGGTGTCGATGTTGCCCGTGGCCAGGTTCACCGACGCGTGCGACGTCTCTTCCACCGCACTAAGATACGCTTTTTGCAACGTTGGCCAGCCATATTCGGTGCCGATGACATTGGCTGGATGTGCGGCAAACAAACTGTGCAATGAGCTTTGGCTCGGAATATGACCTAAACCACACTCAGCCTGCATACTGCTATTCTGATCAAACAGCGCCCAGTCTTCGTTATTTTCCCGCACTGCTCCCAGTTCGTTGTCGGTTTCATCCGCCAGCCGTGGGCGTTTAAAGATATTATTCGCTTCAATAATGCCTAACATATGTCCCCACATCCGCGCTTTGTCGGAATCAGGGCTGGTGATCACCGTAAAAATAACGTCTTTCTCATCCGAGGCGGTAAAATCACTGCGCATTTTCGCGGTGATGTGTGTTTTCACCCCCACGCCGCCTGGCTGGGTCAGCGTCAGAGAGGCCTCTCCGTTAGCATCAGTGATCCCTTCATAGGTATGGGCGTCAACTTTGCGAACGTTACTGCCACCATCAATTTGTACCGGGTGCGTCTCCCACGCAGCGTCAGTTTGATTCTTACGGTTAACACCGTCATCCAGATGCAGCGAAAAGTAGTAGTAAGCCAGCGGCTGATCGTTGTTCTTGCTATCGGTAATCGTCAGGCGTAAAGAAGCCTCTTCCCCCACCTTTACTTTCATCGCTTTTATCGTCGAATCATAACTGCCCGGCGTCAGTACCAGCTTCGGTTCAACATCGGGCGCTTCTTTATCGACACAGCTCACAATAAACGTCGTATCGTCCGGTTTTTGCGCTTCGCTGCGGTTCGAAACATCCGCCGCATGGTGCTGGCCGCTCATCCCCGCCAGTGATGACCAGTAGAAATTACCCTGCATCGGCCAACCAGCCACATCCTGCACTGACGTTGGCACCACCGTCGCCAGCGCACCGAAATGACGCATTCCGGGCAAAATGTCGCAATGTTTATCCGCGCCGCTCCAGGTAAAGGTGGACCAGGTTTCATTGTGATCGTTAACCGTACCGTCTTCATTATCGACTTCCGCCGCCAGTTTTGGTCGACTAAAAGTGTAATCACGGGCCTTCAGCGTATCGGGCATATGACCCCACATTGTAGCCTGCGGGACATCCGGGCTGGTGAGGACGGTAAAGATCACTGCCGTTTCACTGGCCTGAGCAATACCCGCGAGGCTCGCGACCAACGGCGTTTTTACACCAGGGCCGTTGGCCTGGGTGACCGTAACCGTGGCAACACCATTCGCATCAGTAGTACCACGATATTCCGTCGCGGTGGTGGTTAATTCGGTCGTGCCCAGTTTTACCGGCGCAGTATTGTTCACCACACCCTGGCGGTTTTCAGCATCTTTGCGTTTGATAACAAAAGGAATATTCCCCACAACATTACCGACGCAATCTTTGGTGGTGACCGTTAACGTGATACTGCCGCCAACCGTCGTTTTCGCCGCACCGGAGGATTCGTCATAGCCCGCGGCGCTGACGGAAATAAGGTCACCCTGCGCGGGCGCAATCTTCAGCGTCACTTTCTGATCGGCGAGGGTCAGAACACTTTCATAGGGATAGCCCGTCGAGGTAAGTAGATATAACAGCGGCATGGTCTGCTGGGGGTCTGGCTGCGCCCAGGCGATCAGCGAACGCCCGGCAAGGCCCTGTGCGCAAAATGAGCGATCTGCGACTGGCTGTGGGTCCAGTAAGGTGTCCGGCGTCGCGGCATCCGCCCAAACTAAAGATACTGTCGGTGGCGTTTGGTTTTCCCAACGTGGTGTGGCAATGATATCGCCTTCTCTGTCTTGCGGGTTGGTGACGAGCAATTTAGAGACGCTAACATCCGCGCTGAATTCACTCGGTTTAGCGGTAAACGCTACCTCATTCGTCTTTGCAGGATCCAGAAAGACACTGCCCTGGTAGACGGGTATGCTGGCACTGTCGGCGGTGGGCACGGTACCGTTAAATTCGCCGACCGTATCTGAAGAGTCTTGCCATGCAGATTCTGCCCATGACCACCCAGGCAGCATTGCGCTTATCAGCAATGCGCATAACACAAGGATTTTATTCAGGGTCAGGGACATGACAGAAACTCCACCGGTTGTTAAACGGACGCTTGTCGCATCAACATATTTTGCTTAATCCGGGATTAAGCAAAATATGCGGAAACAGCATTCCCTTGCGGGAATGCTGCTGAGTACGCGTTATTTGTGTTTGTAAATAATGTGAAGTTTGTAACCCTGTACCCCGTCGCCGTTTGTCGGAATGGTAAGAGCCTCTTTACCATCGCGCGCAGGACCGTTAAGGTTGGTTCTGGCCTCGTCGTTGGTCGCAGGGATGGCCAGATTGTTATTATCGAAGCTTGAGTTAACGATACCACCCGAAGTGCCGAGCTGCTGGCTGCTGCCAGAAAGTACCCAACGGAAGTCATAATTGGCGGTAACGTCAGCATCGGTACCCGCATCAAACTTGCCGTTTTTGTTCTCATCCGAGTACAGTTTGGCCACGTAGGTTTTGCCAAGTTCGATTGGCGTGCTGCCGTTGATAAGGTTGATACTGGTACCATCAACAAAGATGGCGACTTTCAGGTTCTGGTTAACCACCGGCCCTGGCGCAACGTTATCGCTGTCGCTTCCGCCGCCGTCGGCAGTAGAAACGTCATAAAGATGCAGCGCAGTCCCGACGTTTGGCGTACCGGTCTGCGTGGTTGGCGTAATTTCAATACCGATATAACGACCACGGTCGTCATCGGTAAGAGTGTAACTGGTCACCTTCGTTGCCAGCTCTTTTGGATCGTTACCCTGAGCGTCCTTGTAGCTCATCCAGCGGATAGTATCGATAGTTTTCGCGTTATCGCCCAATACCCCAAGATCCACGTCGCCTTCGGTATCACCAATTTCCCAACTTACGGTTAATTTATCACCCGAGTAAAGACGCTTGTCCGTTTCACTGCCTGTCGGGCGAGCGCCTTTTAGATCAGAAGTCAACGTTACATGGTCGGCATCTGTCGTAGCGCTTCCCCCTTCCGAATAGAGCCACGGAATGGTTCCCTGGAAAATATTGGTTTCGCCGCTGTCGACCCAGGCGCTTTCTTCCGCCAGCGCCACAGGTGCCACACAATAACCTGCCAGTGCCAGCGCCAATGCGATCCGGGTCAGACCGCGTCTTTTATCCTGCTTCATTGATGCTCTCCTTAATGAACCTTCAGCGACTGGCCGACTGGCCGACTGGCCTTACGCCAATCTTATTTTTTGGTATACAGCACGCGTAAACCGTATCCCTGCAAGCCATCTCCCGCTTGTGCGCCATAGGTTTGCGCTGCTTCGCGGTTAGTGGCCGGAATCACAATGTCCTCATTGGAAGTGTTCGCCTGTGCACCCACTTCACCATTGATGCTCTTGCCGGTAAATTCCCACTTGTAGTCGTACTGCGCCATCTCTTCGTCAGTCAGTTTTTCGACCTGCTGGAAGACACCGTCTTTATTGCTGTCACGCCACAAAACAAATCGATAAGTGTTGTTGAGCGGCAGCGGTTCTTTATCTTTACCTATCAGGTTGCTGGGTTTAGCTGCCCCCACACGATAGATAAATGCATTTAGCCCACCAATTTCTGCCCCGAGGAAAGTGACATCCACATAGTTACTGTCGTCGTAGGGCGCAGCTTTTGCTTTCCAGCGATAGGTGCCGGGTAAGGTACTGGAGAGGGTGACAGTGCCCTTTTCTTTATCTTGTTTAGCGATAAAAACGCAGGGGTTGTCGGTCGAGCAAGGCTTGTTGGTTAACGTCACTCGTTTGTCCTGCGCGTCGTAAAGCTGCGGCGTGAGGTTATCTTCCGGCAGCGCATCGCCATTGCGGTCGGTGTTATCGCCAAAGCTGTCGGTTACATCGAGATCCATCACCACACCATCAACGCCATCTGCCTGAGCGCTGGCTTCGTGGCTGTGGTTGTTCTCTTCCGGCACGTTCGCGATGTTATTAACAATCAACTCTATTTTACGGTCCTGCTGAACGGTGATTTCCACCACGCCAGAGTTCTGTCGGTTGCCCTTTTCATCTTCCAGTGCCAGACGTACTCGCCAGGTATTGAGTTTTTCTTGTTCGGCTTTGTCAGAGCTGTACTGCCAGGCGGGCAGCACCAGGTTCCAGTGGTTATTGTTACCCTCTGTCAGGGTATTCTCTTTGATAACCGGCATAACCAACGTGCGGGCAGCATTGTTTTTCGCCTGCCATGACGCAGCGACAATTTTGTAGTGGTGGTTGATAAGCGCGTTAATGGTCCACTTACATTTTTCCAGCCCGACGGCCGCTTCGGGAGTGTCCTTAATGACGCACTCAGGGTGCTCGTTGGTGGCATCCGCTTTTAACCACAGGGTGACATCAAGCGGATCTTTTTCTTTGTATTCCAGAACAATAAAGTTATTACGCTCAACAAAATCATGACGACTGCCCATCAACGAGTGAGCCGCTTTCACTTTATCGCTATCCAATTGATCTTTTAGCGGAACGCCGAACTGATAATTAAGAGTGGCATTAATGCTGACATCGCTGTTATCTCCGGTCCCCGCTTTATAGTCCGCCCCAACGGTTAGTAATGGCACCGGTTGATAATTCAGTCCAAGTGTTACCGCGTAGGGATCTTTCTCCAAATTATCCGTACCAAAAAGGGCGACTTCATCGCCGTAATATTGCTCGAAGACAACTTTGCCCCCCAGTTGCGGATAAGAAGGTAACCAGGCTTCGGCACGAATATCCCAGCCGCGCGCAGGGCGTTCTTCATAAAAGTCGAAATCTTCAGAGTCTTTCCAGTCAGAAAGCGGATGATAATAGTTGCCAGAGAATTTTAAATAATCAGTCCACGCTTCGCCGCCTAAACCTAAACGGCGATGTCCTCGGGTAAAATCATAATCATAAAATATATTTCCGCCCAATAACCATTCATCAAAATTATGTCTTACCCCAAGACCAATATTCCCGATTGTACGATCTTCTTTTCGTTGCGCAGAAAATTGACTGAAATAAACAGTGGTTTGATTATCGTACCAGGGAACAAAATAATCGATGGAACTGCCATCCAGATCGCCGCCCTGGCCAATGGAGAGGTTCGAACGGACCTTACCGTAGGGAGAGAGAGTGTCTTCAATATAAGATTGTGCGGTTGAGATGATTTGACTTTGCAGATAGCTTCTGGCCTGAGATTCCAGCGCCTCAGGGGTCAAGTTTTCAAACCCTTGCGTGGCGGAGTTGATGACGTAATCGGCTCCGCGCTCTTTCAGCGATTTACCCTTGTTGGTTTGTTCATCCCGCTGTGCTGCCTGGCTACCTAAATCAGGTAACGATTCGTTTTGCTTAACATTTATCTCTGGTGCCGCGAAAGCAGCACCAGAGATAAATGTTAGAATAATACAGCGTTTCCATCGCAGCATGCACTTTCCCTGTGACAATGATACAGTCAAAAATAAGCTTTAATATTGTATCCCTGATTATTCAGAAAGGCATGTCATAAAGAATAAATATATTCTTAATTATTTAAATTAGTGATTTCACTCAATTACATTAGTTATTCCACTAATAACAGATTGTTTTACCATTCACATATTAAATATAAATGATAAAACAATATATTCACATGATATTAAGCAATAACAAATTCAACGCGTTTTTTAGATATTAAACCGTGCCCATGTTGGCAAAAATAGTCCACAGCACCACAAGCTTTTAACACTTGTAACGGCTGATGACACTCAGGGCAAAGTGCCTGGATGGTAAAGTCTTTGTCGCAAGTTGCACAGTGGGCAGTCTCGCCATTGCGTTCGAGAGGGGTTTTGCAGGTTGGACAGTTGAGTGCCATAAATACTCCTCGCGTGTTATTCGGTTTCCCTTTCCGTGTGGAAAGGGAAACCAGATAAGTGATTACTTACTTTTCTTGATATGCTTCATCAGGCGCTTACGCTTGCGCATCTGGGTTGGCGTCAGGGTATTACGCTTGTTCGCATACGGGTTTTCCCCTTCTTTGAACTGAATACGAATCGGCGATCCCATTACGTCCAGCGATTTGCGGAAGTAGTTCATCAAGTAACGCTTGTAGGAATCAGGCAGGTCTTTCACCTGGTTACCGTGAATCACCACAATCGGCGGGTTATAACCACCAGCGTGGGCATATTTCAGCTTCACACGACGACCGCGTACCAACGGCGGTTGGTGATCTTCAACAGCCATCGTCATGATGCGCGTCAGCATAGAGGTCCCCACACGACGGGTGGAGCTGTCATACGCTTCACGTACTGATTCAAACAGATTACCAACACCACTGCCGTGCAAGGCTGAGATAAAATGCACACGAGCAAAATCGATAAAGCCCAGACGAAAGTCCAGCGTTTCTTTCACCTGCTCTTTCACTTCCTGGCTCAGGCCATCCCACTTATTCACCACAATGACAAGTGAGCGCCCACTATTGAGAATAAAGCCCAGCAGGGAGAGATCCTGATCGGAAATACCTTCGCGCGCATCAATCACTAACATCACCACGTTGGCATCTTCAATGGCCTGCAACGTTTTGATTACCGAGAATTTCTCTACAGCATCGGTGATTTTGCCGCGTTTACGTACGCCAGCGGTGTCAATGAGCACATACTCACGTCCATCGCGTTCCATTGGAATGTAGATGCTGTCACGCGTCGTGCCAGGCATGTCGTAAACAACAACGCGCTCTTCACCAAGAATACGGTTCGTGAGTGTAGACTTACCTACGTTCGGACGACCCACAATCGCCAGTTTGATTGGCAGACTTTGCGGGTCGAAGTCATCTTCCTCTTCTTCTTCGCCGTTTTCTTCTGCTTCAAATTGCGCCCAGTATTCAGCGTCTTCGTCGACTTCTTCTTGCGGTGCGAGATCTTCCATCCACGGCAGCAGCACGTGCTCCAGCAGACTTAATACACCACGACCGTGAGACGCGGCGATCGGGTAGATTTCCCCTAAACCAAGCGAGTAGAAATCAACCACCGCCTGATCGGGATCCAGACCGTCAGTTTTGTTTGCCACCAGGAAGGTCGGTTTTTCACGGGAGCGCAGATGTTTGGCAATAGCTTCATCCGCAGGCATCAGGCCCGCGCGCGCATCCACCATAAACAGTACGACGTCCGCTTCTTCAATCGCCAGCAGCGATTGTTCCGCCATACGTGTCTCTACACCGTCTTCGGTGCCATCAATCCCGCCAGTATCAATACAAATAAACTCGCGGCCTTCAATTTCTGCACGACCGTACTTACGGTCACGAGTCAGACCCGGGAAATCCGCAACCAGCGCATCTCGGGTGCGAGTTAGACGGTTAAATAACGTGGATTTTCCTACGTTAGGGCGCCCGACAAGCGCGACCACAGGTACCATGTTTAAAGCCTCATTTTTATAAATCATCAGACAACGCACGCTATATTCGTGTCGTTGTTAAAAACAGGAAAACGGCCCCTGTCCAGGAGCCGTTTTCAAAGTGAACGACAGAGACGATTAACGTGTAATAGAGTACACGGTTCCGTCTTTTGCCTGGATCAGCAGTTTGCCGTCAGCGGCAACCGGTTCAGTCTGGAAACCGGAACTATCAACTTTTTGCTGGGCAACGAAACGACCATCTTCGACGTTAATCCAGTGCAGATAACCTTCGCTGTCACCTACCACCAGGTTGCCATTATACAGCACCGGAGAAGTCAGCAGGCGATGCAGCAGATCGCTTTGTGTCCACAGCGTAACGCCGCCATCAATGGTCAACGCCATCACCCGGTCATTTTGATCGACCAGATAGATGCGGTTGCCGTCGACGATGAAATCATTCACCGAACCCAGTTCGCGTTTCCACATAATCTGACCGCTGCGCAGATCAAGCGCCGTCAGGTTACCATTATAGGCCAGCGCGAAAACAACGCCGTTAACAACGACGGGAGTCGTGTCAACATCGCTCAGACGGTCAATTTCGGTTGAACCGGTCGCCTGGGAAATACGCTGCTGCCAAATCATCTGGCCCTGTTCCATCAGCACTGCGCTGACGCGACCATTATCGCCACCCACGACAGCCGCACCAAAAGCCGTTGCCGGCGCAGACTCGCCACGCAAAGAGAGCGAAGGCATATCGAGGTTAACTGTCCATTTGACAGCGCCGTCAGCTTCGTTCAGCGCTTGTAACTGACCGTTACTGGTGTGGATTAACACCAGACCGTCGCTGACCACCGGACGCGAAAGTGCTTCACCCGCGACTTTAGTTTGCCATGCCACAGTACCATCGCTGGTATTCAGCGCGTAAACCTGCGCCTTTTCGCTGCCAATGTAGACATGCCCCCCAGACACGGTCACACCGCCAGAAAGTAATGCAGGCTCTTTAGAGAACCAGCCATCTTTCTCGGCCAGGCTGACAGACCAGATTTCTTTGCCATCATCCGCATTCAGCGCTTTTACTAAACCAGCGCGGTCCGCTGCATAGACAACGTTGTCCGCCAGTGCCGGATGAAGATTGGAATAGAAGTTGCCAATGCCGCTACCAACGGAAGTGCTCCACGCCGTGGTCGGCGTAAACTGGTTTTCAACGGTTGGCAATGGGGACATCTTTACCACATCTTCTTCGCTGTTAAACAGCGAACAGCCGCTTAAAAGGGTAACGGAAAGCAGTCCTGGCAGCAGTAATTTACGCAATTGCATCGGGTCCCTCTCAGATGGACAAATTATTAATTTTCATCTGCATCATTTCGCTCAGTGCCGGGGTAACATCGCTTTTCACGCCTGCTTCCCATGCACTACGCGCACCTTGCTTATCACCTTTGCTCAGCAATGCTTCACCACGCAGGTCGGCAACAATGGCAGCCCACCCTTCACCTTTGATGGTATCAAGGGTTTTCAACGCGGCATCAGCCTGCTTGAGCTGTACCTGAACGCGAGCAAGACGCAGATTTATCACGGCCTTGAGATTTTCATCGCTCGTGTCTGCCAGCCCCTGTTGTAACTGGGCGGCAGCTTTCTCTAGTTCATTTTTGTCAACAAATTGCTGCGCAAGTTCCAAAGAAGCCAGCGCACCATAAGTATTTTTATTTTCAGCAGCAAATTTTTCCGCCGCCGGGATGCTATCCGGTTTGCCTTCGCTCACTGCGGTAACCGCATTTTGATAGGCAAGAGAAGCGGAGCGTGCAGAATCAACCTGATGGCTGTTCCAGTAGCGCCAGCCAATTAGTGCGCCAACGCCCAAAATCACCCCAACAGCCAGTGCTTTGCCATTTTCAGCAAAAAAGCGTTTAACCGCTTCTACCTGGTCGTTTTCGTTCTCGTAAATTTCCACGCTGTCCTTCTCCTTCCTTAACCCAGTAACGTGCGCAAATGCGCGGCTACGCTATCCTGCGCAACTGCCGTTTGCTCACCAGAGCGCAAATCCTTCACTACTGCTGTGCCGTTAGCCACTTCAGACTCACCCAGCACCACAGCAACGCGGGCACCCCATTTATCAGCACGGGCAAACTGTTTCTTAAAGTTGCCGCCGCCGTGGTTGGTCATCAATTTCACGCCCGGTAATTCATCACGCAGACGCTCAGCTAATGCCATAGCCGCAGATTGTGTATCAGCACCTGAAGCCACCAGGTATATATCGACAACAGGATCGGCTTTAAATTCCGGATTAACGGCCTGTACTAACAATACAAGACGTTCGAGGCCCATCGCAAAACCGACAGCCGGTGTAGCACGACCACCCAGTTGTTCCACCAGACCGTCATAACGACCGCCTGCACACACGGTGCCCTGGGAACCGAGGCTGTTAGTCACCCACTCGAAAACGGTACGGTTATAGTAATCCAGGCCACGCACCAGACGCTGGTTGACGGTGTAAGCGATCCCCGCGCTCTCAAGCAGTTTGCACAGACCGGCAAAATGCTCACGAGATTCCTCGTCCAGATAATCGCCTAATGCCGGAGCGTCGTTGAGAAGCGCCTGCACTTCCGGATTTTTTGAATCCAGCACGCGCAGCGGGTTAGTGTACATGCGGCGTTTGCAGTCTTCGTCCAGCTTTTCTTTATGCTGCTCAAGGAATGCCACCAGCGCATCGCGGTAATTCGCACGAGCTTCCAGCGAACCGATAGAGTTCAGCTCAAGTGTTACGTGCTCGGAAATACCCAGCGCGCGCCACCAGCGGGCAGTGAGCATAATCAGTTCAGCGTCGATATCCGGACCTTGCAGACCGAAAACTTCGCAGCCCAACTGATGGAACTGACGATAACGTCCTTTCTGCGGACGCTCGTGACGGAACATCGGCCCGATATACCACAGACGCTGTTCCTGATTGTACAGAAGACCATGCTCGATGCCGGCGCGTACACAGCCCGCCGTCCCTTCAGGGCGCAGAGTCAGGCTGTCGCCATTGCGATCCTCAAAGGTGTACATCTCTTTTTCAACCACGTCGGTGACTTCACCAATCGCACGTTTGAATAGCGGGGTCTGCTCTACAATCGGCAAGCGGATTTCACTGTAACCGTAGCTGCCGAGCACGTTTTTCAGTGTGCCTTCAATGCGCTGCCAGATGGCCGTTTCGCCAGGCAGGTAATCGTTCATGCCGCGAATGGCTTGAATGTTTTTTGCCACGTTTATTCTCTTTCTGAATATAAAAATGAACCCTCAACGCTTCCCTCAATGTTTCGGGAGCCATGCGGGTTCAATCATACACGGGAAGCGAGGCGCTTCCCATCACGTTATTATTTTTCAACCTGCTGAACGTCAATTCGACGCGCTTCGTCCAGCTGACTGGCTTTCGCACGAATGCGTGCTTCCAGCTGGTCGATCATATCGTTGTTGTCCAGACGGTCTTTGCGCACGCCATCTTCATAGAGGCCGCTTTTCTTGTTGCCGCCGGTGACGCCGAGTGTAGAAACCAGCGCCTCACCTGGGCCATTCACCACGCAGCCGATAATCGAAACGTCCATTGGAGTGATGATATCTTCCAGGCGTTGCTCCAGCGCGTTAACCGTACCGATAACATCAAATTCCTGACGCGAACAGGTCGGGCAGGCGATGAAGTTGATCCCTCGCGAACGGATACGCAGCGATTTCAAAATATCGAAACCGACTTTGATCTCTTCAACCGGATCGGCCGCCAGCGATACGCGCAGCGTGTCGCCGATGCCTTCAGACAGCAGCAGACCTAAACCAATGGCGGATTTAACCGCCCCGCTGCGCGCACCACCCGCTTCGGTGATCCCCAGATGCAGCGGCTGATCGATCTGTTTTGCCAGCAAACGATAAGACTCAACAGCGAGGAAGACGTCTGACGCTTTCACGCTGACTTTGAACTGATCGAAGTTCAGGCGATCGAGATGATCAACATGACGCATGGCGGATTCCAGCAACGCCTGCGGCGTCGGTTCGCCATACTTTTCTTGCAGATCTTTTTCCAGCGATCCGGCGTTAACGCCAATACGGATCGGAATGTTTTTATCGCGCGCACAGTCAACCACCATGCGAATACGCTCTTCATTACCGATATTGCCAGGGTTAATACGCAGACAATCGACGCCGTATTCCGCTACTTTCAGCGCAATGCGATAGTCGAAGTGGATGTCAGCCACCAGCGGCACGTTAACCCGCTGTTTGATGAGTTTGAACGCTTCTGCCGCGTCCATCGTCGGTACGGAGACACGGACGATATCAGCGCCAACGCGTTCCAGCGCCTTGATTTGATTGACCGTTGCTTCGACGTCTGTCGTACGCGTATTGGTCATGGACTGTACGGCGATGGGAGCACCATCGCCAATCGGCACATTCCCAACGTAAATACGTGTTGATTTTCTACGTTGAATTGGAGCCTGGTTATGCATGAAAAATCTCCCGCGTTACCCGTCTGTTACTGCGCCGGTGATTGTTCGGCATTGAGGGTCAGACGCGCAACCTGGTTAGTTCTGATAAAACGACTCAGATCGACAGGTTTCCCTTGATACTGGATCTGTACTGCGGCTGGCGCACCAATTTTCAGTTTATACGGTGCCTGGCCGGTTAAATTCAAATTACCGTCTTTACGCTGCATCCCGCTAAACAGTTTTTTACCGGTAGCATCAGTGACCTCCAGCCAGCAATCGGCAGTAAAGTTCATCACCAGCGCATTCGGATCAGCCGCCGGCGTAGTCACGCCTGCCTGATCGGTTGGCAACGGCGCAGCACCATCTGGCGTTATTGTTGCCGTTGGTGCCGGGGTCGCAGCAGTATCAACATTTGCCTGTGAAGGCGAAACAACCGCATTCTGTTGCGGATCAACAGCTGGTGCTGGCGCAGTTACGGCAGGTGTTTGCGTGTTGGTTGCGGTAGTATCCACAGACGCTGGCGGCGTGGACGTTGTAGCCGGGTCTGTAGTTGTCGACGTATTTAACGGAACACTCTGCCCCTGCTCGCTATTACTGCTCAGTTCCGCCGAAGATTGATCGGCCATAGTGGTGATCTCTTCCTGCTGAGCTTTGTGGTCTTGCCACCACCAGGCACCGCTCAGGCCGATAACCACAAACAACACCAGCCAGGTGAAGGTCATCAGCCAGCCGTCGCGTTTTTTGCGGCGTTTACCGAGGGAAAAACTCTGCATCGGCGCAACTTTTGCAGCCCGTAGTGGAGCCTGCTTTTCCAGCCCTGGCAGCAGTTCTTCTTCTGGAATATGTACCAGACGCGCATAAGAGCGGATATATCCGCGCAGGAATGTTGAAGCAAGATCGGCGGGTGCCTTATCTTCTTCAATGTCGCGTACCGTGGAAACCTTCAGGCAAAGTCGCTCGGCAACGGCCTGCTGACTAAGTCCTAGTTGTTCGCGAGCATTACGCAGGCGAGCGCCGGTAGTAAGTGCTTCATTTTGGTCGTGCGTGGCTTCAGTATTCATTCGCTGCAGGTACGTTTAAATGAGAATTGAGATGCCGGTGAACCATCATGCTCACCCACACCGCGAAACATCCGTTAAGTTAACCGTTATCATACAGTATAAGACCGTCTGTGTGCTCGTGACAAAGCCCACATTCACTAAGGCTAACTTACTGTTGCATCGTTACATACTGCCTTAAAGTCAGCAAAAACGCACCGTTAATATTGACCAGACAATTGCAACTTAATACTTCATTCATAAAAGATTACGCCACGGTACATAAAGTAACCGTGGCGTAATGGCTATCAGACCGCTTTAATATCGATGGCTTCACCCTGCATCCGTTTACGCAGGGTACGTTTCGTACGGTCGATAACATCGCCCGCCAACTGACCACAGGCAGCATCGATATCATCACCACGAGTTTTACGCACAATAGTGGTGAAACCGTAGCTCATCAGCACTTTTGAGAAACGGTCGATACGGCTGTTCGAACTGCGTCCATACGGCGCGCCAGGGAACGGGTTCCACGGGATCAGGTTGATCTTACACGGCGTATCTTTCAGTAGCTCCGCCAGTTGGTGCGCGTGTTCAGTGCCGTCGTTAACGTGGTCAAGCATCACGTATTCAATAGTGACTCGGCCCTGATTGGCGTTGGATTTCTCCAGATAACGGCGCACCGCAGCAAGGAACGTTTCGATATTGTACTTTTTGTTGATCGGCACAATTTCGTCACGAATTTCGTCGTTCGGCGCGTGCAGGGAAATTGCCAGTGCAACGTCGATCATATCGCCCAGTTTATCCAGCGCCGGAACTACACCGGAAGTGGAAAGCGTCACGCGACGTTTAGACAGGCCAAAACCGAAATCATCAAGCATGATTTCCATCGCCGGAACGACATTGTTCAGGTTGAGCAGCGGCTCGCCCATGCCCATCATCACTACGTTAGTGATTGGGCGCTGACCGGTGACTTTTGCTGCGCCGACGATTTTCGCTGCACGCCACACCTGGCCGATAATTTCCGATACCCGCAGGTTGCGGTTAAAGCCCTGCTGGGCGGTGGAACAGAATTTACACTCCAGCGCACACCCCACCTGCGAAGAGACGCAGAGCGTGGCACGGTCGTCTTCCGGGATATACACCGTTTCGACGCGCTGATCGCCAACGGCAATTGCCCATTTAATGGTGCCGTCAGATGAACGCTGTTCTTCAACCACTTCCGGTGCGCGGATCTCCGCCACCTCTTTCAGTTTGCCGCGCAACACTTTGTTGATGTCGGTCATCTCATCAAAGTTGTCGCAGCAATAGTGATACATCCACTTCATCACCTGATCGGCGCGGAAGGGTTTTTCACCTAAATCTTTAAAAAACTCCCGCATCTGCTGACGGTTGAGATCCAGCAGGTTGATTTTTCCATCTTTCGTGGTGACGTTTTCAGGTGTGACTAATTGTTCAGACATATGCTATTCCGGCCTCGTTATTACACGTTATGGCCCCTGGAGGGTTGAAAAAAGAAACGCCCCGGTGAGCGGCTGCTCGTCCGGGGGCGCTGCATTGTACAAATTCTGGCGCACGGATGCCACGTTTGCACGCGGCATTTACGAAATTATTAACGGGTGCGCGGGCACACTTCGCCTTCGCCGAAGAAATAAGCGATTTCGCGAGCGGCAGATTCGACGGAATCAGAACCGTGGGTACCATTTTCGGTCAGGCTGTCGGCGTAATCAGCACGCAGAGTACCGGCCAGTGCATTTGCCGGATTGGTCGCGCCCAGCAGATCGCGATGACGCTGAACAGCATTTTCACCTTCCAGCACGGAAACAACGATCGGGCCAGAAGTCATGAATTCAACCAGACCATCAAAGAACGGTTTTCCATCGTGTTCAGCATAAAAGCCACGAGCCTGTTCAACGGTCAGGTGCAGCATTTTGGTGCCGACAATTTTGAACCCTGCAGCTTCAAAGCGCGCAAAGATATTACCAATGACGTTTTTTGCTACCGCGTTCGGTTTGATGATGGAAAAAGTACGTTCAATAGCCATTTTTACCTCTGTAAATTGTTCTGTTGTTGTCTGTACCAGCGTACGAGATGGCGCGGATTATAATGAGCAACAGGGCCGTTGACTATTGATGAAAGTAACATTTTTTTAAAATAAACCTAGTTTAAGCAACAATCAGGGACAAAACAGACTATTGCATGACAAATTTCACTGTCGCGATTTGCCCCACGTCATCCATCACCAGCAATTGATAATCGCCTTTATCCGTCAAATGCAGGGTCACGTTGCGCCCGCGTTCAGTTAACGGTTCGCCGTTTAGAAACCACCAGCGTTCACCTGCCCCTCCACTTGATTGCAACGGCAAAGTCGCTTCCGCTGCGCCCGGTAAACGTTTAATAATCGCGCCATCGCGAACACCTGTCAGCTGCAGTGGGAGTTGTGCATCGTGACCGTATGGCGGGCAAATTGTCGAGGCCGGTGGTAAGCGCACAGCGCGGCGTTCTGATGCGGGCAACCAGGGTTCCAGCGGTAGCGGCCAGACATTTATCATTTCTTGTCGCGCCTGAGGGCAATCAGCGGCAACACGTTTGCCGTTTTCATCCAGCCAGATGGGGAAACGAATGCCATTAATGCCTTCCTGCTCCGGCAGTAATAGAGTTGGCGGCTGACTCCCGTCCAGCAGCCAGGTTGCCAGGCGGCGGCGGCAGTTACCGTCACCTTCCGGCAAAGACTGTCCGCCCGGCCAGCAGATAACGCCACGACTTACAGAGTCAGGACGTGGGTCTTCCGGCAGATTCGCACTGCGCGACAGTAAGATATTATTAACCTGATTCAACAATGGTACGGCGCTGGCAAAGCCAAACTGACCAACAACGGGCGTGCCGTCCGGTCTGCCAGTCCAGATCCCAATGACATAGCGAGCGTTAACCCCAATCGCCCAGGCATCACGATAGCCATAGCTGGTGCCCGTTTTCCATGCCAGTGGGGCGACGCGCGGCAAGGCACCATCCGGCAAGGGTTGCGCTTCATCAGCCATAATCCGGCGAATGATCCACGCAGCCCCCGACGACATTAAAGGCCGTTCAAGCAGCGGATCGTCAGGCTGTAAGCGCAATTTACCTGCCTTGCCGTGGCGAGCAAACGCGGTATACGCTGCCGCCATATCTTCCAGTTTTGCACCAGCGCCGCCGAGAATGAGCGAAAGATTCGGTGCAGCACCGTTGGGCAAATATAACGGCAATCCAACATTGCGTAACTTTGCCGTAAACCGTTTCGGACCATAGGCTTCCAGCACCTGCACAGCTGGTAAATTCAGCGAGCGCACCAGCGCCTCGCTCATGCTGATCGGGCCATGAAAACCGCTGTCAAAGTTACCTGGTCGATAATCACCGGTGCGCCGGGGGACGTCTTGCAACAGCGATGCCGGATGGATCAAGCCTTCATCCAGCGCCAGACCGTAAACAAACGGTTTGAGCACCGATCCTGGCGATCGGATCGCATTGACCATATCAACATGACCAAAGCGTGAATCATCGTTGAGATCAACCGATCCCACCCAACCGCGAACACGCATATCGGTATGGTCAACCACGATCATCGCCAGTGAGCTGCGCGGTGGTAATCGTCCTTTCCAGTTTTGCGCCAGTTCTTCCAGACGTCGTTGAAGACCGGCATCCAGCGTCGTAACGATTTTGTCGCTTTTGCTTTTACCGAGCATCATGCGCGAAAACAGCGGTGCCAGTTGCGGCATTTGTCGGGGTGCCAGCCAGATGGGTTCTTCCCTTGACTCTTTTACCTGCTCACGGGACCACACACCTTGCACGGCCATCCGTTCGAGCACTTTATTACGCGCGGCTTCGGCACGCTCCGGCCAACGATCCGGGCGAAGACGGCTGGGAGCTTGCGGCAAAACCGCCAGCATTGCCGCCTCGGAATAGCTTAAATTCGCAGGCGATTTTCCGAGATAAGCCCAACTTGCCGCACCGATCCCCTGCAACGTACCGCCAAACGGAGCGCGGTTAAGATACAAGGTCAGAATTTCACGCTTAGACAGATGCCACTCCAGTTGCAACGCGCGCCAGAGCTGGCGAATTTTGCCGCCAAATGTTTTGGGGTGAGGATCAAGCAGACGAGCAACCTGCATAGTGAGCGTGCTGCCACCGGAAATAACTCTTCCCGAAGTGAGATCTTGCCATGCTGCGCGCGCCACCGAGAATGGATTCACCCCCGGATGCTTCCAGAACCAGCGATCTTCATAATTGATCAGCGCTTCAAGGTAACGTGGAGAAACATCTTCGATTGTTACCGGATAACGCCAGATGCCGTCCGCATCGGCAAAGCGCCAGAGCGGCGTCCCATCCTGCGCCACAACCACGCGTGCGGGATTGACTTCATGCAGCGGTAGAGGCCAGAGTTTATCAGCTCCCCACGCTGCAAGAAAAAGGAGAAAGGGCGCAGCTGCCAGCATTATCCAGCAGCCGCGTTTTGTTAACTGGCGAGGCATTTACGGTCTGACAATCAGCAAATCTTCAGCCGCGCCGGTCGCCCGCCATTGGGGAACATACATCGATTCCACCATAGGCTGCGGCACCTGATACGTTCCCGGCGTCACCGCCCGCGCCAGATACACCAGCGTTACCGGTTGGTATTCATCAACGGCAACCGCCGCCACAAAGCGATCGTCACGGAACTCAATGTGCTTAATACTCGCCTGCTGCATCTGGTTCAGTAAGTTCTGCACTTCGCCACCACTTTGCTCCAGGCTGGCGCTACCGTTCGCCAGATTCTGGTTTTCCAGTTCCAGACCCGCAGGCAGCAGATCCACGACTAACGCATCCGGCACGCTGTTACTGGCTTTTACCTGCAACCAGACCAGCACCAGATCGCCGCTACGTAACGAGTCCAGCGATTTGCTCTTACCATCAGTACCAAGAATATGACGCTCGATTTGCAGCACATTGTTCGCCGGTAAAGGTGCGGATTGAGGATAACCGCTGGCATCCACACGCAGCCATAACGGCTGATCGCCACTGTTGGTCACCTGTAAGGTAGCAAGTTGATCGCTATTCAGATTACTGTTTTGCGCTTTCTCGCCTGTCAGCGGCTCAGCTGAGAAAGAGGTTTGCGCCTGCCATTTACCGGGTAAATCCTGAACCGTACGGGCAGCCAGGAACAACGCGTTACTTTCCTGGGTCGATAGCCAGCGTTCACCAAATGCCTGCTGCGAAAGCGTGTTCAGCAAAGTGTTCTGCTCATCGGGTAGCAGTTTATTTTCTTCCAGCAAGGAGAGCATCAACGCGTTGTCGCGCAGTGGACTACCGTAATCACCCAGCCATATCCGCTCATCACTATTACGCGGCGTTTTCAGCGCCAACGCAATTGCTTCTTCACCACGCGTCGCATCACCCATGGTTTTCAGCGCAACGCCAAGTTGCAGCAGCGGTAAACCAGAAGCGGCATCTGCACGATGCTCCCAGATTTCACGCAGCGCACCCAGCGGTACCTTTTGCTGACGGGCCAACACCAGCGCAGCGTAAGACTGTACGGCGAATTTACTGGCTTTGAGATTATCCGCGTACGGGATCGACATCATGCCCGGATCTTGTAAATAGCGCAGCAGACGCTCATTACCCCGGTTAATGGCGTCTGTCGGCACGCTGTAACCCTGTTCGCCTGCGCGGACCAGGAAATCCATCACGTAAGCCGTCAGCCAGTACTCTTCGTCACCGTTTTTATCCCACAGCGCAAAGCCGCCGTTATCACGTTGCATTTGCAGCAAACGGGAAATACCGATATCGACCGATGCACGGCGTTTCTCATCACTGTCGCCTTTGATGCCCAACGACTGCAGTTGGGCTGCGTTGGTATAAAGTGACGGGAACAGGCCGCTGGCGGTTTGCTCGAGACAGCCGTACGGATACGCTTTTAACTCTTTGATATAACGTGCGATGTTCAGCGGTGGTTTGCCGCTCAACAATAGCTGACCTTGCAGCGTAACAGGCGAGAAGTTTTGCAATCCATCCGCCGGGAGCGCCCAGGTTTCACCAGGCTGCAACGCCGTACCGTAATTAACCGTTTGTGCCGGGAACGCTGGACGGACGCCGATTTTCCACTGCTTATGCTGGTCGGCAACGGTTTCACCTGGTAACGCTAACCCACTAATGGAGGCCTGAATTTCTCCATCGCCATAACCTTGCAATGCTCGCACCGGGATAAACAGCGTAGTACGTACGCCTGGCGCTAATTCAACGGCTGCGGGTGAATCGCTGACCAGTTCAAGCAAACCACTGGCGGTCAGGGCAACGTTTAGTTTTTGCGGTTTATCGGTAAGATTAGTGATATCCAGCGTCAGGCGCGAGGTATCGCCACTCGCCATAAAACGCGGCATGTTCAGTTCAGCAATCACCGGTGCGGCAACTATCACTTTCCTTTCGTTGCTACCGAAGTCATCTGCCGTCCAGGCTTGCGCCATGACGCGCAATTCACCGTTAAAATCGCCAATCGGCAGTGTAACCGAGCCTTCACCCTGTTCGTTGAGCGTTACCGGCAGCGCCTGCTGCGCGACAATATTGACGTGATTGACCGGCGGTTTACCACCACGTTTCAGCTCATCACCATCGCCACCGAAACGCAGAGCTGCCAGACGCCCCTGACCTTCAATAACCTGACCGTAAATATCGTAAATGTCTGCGCCATAGCGTTTCTGACCAAAGAACGCCTGCCACGGATCTGGCGTGACGTAGTCAGTAATATTCAGCACACCACTATCAACGGCAGACACCAGCACATTCACCTGTTTAGGCTTCTCGCCATTTTTAGTGCTGGCTTTAATTTTCACGGTTAATGGTTGATTGGGACGCATTTTTGCTGGTGTTTCCAGCGCCAGATCGAGGCGACGGTTTTCATCGCCAAGCGGCAGATGCAACACACCAACCGCGCGTTTTGGCGTCGCGGAGCGAGATTTATCGCCAGGACGTACCACCAGCGTACTTAAATACAGATCATGACGATTCCAGGTTTTATCGACCGGAATCGTCAGATCCAGCCCTTGAGCCCGAACATCAATCTCTTGCCACCACAGCGGCCCTTCACTGGACTCGACCATCGCATAACCTTTACCCGCCGTTGGCGCGGCGATATGCAACTTAATGGTGTCGCCAGGGCGATAACTGGCTTTATCCAGTTTCAGCGTGACACGGTCGGGTCGCACGGCACCGCTCCCGTCGCTGTTGTCCTGCCAGCTATAGCCAGCCCAGAAACGAACACTACTGACCGCTTCATTCGGCGCTTTGACTTCCAGACGATAAGCGCCCCACTCTACCGGAAAACTGACCTTGCCGGTTTCGTCCGCTTTCAGATCCAGAGTTTGTTCATTTTCGATCAGATCTTTTTGATCAAACTGTGACTGCCAGCCTTCATCTTCTGACCAGTTCCAGTAGTAATCGCGGCGTTCGCGAATCAGGCGCACCTGCAAGCCCGACACGGCTTTTTTCACGCCTTGCGCATCGCTATAAACGATGTCAAAAGCGGCGTTACTGCCTTCATCAACAATGGGCTGTTTCACCGTGCTGTCAGTACGATAATCGTAAACCGATTTCGAGGCGAACTGCGGACGGATCCCCGGCAATGCATCGGCAGGCCAGATAGCCTGCTCAGCGCGGCGCGTCACCGGGCGACCGCCCGATTCCAGCAAACTACCCTGGAAAATAACCTGTAATGGGGAATGCGTTTCCTTCCACTGGCTTTCTGTAGAAACTTCGCCGCGCCCTTTATCATCCAGCGTCAACTGAACTTCATCCAGCGTGCGGGAAAGATTTTCGGCAGCTATATCGCCGAATTCAAAACCAGGTAAGGCTGACACAGCTTCACGCAGTGGGCGCAGGAAAAGTTGCCCTTGCAAAGTATTACCATTAGCAGGCGCACCGTACAGGTAGTATCCCACCACGGAGAATTTCACTTCATCTTTCGGCGTTAGCGGGGTTTTCTCACCGGTCAGATTCAGCGCCATGCGCTCTGGCATAAAATCTTCGACGTGGAAATCCCACATCCGATACTGGTTATCGCCCGTGTTAGCGCGAATATGCCACATACCGGTTGCCGCATTGCTATCGAGTGGCCAGGTAAAGTTGTAGAGGCCATTCTCCGGCTGACTAACGACGCTCCTGAGTACCTGCCCATCGGGTTTAATCACGTCTAACTTGATGGGTTGATTGGGCAACGCTTTACCGTCTGCATCACGCAGCAAACCATTGAGGATTACCGTTTCACCTGGGCGATAAAGATCGCGTGGGCCAAACATGAAAAACTGTTTGCTATAGCCTGGCGCGCCAGCAATGTTAAATTCTGCTAAGTCCAGCGCCGGAAGTTTTAAATCGAGTAGCGTTGTCTGACCGTCTTTACGCGCCAACAGTAATGCCGCGTTTTTATCATTTTCCAGCTGCACATGCCCCTGAGCGTCACTGGTTGCCTGAGTCAGAGTCTGCCCTTTCTCATTTAATAAAGAGACTTCAATTCCTTGCTGGGCCGCGCCGTTTTCCAGACTTTGGGTAAAGATATCCAGACGATTGTGATAACGGTGAGCTGAAACGCCGATATCACTTAACGTAAACAGCGTCGCGGGATTACTGTAATCGTAACGTCCAGCCTGATTCATCACAGCCAGATACACGCCCGCCTGCTGAAGCGGTTTGATATCGCCCAGCGGCAGCAATAATTTTTCACGGGTGTTACGCGCAGGATTGAGATCAAACCGTCCGGTGTAGACCAGATCCGCCATCTGCAGCAGTTTGTCTGACTGCCAGTTCGCCAGCGAATTGCGGTATTCCCATTGGCTAATGAATGCTGGCAGAGATTCTGGCTTAACGCGGAAGAAGTTAACATCGACATTATTAACGTTGAGCGCCATTACCGGCAGCCCTTCAACGACTTTGCCAGGCAGCAGCGAACCACGGCTGGCAAAACCGACGCTGGGTTGGATGTCGCGGGTAGTTATAGTTTTTTCATAATCTTTACTGAAGGTTGCGTTGTTGAGTGCTTTGACTTCCTTGCCAATAGTAACGATCAAATCACGTTTCGGTTCGAGGTGGCGTAAACGCAACTCTTTAAGATTATCTGACAGCTCCCAGGCACCATCCACTTTGCCGATTTTCTTATCGACGACATGGATAACGCGTGAGAAATCCTGATCCGGGTCGAGAGGAATGGAGAACGTCAGCACCAGCGTGGCTGCGCCATCAAGTTGAACTTCAGAGAGATCCAGCAATGTCAGCGCCTTACCGGCACTCTGTTGGGCCAGTTTTTGTCGCTCCGGCGCGGAAAGTTTTGCTGAACTCACGTTTTCTGAAGAGGCCGCTTTAGTAACTTCAGAAGGCGCATCTTTTTTCACCGCTGTTGGCGCGTTATCGTTGTTGTCGCACCCTGCCAGCGCCAGCATTAGCATGCAGGCGGCTACGCGTAACTTTTTCATTTTTCATCCCTGCCACAATGGCCCGTTAGCAACGTCGAATAATTATTATGCGTGAGAATTTACGTTATGTAATTCAGTATCACGCCCATACAATCCGAATTTTAGTGAGAATTGTGGCTCAGACAGCCAAATCAGCCTCTTTTGCTTGTCGCCTTTCACTAAACATCCGACAATTTAGCCTAACCCCGGCAAAAATGGAGATGCCTATGTCCACGACATGGTTTGTAGGAGCCGACTGGCTCGCCGAACATATTGATGACCCGGAAATTCAGATTATCGATGCCCGCATGGCGTCGCCTGGACAGGAAGATCGTAACGTTGCTCAGGAGTATCTGAATGGACATATTCCCGGCGCAGTGTTTTTTGATATAGAAGCGCTTTCTGATCACACTTCCCCGCTTCCACACATGCTGCCGCGCCCGGAAACGTTCGCCGTGGCGATGCGTGAATTAGGCGTTAACCAGGATAAGCACCTGATTGTCTATGACGAAGGTAATCTTTTCTCAGCCCCACGAGCATGGTGGATGCTGCGCACCTTTGGTGTAGAGAAAGTGTCGATTCTGGGTGGTGGACTTGCAGGCTGGCAGCGTGATGATCTGCTATTAGAAGAAGGCGCAGTAGAACTGCCGGAAGGAGAGTTTAACGCCGCGTTTAATCCTGAAGCCGTGGTGAAAGTCACCGATGTGTTATTGGCAAGCCATGAAAATACGGCGCAAATTATCGATGCCCGCCCGGCTGCACGTTTTAACGCAGAAGTTGATGAACCTCGCCCAGGTTTACGTCGCGGACATATTCCCGGTGCATTGAACGTTCCGTGGACGGAACTGGTGCGCGAAGGCGAACTAAAAACGACCGATGAACTGGATGCGATATTTTTTGGTCGCGGCGTCAGCTATGACAAACCGATTATCGTCAGCTGCGGCTCTGGTGTAACGGCAGCCGTGGTTTTATTGGCACTCGCGACACTTGATGTGCCAAACGTGAAACTGTACGACGGCGCATGGAGTGAATGGGGCGCACGAGCAGATTTACCGGTTGAGCCCGTAAAATAAGCTTTTTACAGGCAATAAAAAACCGCCGAATTTGGCGGTTTTTTATTGCTGGTCTGGTTCGCGGCCTTTCCAGCAGGTTGTATTACTGCAAGTGTATCTCGTCTACTCAATACTCGCTTTATGCATCAACGATGTCAAGTAGATAAAAAAGGATAGATTTTGAATTCATTTGGCTTATCAGTCCGAATTCAGACAAATATAAACAAATCCCGCTTAATATTAAAATATACTAACTGGTAAAAGATATTAGTTAAACGTGTAACTTCACTTTCTTTAAACAACAAAAAACCGCCAAAATCAGGCGGTTTTTTGTTGCTGGTCCGGTTCGCGGCCTTTCCAGCAGGTTGTATTACCGTAGTAATGCAAGCGCGTCTCAGCGGAGACAATACTCGCCAGTAACCCTCTTTTTGTCAAGCAAAAGAGAGTTATTATTGTTCTGTTAGTGTATTATCCACTGCGGCCCTTTCCGCCGTCTCGCAAGCGGGCGCTGGCTTAAGGAAAGGATGTTCCGCGACCGTTAGAGCAAGCGCGTCTCAGCGCTTGCTATCGCGGCAATATCGCCAGTGGTGCTGTCGTGATGCGGTCTTCGCATGGACCGCACAATGAAGATACGGTGCTTTTGTATCGTACTTATTGTTTCTGGTGCGCTGTTAACCGAGGTAAATAATAACCGGAGTCTCTCCGGCAACAATTTACTGGTGGTTAACAAACTTCAGAGCAGCAAGTAAGCCCGAATGCCGCCCTTTGGGGCGGCATATTTTAGATTATCCGATGCTGTTTAAAGTCACGCAAAAAACCACCCCAGCGACGTTCATAGAATGGCGCAATATGTTCGGTAATAAAGTGGCTAATTCCTTTTTCCCCTTTTTTCACCTGACAAATATCGATGGGTTCATCGCCAGGTAATGTATCGGTCGCTACACTTCCCGCCGCCTGAATAATTTCTTCGATATCACCATCGGCTTCAATGCCAATAAGTAAATTAGGCTGTGCCTCTTCGTTCTCTTTAATTGAACAAATAAAAGCACGCTTCACCGGCTTAATAGTTTTAAATAAGGTGGTGAGTGAATCAATCATTTGTGCTGGTGGCTCTGCGACTTCCGATAATATCAGCGATTCACCGCCCTCCAGTACTTCCTGGCTGCTCAGCGGATTTCCTTCTTCACCAATCAACAAACTGATTTCACGCGGCATAAATTCTTTACCGGTTGGCAGTTTGGCATTAAGGAAGAGCGTTTCGCCAAGGGTCATCTCAAACAATGTGCGAACGGGCATTACGACAAATGCCTGTTCGTCTTCAACCACCTGTTGAAGTGCTTCTAACGAGGTGAAAAAAGGAATGACGCTGGTGCCGTCTTCTTTTTCCCAGTGCTGTAAATCAAGCGCGCTATCTTCAACCACAGCCTCGCCCTGCGCCGCCGTACCAGGCACCCAGACGGTGGATTCCAGTAGAGTACGGAAAAAGGCCGGGCGGTGCGCCGGTTCGGTTGCTGCTTTTTCCAGCAGGTCTTCAAGTTCATTTTTTGTTTCGGACATAAGAACCACAATTCATTCAACGTTCGGGGCACAAGTACCTGATACGCCACGCTTATCAGGCCTACAAGGGAGTCGCAATCTATTGGATTTTCGCAATTTGTAGGCCGGATAAGGCGTTTACGCCGCATCCGGCATATTAGTTTACGCCGTTAACAGATTAGCAATCGTGCGCACACCAAGTCCCGTAGCACCCGCAGACCACTGTTCAACCGGCGCTTTACGGTAAGTCGCCGAGCAGTCGATATGCAGCCAGCCTTGCTGATAGTTCTCAACAAAGTGCGACAGGAAGCCCGCCGCCGTGCTCGCGCCTGCCGGGTACGCCGCGCTTCCGGTATTGTTCAGTTCGGCAAAGTTAGACGGCAGCTGGCTGCGGTGGAACTCCGCCAGCGGCAGACGCCAGAACGGTTCATTCTCCTGCGCGGCACTCGCCAGCAAGCGACCGGCAAGCGCATCGTCAAAACTGAACAGCGCGTGATAATCATTACCCAGCGCAGTTTTCGCCGCCCCGGTGAGGGTCGCCGCATCAATGATCAGTTCCGGTTTCTGCGCACTGGCATCAATCAGGCCATCGGCCAGCACCAGACGCCCTTCGGCATCAGTGTTCATCACTTCAACTTTTTTACCGTTGCGATAGGTAATAATATCGCCCAGTTTGAACGCGTTGCCGCTGATCAGGTTATCCGCACAGCAGAGGAACAGCTTCACGCGCTTGTTCAGTCCGCGCGTAATGGCAAACGCCAGCGCCCCGGTAACCGTTGCCGCGCCGCCCATGTCCGACTTCATCGAGTCCATAAATGCGGTCTGTTTGATACTGTAGCCGCCGGAATCAAAGGTGATGCCTTTACCAACCAGGCACGCATACACTGGCGCTTCTTTATCGCCAGTCGGGTTGTAATCCAGCGCCAGCAATACCGGAGAACGTTCTGAACCGCGTCCGACCGTGTGCAGCCCCATATAACCTTGATCACGCAGATCTTCGCCTTTGGTGATCCGGTAAGTCACACGATCGCCCGCGACATTGCTGATCAGATCAACAGCACGCTGTGCCAGTTGCGATGGCCCCAGTTCTTCCGCCGGTGCGTTGATGGTGTCACGCACCCAGTCGATGATCATCAGGCGGTTATCCAGTTCCTGCCGTTGGGCATCGTCCAGATCCGGCCACTCCACTTTACGTGTGCCTTTCGGGGCTTTGTAACCTTGCCAGAATGCCCAGCAGCGATCCGCATCCCAGTCTTCACCGCTTAACTGAACATGCTTGATGCCCAGACCGTCAATCTTGCGCGCCGCACGCTGGATCAGCCCCAGATCGTCTGCCCCGTTCAAATGCAGGGTAATGCCATCATTATTAATGCTGTAAGTCGCTTTTTCTCCCCAGCGCGCGTCGGCAGGTTGGGTAGAGAGGGTAATCTTCATCGCTTCTGTCATTTTAGTTATCCTTCTTTGTAAAAGGGCCGCCAGTTGGCAGCCCCAGGATTTTTCCGCTAAATGATTCGCGTTGCAGGACAAAACGCATTGCGTTTTGAACAGCGCTTGCGCTGGCCCCGGAGGGGTGAGGCCAAAAGGCCGAATCACGCGGCAAGTGAGTGAAGCCCCAGGAGCATAGATAACTATGTGACTGGGGTGAACGAGCGCAGCCAACGCATCTGCGGCGTGAAGCATGACGCGGAAATCACTCGGCTTCGTCCAGCCAGACTAACAAAATCGCTTCGAGGATTTTTTCGTTGGATGCCTGCGGGTCGTCGTCGAAATCTTCCAGATCGCAAATCCACTGATGCATATCGGTGAATCGAACCGTTTTCGGATCAAGATCGGGATACGCATCGTACAGTGCTTCGCCAATTTCGCGACTATCGGTCCACTTAAGTCCCATACTAACCTCTGTTAATGCTCACGCGCATGGTTGATAGTGTAACGCGGGATTTCGACCACTAAATCTTCGTCGGTAACGCGCGCCTGGCAGCTTAAACGGCTTTCCGGCTCCAGTCCCCAGGCTTTGTCCAGCATGTCGTCTTCCTGCTCTGAGCTTTCCGGCAGCGAGTCAAAACCTTCGCGAACGATGCAGTGGCAGGTGGTGCAAGCACAGGATTTTTCACAGGCGTGTTCAATCTCGATACCGTTACGCAGCGCAACGTCGAGAATGGTTTCACCACTATTCGCTTCCAGAACAGCGCCATCAGGGCAGAGATCCTGATGAGGCAAAATAACAATCTTTGGCATATTAAACCTCGTCCACGGAATGGCCTTTCAGCGCACGACGAACCGACTGGTCCATGCGGCGAGCGGCGAAATCCTGGGTTTGTTTGTCTACGTTTTTAATCGCTTGTTCGATAGCGTCAACATCATCGCCCTGCGCCACTTCACTCAGGTGAGCGGCAGCATCGTCAATGACCTGACGCTCTGCGGTGCTTAACAGCGCGGCATCAGCAGCCAGCGCGCCGTGCAAACTTTCCAGCACACGCGCCGCTTCTACTTTTTGTTCTGCCAGCATACGGGCTTTTACGTCCTGCTCGGCATAGCTCATTGAGTCTTTAATCATCGAGGCGATTTCGCTGTCGGTCAGACCGTAGGACGGTTTGACCTGAATAGATGCCTCAACGCCGGTGGATTTCTCCATCGCCGTCACGCTCAAAAGACCGTCGGCATCGACCTGGAACGTCACGCGAATATGCGCGCCGCCAGCCGGTAGCGCCGGAATACCACGCAGCGCAAAACGCGCCAGCGAGCGGCAGTCCTGCACCAGTTCGCGCTCACCCTGCATTACATGGATAGACATCGCCGTCTGACCATCTTTAAAGGTGGTGAAATCCTGAGCGCGCGCCACCGGAATAGTGGTATTACGCGGAATCACTTTCTCCACCAGGCCGCCCATCGTTTCGAGGCCCAGCGACAGCGGGATCACATCCAGCAACAGCATTTCGCTGTCCGGCTTGTTACCCACCAGAATATCCGCCTGAATCGCCGCGCCAATAGCGACGACTTTATCCGGGTCGATAGAAGTCAGCGGTGGACGACCGAAAAATTCGCCTACTCGTTCACGCACCAGCGGCACGCGAGTAGAACCGCCAACCATCACCACTTCCATCACTTCATCAGCCTCAACGCCAGCGTCTTTCAGCACACGACGACAAGCCAGTAAGGTTCGTTTTACCAGTGGCGCGATCAGTTCGTTGAATTGTTCACGGCTGATTTCGCCCTGCCAGCCCGCAACGTTAACGGTCACGGAGTCCGCATCGCTCAGCGCGATTTTGGCCGCAATGGCAGCATCCAGCAGTTCACGCTGAACGCGGTTATCGCTACGATCAGGAATGCCCGCCTGCTCGCGAATGTAATCCGCCAGCAGATGGTCGAAATCATCGCCGCCGAGCGCGGAATCACCGCCGGTCGCCAGCACTTCGAACACGCCGCGACTTAAGCGCAGAATGGAAATATCAAACGTCCCGCCACCGAGGTCATAAACGGCGATCACGCCTTCCTGACCGGAATCCAGCCCGTAGGCGATAGCCGCAGCGGTCGGTTCGTTAAGTAAGCGCAGGACGTGAAGGCCCGCCAGACGCGCCGCGTCTTTGGTGCCCTGACGCTGGGCATCGTCAAAGTACGCCGGAACGGTGATAACTACACCATCCAGCTCGCCTGCCAGGGCTTCAGTTGCCCGCGCCGCCAGTGCTTTGAGGATGTCCGCAGAAACGCGCACCGGGTTCAGCAGCCCCGCCGCCGTTTCAATCATCGGCAGGCCGTTTTCGCTGGCCTGGAATTGATAAGGCAGATGCGGATAGCGTTGCTGGATATCAGCCAGCGAGCGCCCCATCAGGCGTTTAACAGAACTAATGGTGTTGGCGGTGTCAAGCGCTGCGTTAGTACGCGCGTCATAACCCACCGAATGCCCTTGCTGTTGATAGTGAACAACAGACGGCAGCAGGTGACGGCCTTCATGGTCGGCTAACGTTTCGGCCTGACCGCTGCGCACTGTCGCCACCAGCGAGTTGGTTGTGCCCAGGTCAATACCGGCCGCCAGACGACGCTGATGCGGCGCAGCACTCAAACCAGGTTCACTAATTTGTAATAAGGCCATGTTTAGCTTCCAGAAATTAAAAATCGAGCAGTTTTTCTTCGAGTTGTTCGGCACTGCTTCGCAGTTTATCGAGAAAACGCAGCTTACGCACGGTATCCGCCGCCGCGTCCCACGTCTCGTTGTCTAACTGTTCAACCATCAACTGATGGCGGGTATCAAACATCTTTTTCACACGTTTGATAAAGCTTTCCAGCCGCGCTTCATCTTTCGCCTGTTCGATCTCGTCCAGTTCTTCGCGCAGTTCCAGCTGTTCCATCAGGAACGCGGTGTCGCGCACAGTATGCTGCTCGCTGGCGAGATCAAAACCGTGCAAAGAAAGCAAATATTCCGCGCGCATTAACGGATGACGCAGCGTTTGCCAGGCCTGGTTAATGGTTGCAGATTGCTGTACGGCGGCGAGTTGTTCCGCCTGGCTTCCGCTGGCGAATTTATCAGGATGATACTGACGTTGTAGATCCTGAAAACGCAGGCTCAGCGCCTGGGTATCGAGTTGATAACGGGCAGGCAAGCCAAAGAGGGTGAAGTAATCCATAACATTCTCAGGGCTGCGATCCGCCGCGATAACGGCGAATCAGGTAAAACAAACCCCACGCGCAGGCGACCACGGTGGGGTTATCGGTATGCGCATCAAACGTGGAAGCTTTCGCCGCAACCACACTCATCTTTGACGTTCGGGTTGGTGAATTTAAACCCTTCGTTCAGGCCTTCTTTTACGAAGTCCAGCTGCGTACCGTCCAGAAATTGCAGGCTTTTGCCATCGACCACGACTTTCACGCCTTTGTCTTCAAACACGATGTCTTCCGGCGTCGGTTCGTCAACAAATTCCAGTACATAAGCCATACCTGAACATCCGGAGGTTCTCACGCCCAGACGCAGGCCAAACCCTTTGCCGCGGTTAGCCAGAAAGGTATTTACTCGCGCTGCTGCACTGTCGCTCAGTGTAATCGACATAACCAAACCTCAACTCTTATTTTGCTTCACGTTTGCTTTTATAGTCCGCAATGGCGGCTTTGATCGCGTCTTCTGCCAGAATAGAACAGTGAATTTTCACCGGCGGCAGTTCAAGTTCTTCAGCAATATCGGTGTTTTTGATCGCCTGCGCTTCGTCGAGAGACTTCCCTTTCACCCATTCGGTGACCAGGGAGCTGGAAGCGATAGCAGAACCGCAGCCGTAAGTTTTAAAACGCGCGTCTTCAATGATACCTTCATCGTTGACTTTAATCTGCAACTTCATCACGTCGCCACAGGCCGGTGCACCCACCATGCCGCTGCCGACGTTCTCGTCGTTGTTGTCAAAGGAACCCACGTTACGCGGATTCTCGTAATGGTCGATAACTTTTTCGCTGTAAGCCATTATAAATTCTCCTGATTCCGATACCGATTAATGATGTGCCCATTCGATGCTGTTCAGATCCACGCCCTGCTTGTACATTTCCCACAGCGGAGAAAGGTCACGCAGACGACCGATGGATTTACGAACTAACTCGATGGTGTAGTCGATCTCTTCTTCAGTAGTAAAACGACCTAAAGAGAAACGGATAGAGCTATGTGCCAGCTCGTCGTTCAGCCCCAGCGCGCGCAGCACGTAGGACGGTTCGAGGCTTGCTGACGTACAGGCGGAACCTGAAGAAACCGCGAGGTCTTTCAGCGCCATAATCAGCGACTCACCTTCAACGTAGTTGAAGCTGACGTTGAGAATGTTCGGCGCGCCGTGTTCCAGGTCACCGTTCAGGTAAACTTCTTCGATATCTTTGATGCCGTTCCACAGACGGTTACGCAGGCCGCGCAGACGTTCCATCTCGGTCGCCATCTCTTCTTTTGCGATGCGATAGGCTTCGCCCATACCAACGATCTGGTGAACAGGCAGAGTGCCGGAACGCATACCGCGCTCGTGACCGCCGCCGTGCATTTGCGCTTCGATGCGTACGCGCGGTTTACGACGCACATACAGCGCACCGATACCTTTCGGGCCATAGATTTTGTGACCGGAGAATGACATCAGGTCAACTTTCAACTGGCTCAGGTCGATAGGCAGTTTGCCCACGCTCTGGGTTGCATCAACGTGATAGATAATGCCGCGAGCACGGCACATTTCGCCGATAGCCGCGATATCCTGCACCACGCCGATTTCGTTATTTACGTGCATGATGGAAACGAGGATGGTGTCGTCACGCATCGCTGCTTCCAGTTCTTTCAGGTCGATAATGCCATTACGCTGCGGTGCCAGGTAGGTGACTTCGAAACCTTCGCGCTCCAGCTGACGGCAGGTATCCAGTACCGCTTTGTGTTCGGTTTTACTGGTGATGATGTGCTTGCCTTTTTTCTGATAAAAGTTGGCTGCACCTTTGATCGCCAGGTTGTCAGATTCGGTTGCACCAGAGGTAAAGACGATTTCACGCGGGTCAGCGCCGACCAGATCGGCAATCTGATTACGGGCGATATCTACCGCTTCTTCAGCCTGCCAGCCGAAACGGTGAGAACGGGAGGCCGGGTTACCAAAGGTTCCGTCCATCGTCATAAACTGCATCATTTTCTCGGCAACACGCGGGTCCACCGGCGTGGTTGCGGAGTAGTCGAGATAAATCGGTAATTTCATTGCTCTATAAACTCCGTACATCACTCAATGCAAGGAACCAGGCTACCGGCTGGATGTACGACCGTGTTTACGGAGCGCGATACGCCCCGGCCTGATTCTGAATTCTTTTTATTAAGCGCGTAACTTAACGTCGATCGCGTCTTGTGTGCGGGTGCGTGGCGCGTCGTGAGTATGCTGACGACCAGACACATCCAGCACTTCCTGGTTATTAACCAGTTCGCCTAAAGTAATGTTGTTGAGAAAACCGGTGAGACGGTCGCTCAAATCACGCCATAGCGCGTGGGTCAGGCATTTATCGCCGCCCTGGCAGCCGCCTTTACCCTGACAACGGGTGGCATCTACAGATTCGTCAACGGCGCTAATCACTTCGCCAACGGCGATGCTGCTGGCATCTTTGCCTAACAGATAACCACCGCCTGGTCCACGTACGCTGGAAACCAGACCATTTTTACGCAGACGGGAAAACAGTTGTTCCAGATAAGAAAGGGAAATTCCCTGACGTTCGGAAATATCAGCCAACGGTACCGGGCCCGCTTCAGAGTTGAGCGCAACGTCAAGCATTGCGGTCACGGCATAGCGCCCTTTAGATGTCAGTCTCATGTCTTACTTCACCTCAAACTCGCCCCTGCCCGGGGTTTTTTATTGTAAAAGTGGGGGTATTGCATAGCAGGGTCAAGTCTGACATTCCCGAGTAAATTGGTCAACTATTTACTTGACTGATTTAGTCGGGTATTTAACCTTCAGTGCCATTTTTTTATCGTGGCGTTTGTACCTGTTGTCGGATGCGACGTGAACGCCTTATCCGACCTGAGGCTCTGTGCACTGTAGGCCTGATACGACGCGTTAAGCGTCGCATCAGGTAACCACTATTATTCGGCCTTATTACCTTTATTCTGCTGCTCTATAGAAGCCAGAATCCCGCGCAGGATATTCAATTCCTGGCTTTCCGGGCGCGCACGGGTAAACAAACGACGCAATTTATTCATCACCTGCCCCGGATGGTTTTCACGAATAAAACCGGTTGCCAGCAGCGTTTGTTCGAGATGACCATAAAAACGCTCCAGATCATCGACCAGCGGATACGGCGTCTCTTCATGCTCAACCTGCTCGCCATTTTCCTGAGTTGCCAGCCAGGCCATGCGCACTTCATAGGCAATAACCTGAACCGCCATCGCCAGGTTCAGCGAACTGTATTCCGGGTTAGCCGCAATGGCGACATGATAATGGCATTTCTGCAACTCTTCATTGGTCAAGCCGACGCGCTCGCGACCAAAAACCAGCGCCACCGGGGTATTTGCCGCTTCAGCGACGCTTTTCAGACCGCATTCGCGCGGGTCGAGCATCGGCCACGGCAGCGTGCGCGAGCGTGCGCTGGTACCCACCACCAGGCTACAACCGGCTAACGCTTCGTCGAGCGTATCGACGATGTGAGCATTACCAATCACATCGCTGGCCCCTGCTGCCAGGGCAATCGCCTGGGAGTCAGGTTTCACCAGTGGATTAACCAACCACAGATTGGTTAATCCCATTGTTTTCATGGCACGGGCAACAGAACCCATATTGCCGGTGTGTGACGTCTCCACCAGCACAATTCGAATATTTTGCAGCATTGTCTTTCTTCGTCTAAAGATTATTCGCGCATCTTATCATAAAACGAAGACAGATGCCGATCTCGCTGCTATACTCTGCGCCGTTTTCCCGTTCTTTAACATCCAGTGAGAGAGACCGATGCATCCGATGCTGAACATCGCCGTGCGCGCAGCGCGCAAGGCGGGTAATTTAATTGCCAAAAACTATGAAACCCCGGACGCTGTAGAAGCGAGCCAGAAAGGCAGTAACGACTTCGTGACCAACGTAGATAAAGCTGCCGAAGCGGTGATTATCGACACGATTCGTAAATCTTACCCACAGCACACCATCATCACCGAAGAAAGCGGTGAACTTGAAGGTACTGATCAGGATGTTCAATGGGTTATCGATCCACTGGATGGCACTACCAACTTTATCAAACGTCTGCCGCACTTCGCGGTATCTATCGCCGTTCGTATCAAAGGCCGCACTGAAGTTGCTGTGGTTTACGATCCTATGCGTAACGAACTGTTCACCGCCACTCGCGGTCAGGGCGCACAGCTGAACGGCTACCGTCTGCGCGGCAGCACCGCTCGCGATCTCGACGGTACTATTCTGGCGACCGGCTTCCCGTTCAAAGCAAAACAGTACGCCACCACCTACATCAACATCGTCGGCAAACTGTTCAACGAATGCGCTGACTTCCGTCGTACCGGTTCTGCGGCGCTGGATCTGGCTTACGTTGCTGCGGGTCGCGTTGACGGTTTCTTTGAAATCGGTCTGCGTCCGTGGGATTTCGCCGCAGGCGAGCTGCTGGTTCGTGAAGCGGGCGGCATCGTCAGCGACTTCACCGGTGGTCATAACTACATGCTGACCGGTAACATCGTTGCTGGTAACCCGCGCGTTGTTAAAGCCATGCTGGCGAACATGCGTGACGAGTTAAGCGACGCCCTGAAGCGTTAATGACTCTGGCGGGTGATGTCACTCACCCGCCCTCGCCTTTCAGGCGCTATTCCGAAATACTTCCTCACCGCTTTACTTTCTTTCGCCACTCTCCCACCATCTTTCCCCGATTAATGGATAATAAAGAAGTCGCAAGGAAAGGTTATGGCGCTGCCAGTGAACAAACGCGTTCTCAAAATTCTGTTTATTCTCTTTGTTGTTGCCTTCTGCATTTATTTAATACCGCGCATCGCCATCAATTTTTTCTATTACCCTGACGACAAAATCTACGGCCCCGATCCCTGGTCAGCCGAATCAGTAGAATTCACCGCTAAAGATGGCACTCGCCTACATGGTTGGTTTATCCCTTCTGCAACTGGCCCCGCTGAAAATGCCATTGCCACCATTATTCATGCTCACGGCAATGCCGGAAATATGTCCGCCCACTGGCCGCTGGTCAGTTGGTTACCCGAGCGTAATTTCAACGTTTTTATGTTTGATTATCGCGGGTTTGGTAAATCAAAAGGCACGCCGTCCCAGGCCGGATTGCTGGACGATACGCAAAGTGCCATCAATGTGGTGCGCCATCGCAGTGATGTAAACCCACAACGGCTGGTGCTGTTCGGGCAGAGTATTGGCGGGGCGAATATTCTGGATGTTATTGGTCAGGGTGATCGTGAAGGCATACGTGCGGTGATCCTCGACTCCACATTCGCCTCTTATGCGACCATCGCCAACCAGATGCTCCCCGGCAGTGGCTACTTACTTGATGAGAGTTACAGCGGCGAAAATTACATCGCCAGCGTCAGCCCGATCCCGCTTTTACTGATTCACGGTAAAGCTGATCACGTTATCCCATGGCAGCACAGCGAAAAGTTGTATAGCCTGGCAAAAGAGCCAAAACGGTTGATCCTAATCCCGGATGGCGAACACATTGATGCTTTTTCCGATCGTCACGGCGATGTTTATCGCGAACAGATGGTGGATTTTATCCTTAGCGCGTTGAATCCGCAGAACTAACCCATGATCGCTAGCACGATAATCATTCACAAAACCACCTTAAGACATGCTAATCCACTGGTCAGAACAGTTTAAGATGAGAAAAATTCTGTGACGCTTGCCAACATTTCTGATGATTAGCATTCCCTTCGCCATTTCCCTGAGCAAACTTTAGCTATTCTTATCAATTATGCTTATGGGAGATCTACAGATGATGCCTACGCTTGCTCCACCATCTGTCCTTTCGGCTCCCCAGCGCCGCTGCCAGATCTTGCTGACGCTCTTTCAGCCGGGGTTGACCGCCACCACGGCAACTTTCAGCGAGCTTAATGGTGTGGATGATGATATTGCCAGTCTTGATATCAGCGAAACAGGACGGGAGATCCTGCGCTATCATCAACTCACACTGACTACTGGTTATGACGGTAGCTACCGGGTTGAAGGTACAGTGCTTAACCAACGTTTGTGTTTATTTCACTGGCTACGACGTGGTTTCCGTCTGTGTCCGTCATTTATTACCAGCCATTTCACCCCCGCCCTGAAGAGTGAACTGAAGCGGCGCGGAATTGCGCGTAACTTTTACGACGATACCAATCTACAAGCGTTAGTGAATCTCTGCTCCCGACGGCTGCAAAAACACTTTGAAACGCGCGATATTCATTTCCTGTGTCTGTATCTGCAATATTGTTTGCTGCAACACCACGCTGGAATTACGCCTCAGTTTAATCCGCTCCAACGTCGCTGGGCGGAATCCTGCCTTGAATTTCAGGTAGCGCAGGAAATTGGACGCCACTGGCAGCGTCGAGCGCTCCAGCCTGTACCGCCTGATGAGCCACTGTTCATGGCATTACTTTTTTCCATGTTGCGGGTTCCCGATCCACTGCGGGATGCGCATCAGCGGGACAGACAACTGCGTCAGTCTATCAAACGTCTGGTAAACCATTTTCGTGAGCTGGGAAATGTTCGTTTTTATGATGAACAGGGGTTGTGCGATCAGCTTTATACCCACCTCGCCCAGGCGTTAAATCGCAGTTTGTTTGCCATCGGTATTGATAACACCCTGCCGGAAGAGTTCGCCCGCCTGTATCCACGCCTGGTGCGCACCACCCGCGCGGCGCTGACCGGATTTGAAAGTGAATACGGCGTCCATCTTTCTGATGAGGAAAGCGGTCTGGTCGCGGTGATTTTTGGTGCCTGGCTAATGCAGGAAAACGACCTGCATGAGAAACAGATTATTCTACTGACCGGGAATGATAGTGAGCGAGAAGCGCAGATTGAGCAGCAGCTACGCGAACTAACGTTACTGCCGCTCAATATTAAACATATGTCGGTAAAGGTATTTTTGCAGACAGGCGCTCCGCGCGGCGCGGCACTGATTATTGCTCCTTATACCATGCCGTTACCGCTCTTTTCACCACCGCTGATCTATACGGACCTGACGCTGACAACACATCAACAGGAGCAGATCCGCAAAATACTCGAATCAGCATGAGGGAACAACTTTCGGGCGCAAAAACATTGCCGGAAGCGCCACCAGCGCCATCACCCAGAACACGCCGTGGCCCAGATATTGATACAGGAAACCGGCGAAAACGGTCATGATGGCGATACTGCCGCCCATCGCGACGGCAGAGTAAACCGCCTGTAAACGGATGACTTCGCTACCCTGGCGAGCGGCAATATAGCGCATGGCGGCCAGGTGGCAGACCGTGAAGGTGCCGCAATGCAGAATTTGCACCACTATCAACCACGGCAACGCCGTAGTTGCTCCCATAATGCCCCAGCGCACTACGCCGCAAATCGCCGAGATCAACAGCATATCGCGTGCACTACAACGGCGGAAAAGTTTATTACTCAGCGCAAAGATAATGACTTCCGCCACCACGCCCAGCGACCACAAATAGCCCACCGCCGAGGCCGAGTAGCCAGCGGCCTGCCAGTAAATGGCGCTAAAACCGTAATAGGCCGCATGCGCCCCCTGCAATAAACAAACGCAGGCCAGAAAGCGCCAGTTCTGGCGAACCAGCGCCAACCACGCAGACCAACCGGTGCTCTCCTGCTGGCGGCTTGCCCCTTGTGGCTGAATCGTTGGACGGATGAGAAAGCCGAGCAGCATGGATGCCACGCCCAACGTCAACAGCGCGAGGATCACCCGATAATCAAACATAGTGACCAGTTTACCCGTCAACGCCGAGCCAATGACAAACGCCACCGAGCCCCACAATCGCACTTTGCCGTAATCAAGCGGGAACTGCTTTTGCCACGTATTCGCCAGTGCATCGGTCAACGGTACCAGCGGTGAGAAAAAGAGGTTAAAGCCAATCATCACCAGCATCAGCCACGCTACGTGCGCCCCCGCCCAGAAGGCGACTGCAAAGAGAAGTGTCAGCAGTGCCAGCACGCGCAAGGCGGAAATCAGGCGAGAAGGATCGCTGACGCGGGGCGCGATGAGCAAACTCCCGAGAAAACGGGCAACCAGACCTGCCCCCAATAACAGGCCGATGGTTTCTGGCGTTAAACCAATCCCTTTAAGCCAGACGCTCCAGAAAGGTAGAAAAATGCCGTAACTAAAAAAGTATGTGAAATAGCCGAGCGCCAACCAGCGCGTGGATTGCAAAACCATGAGTCCCTCCCGTCAGGAGGCGTTAGTCTGGGGTTAATCGAATGTTGGTGCAAGTTGAAAAATAAGAATATTCGAGCCTGCTTCCCGATGTCTGTAACGCCAGTTCACAAGCACTCAAAAACTGCGACCTGCGACGCATGTTGCAAAAATAATGCGTAATTATGCCGTTACGCTTGCCAAACGTTCCTGCACAATGGCGATGAAATCGCGTAATGCCGGCTTCATCTCCCCTTTCTTCCACGCCATCAGTAAAGTAATGGAAGGCACATTTCCGGCAATGGGTCGAAATACCACCTGGCCGGTATTAAAATTATTCATATAACCGGGTATCAAAGTGACGCCCAGCCCCATCCCCACCAGATTCATGGTCACCAGAATATTCGTTGCCACCTGGACGATATTTGGCTGGCTGTTTTCTTGCGCAAACCACGCTTTAACGATCGGCGCAAGCGAACCGGAATACGCTGGATCAGTACTGACGAAATTCACGCCATCCAGTTGCGCGGCAGTGATCTCTTTTTCATGTGCTAAAGGGTGATCAACCGGTAACACCACCACTAATGGTTCGTCAAAAAGCTCCAGATAATCAATCTCCGGGCTATAAACAGGATGGCGCATTAAGCCGACGTCGAGTTCACCACGGCGAATTTTTTCTTCCTGTTCCGTGGTGATTAAACTCACCAGCTCAATTAAGGTGTCTGGCTGTCTGAGACGAAACATCGGTAATACTTTTGGCAGTAAATTCACTTCCGCCGATGGCACAAAGCCAATGGTTAATTGTCTGTCTTCCTGAACAATTTTCCGCGCCCGTAATTTGGCATTTTCCGCTTGTTCGAGGATTGCCAGCGCGTCCTGGAGAAAACATTCTCCCGCCGCCGTCAACGCGACTTTGCGCTTATCCCTCACCAGTAACGGAACACCGACACAGTTTTCAAGATCGCGGATCTGGCTGCTTAACGAAGGCTGTGAGGTATGCAGTTTTTCCGCCGCACGGGTAAAGTTCAGTGCCTGCGCCACTGCGACGAAATAGCGTAAATGCCGTAGTTCCATCACCTTCCCCTTGTTATCGAAAAAACGTCTCAGCTGGTAGAAATTAACTATTTCACATATTAGCAACCAACCAGCAACATCCTTATGGCACAAAAATAGAAGGTCAATACATCTTATCTTTCAGGATTAAAAAATATGACCACCCCCTCAGATTTGAACATTTACCAACTGATTGACACCCAAAACGGTCGGGTCACTCCGCGTATTTATACCGATCCGGATATTTACCAACTGGAGCTTGAGCGCATTTTCGGTCGTTGCTGGCTATTTCTCGCCCACGAAAGCCAGATCCCAAAACCCGGTGATTTCTTTAACACCTACATGGGAGAAGATGCGGTTGTCGTGGTGCGCCAGAAAGACGGCAGCATCAAGGCGTTTCTCAACCAATGCCGCCATCGGGCCATGCGTGTGAGTTATGCAGATTGCGGCAACACTCGCGCCTTTACCTGCCCGTATCACGGCTGGTCTTACGGTATTAACGGCGAATTGATCGACGTACCGCTGGAACCTCGCGCCTACCCACAAGGGTTGTGTAAATCCCACTGGGGGCTAAACGAAGTTCCTTGTGTGGAGAGTTATAAAGGGCTGATTTTTGGCAACTGGGATACCAGCGCACCGGGTCTGCGTGATTACCTTGGTGACATTGCCTGGTATCTGGATGGCATGCTGGATCGTCGCGAAGGCGGCACCGAAATTGTCGGCGGCGTACAAAAGTGGGTGATCAACTGCAACTGGAAATTCCCGGCAGAGCAGTTCGCCAGTGACCAGTATCATGCTCTGTTCAGCCATGCTTCTGCCGTTCAGGTATTAGGGGCGAAAGATGATGGCAGCGATAAGCGTCTCGGTGATGGACAAACTGCCCGCCCGGTGTGGGAAACCGCCAAAGATGCGCTGCAGTTTGGTCAGGACGGTCACGGCAGCGGTTTTTTCTTTACTGAAAAACCGGATGCTAATGTCTGGGTCGATGGCGCGGTTTCCAGCTATTACCGCGAAACCTATGCCGAAGCAGAACAACGTTTAGGTGAAGTTCGCGCCCTGCGCCTGGCGGGTCATAACAATATTTTCCCCACGCTTTCCTGGCTCAACGGCACTGCCACGCTCCGCGTCTGGCATCCGCGCGGCCCTGATCAAGTTGAAGTGTGGGCGTTCTGTATTACTGACAAAGCCGCCTCCGATGAAGTTAAAGCCGCTTTTGAAAACAGCGCCACTCGTGCTTTTGGTCCTGCTGGTTTTCTCGAGCAGGATGACTCGGAGAACTGGTGTGAAATCCAGAAATTGCTGAAAGGTCACCGCGCCCGCAACAGCAAACTGTGTCTGGAAATGGGGCTTGGTCAGGAAAAGCGTCGCGACGACGGCATTCCAGGCATTACTAACTATATCTTCTCAGAAACGGCCGCTCGTGGAATGTACCAACGCTGGGCCGATCTCCTGAGTAGCGAAAGCTGGCAGGAAGTGCTCGATAAAACCGCCGCTTACCAGCAGGAGGTGATGAAATGAGTGCGCAAGTTTCACTGGAGTTACATCACCGCATTAGCCAGTTTCTCTTTCACGAAGCCAGTCTGCTGGATGACTGGAAATTTCGTGACTGGCTGGCACAGCTCGACGAAGAGATTCGTTACACCATGCGCACCACAGTTAACGCGCAAACGCGCGACCGCCGCAAAGGCATTCAGCCGCCGACAACCTGGATTTTTAATGACACCAAAGACCAGCTGGAACGGCGAATCGCCCGTCTGGAAACGGGTATGGCCTGGGCAGAAGAACCGCCGTCACGCACCCGTCACTTAATCAGCAACTGCCAGGTAAACGAAACCGACATACCAAACGTATTTGCTGTGCGGGTAAATTATCTGCTTTATCGGGCACAAAAAGAGCGCGATGAAACATTCTATGTCGGGACTCGTTTTGACAAAGTTCGCCGTCTGGAAGATGACAACTGGCGCTTGCTGGAACGGGATATCGTCCTGGATCAAGCGGTGATCACTTCCCATAACCTGAGTGTACTGTTCTGATGAATCGAATTTATGCGTGTCCCGTTGCGGATGTGCCGGAGGGTGAGGCTCTCCGGATCGATACCTCGCCCGTCATCGCCTTGTTCAACGTGGGCGGCGAGTTTTATGCCATTAACGATCGTTGCAGCCATGGTAATGCGTCGATGTCAGAAGGGTATCTGGAAGATGACGCCACGGTGGAGTGCCCGCTGCACGCCGCCAGTTTTTGCCTGAAAACGGGGAAAGCGTTATGCCTGCCCGCCACCGATCCGCTAACCACTTATCCAGTACACGTTGAAGGTGGTGACATCTTCATCGACTTACCGGAGGCGCAGCCATGAGCGATCTGCATAACGAGTCCATCTTTATTACCGGCGGCGGATCGGGATTAGGCCTGGCGCTGGTCGAGCGATTTATCGAAGAAGGCGCGCAGGTTGCCACGCTGGAACTGTCGGCGGCAAAAGTCGCCAGTCTGCGTCAGCGATTTGGCGAACATATTCTGGCGGTGGAAGGTAACGTGACCTGCTATGCCGATTATCAACGCGCGGTTAATCAGATCCTGACTCGTTCTGGCAAGCTGGATTGTTTTATCGGCAATGCGGGCATCTGGGATCACAATGCCTCACTGGTTAACACTCCCGCAGAGACGCTCGAAACCGGCTTCCACGAGCTGTTTAATGTCAACGTACTCGGTTACCTGCTGGGCGCAAAAGCCTGCGCTCCGGCGTTAATCGCCAGTGAAGGCAGCATGATTTTCACACTGTCAAACGCCGCCTGGTATCCCGGCGGCGGTGGCCCGCTGTACACCGCCAGTAAACATGCCGCAACCGGACTTATTCGCCAACTGGCTTATGAACTGGCACCGAAAGTGCGGGTGAATGGCGTCGGCCCGTGTGGTATGGCCAGCGACCTGCGCGGCCCACAGGCGCTCGGGCAAAGTGAAACCTCGATAATGCAGTCTCTGACGCCGGAGAAAATTGCCGCCATATTACCGCTGCAATTTTTCCCGCAACCGGCGGATTTTACGGGTCCGTATGTGATGTTGGCATCGCGGCGCAATAATCGCGCATTAAGCGGTGTGATGATCAACGCTGATGCGGGTTTAGCGATTCGCGGCATTCGCCACGTAGCGGCTGGGCTGGATCTTTAAGGAAGCACGATGAAAGAAAAAACGATCATTATTGTCGGTGGCGGGCAAGCGGCGGCAATGGCTGCGGCCTCGCTACGCCAGCAAGGGTTCACCGGTGAGCTGCATCTGTTTTCCGATGAGCGACATCTACCTTATGAACGCCCCCCGCTCTCGAAATCCATGTTGCTGGAAGATTCCCCGCAGTTACAGCAGGTGTTACCCGCTAACTGGTGGCAGGAAAACAATGTTCATCTGCATTCCGGTGTAACCATCAAATCGCTGGGCCGCGACACAAGAGAGTTAGTGTTAACCAACGGCGAAAGTTGGCAGTGGGATCAGCTGTTTATGGCAACCGGCGCGGCAGCCCGACCGCTGCCGTTGCTTGATACACTGGGAGAACGCTGCTTTACCCTGCGCCATGCCGACGATGCCGCCAGACTGAGAGAAGTTCTGCAGCCCGAACGGTCAGTCGTGATTGTCGGTGCCGGAACTATTGGTCTGGAACTGGCTGCCAGCGCCACGCAGCGTGGATGTAAGGTGACAGTGATTGAACTGGCGGCAACCGTCATGGGCCGTAATGCACCACCGCCCGTGCAACGCTATCTTTTACAGCGCCATCAGCAGGCTGGTGTGCGCATTCTGCTCAATAATGCCATTGAACATGTGGTCGATGGTGAAAAAGTAGAACTGACGCTGCAAAGTGGCGAAACGCTTCAGGCCGATGTGGTGATTTACGGTATTGGTATCAGCGCCAACGACCAACTGGCTCGCGAGGCCAACCTTGATACTGCCAATGGCATTGTCATTGATGAGGCTTGCCGCACCTGCGATCCCGCGATCTTTGCCGGTGGCGATGTGGCAATCACCCGTCTTGATAATGGTGCACTACACCGCTGCGAAAGCTGGGAAAACGCCAATAACCAGGCGCAAATTGCCGCTGCCGCAATGTTGGGGCTACCGCTTCCGCGACTGCCGCCGCCGTGGTTCTGGAGCGATCAGTACAGTGATAACTTACAGTTTATTGGCGATATGCATGGCGATGACTGGATTTGTCGTGGCAACCCGGAAACTCAGAAGGCGATTTGGTTTAATCTGCAAAACGGCGTGCTTATCGGTGCAGTCACGCTGAATCAGGGCCGTGAGATTCGCCCAATCCGCAAATGGATCCAGAGCGGCAAAACGTTTAATGCGAAACTGCTGACAGATGAGGACATCGCGCTTAAATCACTGTAACCAGGATAATTAGCGAATATCTCAACGCCTGGGGCGTGGCGAGGTACCAGAGTGTGTATTACGTTTAAATCACATTATCTTGCAAAGGGATTGGTTATGAACTCACTACGTTATTTTGATTTTGGTGCTGCACGCCCCGTTTTGTTATTAATTGCCCGTATCGCCGTGGTCTTGATTTTCATTATTTTTGGTTTTCCCAAAATGATGGGCTTTGACGGTACGGTCCAATATATGGCCTCGCTGGGCGCGCCAATGCCAATGCTGGCAGCGATTATTGCGGTAGTTATGGAAGTGCCCGCCGCAATATTAATCGTGCTTGGCTTTTTCACCCGTCCGCTGGCGGTGCTGTTTATTTTCTACACGCTGGGTACGGCGGTAATTGGTCACCATTACTGGGATATGACCGGCGATGCGGTTGGGCCAAATATGATTAATTTCTGGAAGAATGTCAGTATCGCTGGCGCATTCCTGCTGTTGGCAATTACCGGGCCGGGGGCAATTTCTCTCGATCGGCGTTAAAAACATGCCGGATGCGGCGTGAACGCCTTATCCGGCATTTTATAAATTACAGTAACGCAACCCGCAACGACATCTCTGAAGTTGTTGATTCCCCTGGTGCAAGCGCAATGAGATCACCCCCTTCCGGGCGATGATGGTCATCTGGCGCATGGCTCATCGGTTCCAGACAGAAGAAATCAAACGCATATCCTTTATCAAACGCCGGGTCGGAAACAAAGATGAAATAACATGGTGCAGGTGGCGTCGTTTCCATGATGATGGCGTACCCCTCCTGCGGCTGCTCGATGCGGGACTGACCATTCCATCCGGCAAAGCCATTGTTTACCCACTGGCGCGGCAACGGCGCGAGCTGGTTGAAATCCAGCTCCTGCGGTAGCTGCTCGCAAAACTCACCCGCCAGCCACTGCTCCCGCTCCAGCCAGTAACCGCTCGCCTGCGCCTGAATCCGCGTTTGTGGTGACAACGGAAAATAAGGATGCCAGCCGGTACCAAATGGCAGCGTCTCTGCCCCTTGATTGGTGACAGAGAGCGTCACCGTCAGCGTATCTGCCGTTAAATGAAACGCCTGACTTACCCGATAGTGATAAACACCGCTGCGATGTTCATACACCAGACACAAGCTATCTTCGCTGCGCGAGACACATTGCCACTGCCCCAGCCAGCCGTCGCCGTGCAGATAGTGCGCATCCCACTCAACATTCGGTTGCAGTTGATACTCACGCCCCTGCCAGACAAAACGGTTGCCACTCACCCGGTTTGCAAACGGCACCAGAGGGAAACAAGAGGCATCGGTTGCCACACCGCTTTTTTTACCGGGACGTAAGAGCGGCGTCGCGTCACGCCAGAAGCCTTCGATGACGCCGCCCCGGTCAGAAACGTCCAGCTTTAGCGGCCCGTGAGATAACGTATAGATGGTCATCAGCTGACTCCTTAATCCGGGAAGTTAATCACAACTTTCCCGCATTTACCGCTCGCCATCAGCGCATAGGCATCTCCTGCCTGTTCCAGCGTGAAGCGATGGGTAATGGCGTTACGCGGCCACAGTTTCCAGTCCGTTAAATCGTGGGCGCATTTTTCCATATGGAACAGACTGGTCACCCAGGAGCCAATAATCCGCCGTTGATGATGCATCAGATCAGCGCTAACCTCGAACTCCACTTTTCCGGTTTCTCCGATGTAAACCACCCGTCCCCAGTCAGCAGTGGATTGCAACGCCAGTAAGCGACCTGCGGCATTACCGGAACAATCGAGCGCAACATCCGCGCCACCGTGGGTAAGTTCGGCGATAATCTGCGGCAGACCTTCGGTCGTTGCTAAATAGCCATGATCCATCACCCCTAACTGTTTCGCCATCGCCAGACGTTCCGGCAGCATATCAACGCCGATGATCCTTTTTGCACCGCGACCTTTCGCCAGCATCATCGCCATCATGCCGACCGGCCCCAGACCGACCACCAGCACGTTATCACTGCCGGAAACTTCGCCGCGCAAAATCCCTTCATACGCTGTACCAACGCCGCAACTGATAAACGCACCATCTTCATAGCTCAGCGCGTCCGGGAGCAGGATCAGATCTTTTTCTTCCGCCAGCAGGTATTCAGCATGGCCGCCGTCACGCTGCCAGCCGTAAGCCGCTTTTCCTTCGCCAGTACAAGAGATAGGAAAACCACGACGGCAGTTCGGGCAAAAACCACAGCCAGAAATATGATACACCAGCACACGGTCGCCCTCTTTAAAATGGCGGCAGCCTTGCCCCATCGCCACAATTTGCCCGCACGGTTCATGACCGTTGATAAATCCCTGGTATAACGGTTTATCGGGTGCCGCCGCCGTAGCGCGGTGTTGGTGGTAGATATAGTGGACATCGCTTCCGCAAATTCCGGAGGATTTCATTTTGATCAGTACCTGGTTAATCCCCGGCGTCGGCACCGCAACTTCCCGCAGATCGACGGTCGAATTTCCTGGTAAATAAGCTGCCAGCATCGTTTTCATAAATCCCTCATTAACAATACGATTAATTTTCATCCCTGCCGCACCCGCGCCAGGGACGTTTAGGTTTAGCGTTTCGCTTTACTGCTTCGCTGAGTCAGCAAGATATTCGCCAGCACCGCCACCACGATGATGACGCCGCGCACCACCTGCTGGAAAAAGGAGTTAATCCCGAGCAGCACCAGACCGTTACCGATTAGCGTAATCACCAACACACCAAGCAATGTACCGAACAGGGAACCGCGACCACCGGAAAGCGCCGTACCGCCAACCACGACCGCGGCGATGACGTCAAACTCCAGACCGTTTGCGGCACCTGCGTTACCGGAACCGAGGCGCGCCGCCAACAAAATGCCGGTCACCGCTGCTAATAATCCCGAAAGGGTAAAAATAAGAATGCGTACCCGACGAACGTTAATACCGCATAACTGCGCCGCCGTGGCATTACCGCCAACGGCAAAAACCGAGCGCCCGAAGGCGGTTTTGCGGCTAATGAACACAAACAGCGCAAACAGCACCATCATGATCAGCGCGGATACCGGCACACCGAGAAATTGTCCGCCCAGCCAGTCCAGCACTTCGTTTTCGTCAATCGGCACTGGCAAGGCGTTCGTCATAAATAGCCCCATTCCGCGCAGGGCGCTCCATAAACCCAGCGTGGCAACAAAACTTGGCACGTTAAACACGCCGCGCAGCACCCCGGCGAGCGTTCCCATCAGCGCGCCTAACAGCAACACCAGCAGACAAGCAATCGCCAGCGGAACCTCAAATTGCAGCAAAAATGCCAGGCACACCGAGACAAAAGCCACCATCGGCCCAACGCTGACATCAATTTCCCCGGAGATAATAATCAGCGTCATCGCCCAGGCGGCGATCCCAATGGTGGCGGCATCGCGCAGCACGTTCATCTGGTTATTCAATGAGATAAAGCCAGGCGCGTTCAGAGAGAAGACCAGATAAAGAATGGCGATCACCACCAGCAAACCGATCTCATTAATATGGCGACTGACAAATTGTTTGAGCGAGACGCTCTTGCCCTGCGGCAATGGTAATGACGAAGCAGACATCTTCAGGTTCCTCGGTAAAATTCATCAGTGCACAGACAGAATGGCGGACATCAGCTCATCCACATTGACCGGCGAGTGAAACTCCTGCGAGAACGTACCGTGCTGTAATAACAGGATGCGGTCACACACCAGCGGCAACTCCTCCACTTCACTGGAGATAAACACCACGCTTTTTCCTTCGGCAGCCAGCTCGCGGACAATACGGTAAATCTGCTGTTTGGCTTCGATATCGACGCCGCGCGTTGGCTCGTCGAGCAACAAAATCTGGCTGGCAGCATAGACCCAACGACCGATCACCACTTTTTGCTGATTGCCACCAGAAAGCGTGCCGATGGGCGTTTCGCTACTGGCGGCCTTGACCGTCATCCGCTGCATCACCTCTTCGGTCAGGCGGCGGATGGTGGACCATTGCAGCACACCGTTGGCGCTGATTTTTTGCCGATTGGTCAGCACTGTATTTTCGTCAACGCCCAGCCAGGGAATGATCCCCGCTTCTTTGCGGTTTTCTGGCGTATAGCCAATGCCGCGTTTCAGCATGTCGCCGTAATCGGGGCGAGTGATTTTCTCGCCGTTGATAACAATTTCGCCCTGTTCATACGTCTCCAGCCCAACTATGGCTTTCAACAATTCACTGCGCCCTGCCCCCAGCAGGCCAGCAATGCCGAGTACTTCGCCACGACGGAGCGTAAAGCTGATATCCTCCAGCTTGGGCTTATGGCGTAACGCACGGACTTCCAGCACGGCCTGATCGACAATTTCCTGAGGGGAAACCGGCGCAATATCAACGTGATCGCGCCCGAGCATTAGCGACACAATATGATGCGTGGAGGTGTTTTCGAGCATCACATCGCCCGCCACCTGACCATCGCGCATAACGGTGGCACAGGAGGCAATGCGGCGGATTTCTTCCATCCGGTGGCTGACATAAATCACCGCCACGCCCAGTGCCGACATCTTTTTAACCGCGCTGATCACCAGTTCAACTTCCGCACTGGCAAGCGAACTGGTAGGTTCATCAAGAATGACCACGCGCGGCTCGCCCTTCATCACCCGCGCAATTTCCACCAGTTGCTTTTGCGCCGGGCTTAGCGTTGAAACAAGTTGTTCAGGGCTAACGTCAACGCCCAGCGCCTGTAAGCAACGTTGGGCATCCTGCGCCATTTGCAGGTAATCAATCATGCCGTTGCGGCGGGGCCACTGACCGAGGCAGAGGTTTTCCGCCACCGTCAGTCCCTCCACCAGACTTAACTCCTGATAAACCGCACGAACCCCCAGTTCAGCGGCACGGCGAGTCAACGTAGCTTCGTCACCTTCCAGTCGCGTCTCGCCAATCCAGATATCACCGCTATCCGGACGTTCACTGCCGGTAAGCATTCGAATGAGGGTCGATTTGCCCGCGCCGTTTTTGCCTAACAGCGCACGAACTTCGCCTTTATTGAGCGTGAAGTTAACGTTATCCAACGCAACGACGCCGGGATAACGCTTATTTCCTGCCACCACTTTTGCTACCGGGACTGCCTCTGTTGCCGTGAACATAGGGACCTCTGCGAATCAGCGATTAGGGCAGACCATCAACGTGCGTTGCCAGCCACTGTTTACCGTCTTCCGTTTTGGTATAGAGATCGATAGGCACCTGAATCACTTTTTCACCGTCGGCTTGTTTGTTGATAACCTTCAATGTTTGCGCGAAGACAGCATTGCCCATTTTCTTACCGGAAATATCCACCACCGCTTTCAACACCTGATTGTTTTCCAGCTCCTGAGCAATTTCAGTGGTCATATCCGAACCGAAAACAGCAATTTTTCCGGCCTGATTTTGATTACGTACCGCTTTTACCGCGCCGAGTGTCGCACCACCCGATTCTCCCATAATGGCGTTGAGATCCGGCGTGGAGATAATTAGTTTTTCACCAACGGAAATCGCTTTATCTAAAACAGTCCCTTCCTGATTAGCGACAATTTGCGCGCCGGGAACGCGGGATTTTAATACTTCTTCAAATCCTTTACGTCGCTGCACACAAACTTCAAAGGCTTCGCAATTGATGACGGCAATTTTCGGCTGGTCAATTTTATTGGCAATAAAATAATCGGCGGCAGCGTTACCCAGTTTTTTACCAAATTCCAGCGGATCGCCGACCAGATACGCCGAGACATATTTATCGACGCCTTTTTGATTAATACAGGTGTTGTAGCAAATCACCGGAATACCCGCTTCACTGGCGCGACGAACGGTACGGCTACTGCCATTTTCAGACACTGCCGATAAAATAATGGCATCGACATTACGCGCCACGAGGGTATCAACAAAGGTACTTTCTTTCGAAATATCACCCTGTGCGTTAGTTTCAATTAACTGTACCTGTACTGAAGAATCTTTTGCCGCATCCTGAACGCCCTGACGCACGCCAGCGTAATATCCCTGAGTATCAAGGTATATTGCGCCAATGGTCATTTCTTTATCCGCAGCTCTGGCAAATAGTGCGCTACCTAATAGCGTAGCCATTAATAATAGATTACGGGTTGTTGTCATTTTTTTAGGCATAGTGCCTCCTGTAGGGTTTTTATTTACAACGGCTTATTCTAATTATTTTGTGATGAGCGGCAGCGCGTGCCGCTCAAATATTACAGTTAATAGGGTTTAGTGAACGCGGTTAAAAATAAAAGGCATCACAGTGGTGAATAATGCCGCTTTCGGCCAGGCCGGATTAATCGCCGTCAATTCAGCGCGAGCAGATTCATAGTGCGCAGCCTCCCCGAGTCCCGCGGACGCCAGCATCGCCACCATCAGGCATTTTTCTTTATGCTGCTGTTGTAAATCGCCATACAGCGACAACAGGTCAGGTTGTGAAACAGCAAAGAAATCCGCCTCAATACTGGTTTTCGCCATCTCTTGCGCCCACTGTTTCATTTCACTAAACAGTTGCTGTGCGGTTTGCTGTTCACCCAGCAGTCGCAGCGCCATTCCTTGCCAGAAGAGATAATCAACCGGCTGATCGTTGTAATAACTGTGAATGTTAATGGTGCGATCGCCAGTCGCCGCCAGACGTAAACAACGCATCGCTTCAGTTTGATCGCCCTGCGCGTTGGCGCATATCGCCTGCCAGAACCAGATGTCGTTATCAGTTTGCCCCGGTAAACGGCCTTCGCTTAAATTCTCCGGATAATGCAGCGCGGCATGAAGCAGTTCGCTGGCCTGCTGCGGCTCTCTGGCATCAAGATGCTGCCAGGCGCGTAATAACTGGTTGAGGATAAACTGACTGGTGATCTTCCCTTCCCCGCCTTCCCACGGGTGGAATTTGCGCGTGGCGAGAATGTCCGCCGCTTTGTCTGCCTGACCCGTGAGATGCCACAAATTGAGCAGTTCTGCGGTCATGTCGTCGCGTTTCAGCGCAATTTCCAGATTATTTTCCAGACGCGCCAGTCGTTTCTCCGGTGTGGTTCCACTTAACTTATCCAGCAAATCCCGTTCGAAAAGCAGACGTGCATCCTGCGGCGCAAGCTGATAAGCATTATCAAGATAACGCGCGGCCAGCTCATAATCGTGTTGCTTATTCCACGCATGGATCGCCAACCCGCGCCAGCCATCGGCAAACTCTGGCGACATCTCTACGCAACGTTGCCATAAAGTAATGGCTTTGTTGTAGCTGCGCTTGTTGTAGTAGAAGCAGGCCAGTAAATGACGGGCAAACCAGCACTCTTCAATACTCTCCAGCGCCGCCACTTCTTCCAGCGTATTCGGGAAACGGACAAACTGTGGGAAGACATCAATGGCTTTTGCGACCAGTTCGCCGCGTTCAGCTTTCGGCAGCAAGCTGGCTTGCAGGTAAAGCGGCAGCGTGCGCTGGCAGTCCAGTGCGTTCAGCATCTCTGCCGCCAGGGTGGGCATTCCCCAGTTAATCAGTTGCCCGGCGGTCACCAGGGCGTTAACGTCGCGTCCCTGACACAGACCGCGCCACTGCGCGAAGGCTGATTCGCTACGACCATCGAACCAGTTCAGCCACCACAGAGTGGCGTTCAGCGGATAATCACGCAGCAGTTTCTCACGCTGCAAACGCGCGTTGCCCTGACGACCACTTAACACCAGCAGCAGATTATGCAGGCAAAGCACTTCCTGATTGGTTGGGCAGGCGCGAAGACTTTGTTGGCAAAAATCCAGACCAGCGTCGAAGTTACCATTACGCGCCGCCAGCCGTGCCAGACCATAATAGCCACCTGCTTTACTGTTGCCGCTCCAGACCGCACGCCAGAAATCCTCTTCGGCTTGTTGATATTGCCCCTGACGTTCGTAAGCACTGGCGCGAATCAAACTCGCCTGTCCGCACTGCGGATTTTTGTTCAGCGCATGTGCGCGTTTCAGCGCCTGAGTGGCATACGCCACCGCTTGCGGGAAATCTGCGCGGTTATATTCCAGCATCGCCAGCGCCAGGTTACAGCGATAATCCAGCGGATCCAGCGCCACGCCGCGCAGGTAGTAATCGAACGGTGAACGGCTGGCGTGATGATATTGCTCCAGATGCTGACCGATAAACCAGGCTTCATCTGTACTGGTAATGTCTTGTGCTGCCAGTGGCGCTTTGGCGACGTCCGGCAACGGCAACTCTTGCGGCTGATGTTCCTGATAACTCAGTATGATATTGCCGTCGGCATCGGAGAGCTCAATGGTCAGTCTGTCAGGATTGATACCGTGCAACACGCCCTGGATGGCGGTCGCTGGCATCAGTGCCACGGCATCATCAAGTAACGCGTTGCATTTGCCGATTTCGCGGATCGCCAGGCGGTATCCGTTCAACGGAGAGATGGCATACAGCCCCCACTCAATCCCCCGCTCACTACGCTGGAGTTTTATCACCGCATCGCGGGAGGCATTTTGCACCATGCCCAGAGAATGATAAGGCAGGAAATACTGCTCGAAACGCTTCTCTTCGTACGCATCAAGCCAGGTAAAATCAGGCTGGTTATCGGCAAAAATACCGGTCATCAGTTCGATATACGGGCCGTTATTGTCGGTCAGACTCTTATCCCACGCCTGGCCAAACTCACTGTGTCCCCAACTCCACTGTTTTTTACCTGGCGCAATATGGTGGTTGGCAACGTGCAGCAAACCGCCATCTTCATCGTGACACCACGCGCCGACAAAATCGTACTGCGATTTTTCAGCCATATATGAGGTTGGAACGGGCACATTTTTATAGCGAGAAATGTCCACTCCAGAGGAGTAGTCCACTTTGTAGTAAGTGCCGGTGGCGATGGGGAAAGCGGAGACGGCCCGTTTGCCGTGATCAAAGACCGCCGTTACATCCGGCGGGAAGACGCTCTGATGCCCTTCACCCCCTTTCACTGCCGGGTTGGCCCACCACAAGAAATGACGCGGAGTGGCGTTGCCGTTATAGACGCGGCTGGCGATTTCCAGAGCCGCCCGGTCAGGGCGCAGGGTGAAACCTGTCATCACCTGTAAACCGTGCATCGGCTCCGTTTCGCCGACCCACACGGTTTGTGCGCCGTCTTCATGGGCTTCGAGGGTGAAATCGACGGGCATAAAGGTGGTCGGGCGATGGTGTTGCGGCCAGTTAAACTCAATCCCGCCGGAGATCCACGGTCCCAGCAGCCCCACCAGCGCAGGTTTAATGACTTCATTGTGATAGACAAAATCGCGCTGTTTCACTTTATCCCATGCGCGATGCACCCGACCGCCCAGTTCCGGCAGGATCATCACTTTAATGTAGTCGTTTTCCAGCCACACCGCCTGCCAGGATTTCAGGGTTTTCTGCTCGCTCAGCGTATCGGTCACGCCGTAGGGATAAACCGCGCCGGACGATCCCTGATAAACGCGATTTTCCAGGAACATGGGATGTATATCCTGCGGCCCGGTTTCATAGGTCGGGATCTCAACGCGCTCTTGCCACACTTTTACTGGAGTCATGGTGCCCTCAATATTAACAAGACATACTGAATTAAAAGATTTGTGGCAGTGTATTGAACAATCTGGCAATGTTTTCGCGGAATAATCACGCAATTAACTAAACAAGGTTTAGTAAAGATGAGAGCCTGCATTAACAATCAACAGATTCGCCACCATAACAAATGCGTGATTCTGGAACTGCTGTACCGGCAAAAGCGCGCCAATAAATCAACGCTGGCCCGGCTGGCGCAAATTTCGATTCCGGCGGTCAGTAATATTTTGCAGGAACTGGAAAGCGAAAAACGGGTGGTGAATATCGACGATGAAAGCCAGACGCGCGGGCATAGTAGCGGTACATGGCTGATTGCGCCGGAAGGTGACTGGACGCTGTGCCTGAACGTGACGCCCACCAGTATTGAGTGTCAGGTTGCTAATGCTTGTTTAAGTCCGAAAGGTGAATTTGAGTATTTACAGATTGATGCACCGACGCCGCAGGCGCTGCTGTCCGAAATCGAAAAATGCTGGCATCGCCACCGTAAATTGTGGCCGGACCGTACCATCAACCTGGCGCTGGCAATCCACGGTCAGGTTGATCCGGTGACTGGCGTGTCGCAAACCATGCCGCAAGCGCCGTGGACAACGCCGGTTGAGGTAAAATATCTGCTGGAAGAGAAGCTCGGCATTCGGGTGATGGTCGATAATGACTGCGTGATGCTGGCGCTGGCGGAGAAATGGCAAAATAATTCGCAGGGCCGGGATTTCTGCGTGATCAACGTTGATTACGGCATTGGCTCGTCGTTCGTGATTAACGAACAAATTTATCGCGGCAGTTTGTATGGTAGCGGACAAATTGGTCACACCATCGTTAATCCGGATGGCGTCGTCTGCGACTGCGGACGTTATGGCTGCCTGGAAACCGTCGCCTCGTTAAGCGCGTTAAAAAAACAGGCGCGGGTATGGCTAAAATCACAACCGGTTAATACTCAGCTTGATCCTGAAAAACTGACTACCGCGCAGTTAATCGCTGCCTGGCAGAGTGGAGAACCGTGGATCACCAGTTGGGTTGATCGCTCTGCCAACGCCATTGGTTTGAGTCTGTATAACTTCCTCAACATCCTCAATATTAATCAGATTTGGTTGTACGGTCGCAGTTGTGCCTTTGGTGAGCACTGGCTTAATACCATTATTCGCCAGACGGGATTTAACCCGTTCGACCGCGATGAAGGACCGAGCGTGAAAGCAACGCAAATTGGCTTTGGGCTATTAAGCCGCGCACAACAGGTGCTGGGGATTGGCTATTTGTATGTTGAGGCACAGTTACGACAGATTTGATGGCGCGATAACGTAGAAAGGCTTCCCGAAGGAAGCCTTGATGATCACAAACCTAAGATTGCCTGATGCACTACGCTTATCAGGCCTACACGGATATTGCAATATATTGAATTTGCAAAGTTTTGTAGGCCGGATTAGGCGTTCATGCCGCTTCCGGCATGAACAACGAGCACATTGTCAGCAAATCACCGTTTCGCTTATGCGTAAACCGGGTAACGTGCGCAGATGTCGAGAACTTTACCTTTGATGCGCTCAATAACCGCTTCATCATTGATGCTGTCCAGCACGTCACACATCCAGCCAGCCAGTTCTTTCGCTTCGGCTTCTTTAAAGCCACGACGGGTAATCGCCGGAGTACCCACGCGAATACCGGAGGTCACAAACGGGCTCTTCGGATCGTTCGGTACGCTGTTTTTGTTAACGGTGATGTTAGCACGGCCCAGAGCGGCGTCCGCTTCTTTACCGGTCAGGTTTTTATCAACCAGATCAACCAGGAACAGGTGGTTATCAGTGCCGCCGGAAACCACTTTGTAGCCGCGTTCCAGGAACACTTCTACCATCGCTTTAGCGTTTTTAGCGACCTGCTGCTGGTAAGTTTTGAACTCAGGCTCCATCGCTTCTTTCAGAGCAACCGCTTTACCGGCGATTACGTGCATCAACGGACCGCCCTGACCACCAGGGAAAACGGCAGAGTTCAGTTTTTTGTACAGCTCTTCGCTACCACCTTTCGCCAGGATCAGGCCGCCGCGCGGACCCGCCAGGGTTTTGTGAGTGGTGGTAGTAACAACGTGAGCATGAGGAACCGGGTTCGGGTAGACGCCAGCTGCAACCAGGCCCGCAACGTGCGCCATATCAACGAACAGGTAAGCACCGATGCTGTCAGCGATTTCACGCATTTTCGCCCAGTCAACCACACCGGAATATGCAGAGAAGCCACCGATAATCATTTTCGGTTTGTGTTCTTTGGCTTGTTTTTCCAGATCGGCGTAGTCGATATGACCGCTAGCATCGATACCGTAAGGAACGATGTTGTACAGTTTACCGGAGAAATTAACCGGAGAACCGTGAGTCAGGTGGCCGCCATGCGCCAGGTTCATACCCAGAACGGTATCACCTGGTTCCAGCAGCGCGGTGTACACCGCAAAGTTAGCCTGGGAGCCGGAGTGCGGCTGGACGTTAGCGTAGTCAGCACCGAACAGTTCTTTCGCACGATCGATCGCCAGTTGTTCAACGATATCAACATACTCGCAACCGCCGTAGTAGCGTTTGCCCGGATAACCTTCAGCATATTTGTTGGTCAGCTGAGAACCCTGCGCCTGCATTACGCGCGGGCTGGTGTAGTTTTCGGAGGCGATCAGTTCGATGTGCTCTTCCTGACGTACTTTTTCCTGCTCCATAGCCTGCCACAGTTCGGCATCATAATCGGCAATGTTCATTTCACGCTTTAACATCCGCATCTCCTGACTCAGCTAACAATAAAATTTTTGGCCTTTATAGGCGGTCCTGTTGGACAACGGCGAACAGTATAACCGAATCATTGTGTGATAACAGGTCTTGACAAAGGAATTTACGCAAACGATTACCTTCAGGCTACGCAAGGCTTTGGAGAATAAAGAGCTTGCAACCGGAAACGGATTTCTTTTCAGGTTTGTGATGCAAATTTTTCACTTCATCACATTCTTTCTGAAAAACACCAAAGAACCATTTACATTGCAGGGCTATTTTTTATAAGATGCATTTGAGATACATCAATTAAGATGCAAAAAAAGGAAGACCATATGCTTGACGCTCAAACCATCGCTACAGTAAAAGCCACCATCCCTTTACTGGTGGAAACAGGGCCAAAGTTAACCGCCCATTTCTACGACCGTATGTTTACTCATAACCCAGAACTCAAAGAAATTTTTAACATGAGTAACCAGCGTAATGGCGATCAACGTGAAGCCCTGTTTAACGCCATTGCCGCCTACGCCAGTAATATTGAAAACCTGCCTGCGCTGCTGCCAGCGGTAGAAAAAATCGCGCAGAAGCACACCAGTTTCCAGATCAAACCGGAACAGTACAACATCGTCGGCGAACACCTGTTGGCGACGCTGGACGAAATGTTCAGCCCGGGCCAGGAAGTGCTGGACGCGTGGGGTAAAGCTTATGGCGTACTGGCTAATGTATTTATCAATCGCGAGGCGGAAATCTATAACGAAAACGCCAGCAAAGCCGGTGGCTGGGAAGGTACTCGCGATTTCCACATTGTGGCTAAAACACCGCGCAGCGCACTTATCACCAGCTTCGAACTGGAGCCGGTCGACGGTGGCGCAGTGGCAGAATACCATCCGGGGCAATATCTCGGCGTCTGGCTGAAGCCGGAAGGTTTCCCGCATCAGGAAATTCGTCAGTATTCTTTGACTCGCAAACCGGATGGCAAAGGCTATCGTATTGCGGTGAAACGCGAAGAGGGTGGGCAGGTATCCAACTGGCTGCACAATCACGCCAATGTTGGCGATGTCGTGAAACTGGTTGCTCCGGCAGGTGATTTCTTTATGGCTGTCGCAGATGACACACCAGTGACGTTAATCTCTGCCGGTGTCGGCCAGACGCCAATGCTGGCAATGCTCGACACGCTGGCAAAAGCTGGCCACACAGCACAAGTGAACTGGTTCCATGCGGCAGAAAATGGCGATGTTCACGCCTTTGCCGATGAAGTTAAGGAACTGGGGCAGTCACTGCCGCGCTTTACCGCGCACACCTGGTATCGTCAGCCAAGCGAAGCCGATCGCGCTAAAGGTCAGTTTGATAGCGAAGGTCTGATGGATTTGAGCAAACTGGAAGGTGCGTTCAGCGATCCGACAATGCAGTTCTATCTCTGCGGCCCGGTTGGCTTCATGCAGTTTGCCGCGAAACAGTTAGTGGATCTGGGCGTGAAGCAGGAAAACATTCATTACGAATGCTTTGGCCCGCATAAGGTGCTGTGATTTGATGTTGCCGGATGGAAACATCCGGCAACCCTTGACGCGGTTTAAATTGCCGCGTCGTCTTCTTCACCGGTACGGATACGAATGACCCGTGCCACGTCAAAGACGAAGATTTTACCGTCACCGATTTTGCCGGTTTGCGCCGTGCGAATAATGGTATCGACACAGGTATCGACAATGTCGTCCGGTACGACAATCTCAATTTTCACCTTCGGCAGAAAATCCACCATATACTCCGCGCCGCGGTACAGCTCGGTATGGCCTTTCTGGCGGCCAAAACCTTTCACCTCAGTGACCGTCATGCCGGTAATGCCGACTTCAGCCAGTGCTTCGCGAACATCGTCCAGCTTGAAGGGTTTAATAATCGCATCAATCTTTTTCATGCTATTCCTTGAAAAGGTCGCCTGTCTTTTGATCTGCTAAACGTAACACATAACGCCAATTCATTCCTTGAAATCGTTTGCATCCAGCTCGTGTCGGGATAGCAGTTTATAAAATTCTGTCCGGTTGCGCCCCGCCATTCTCGCCGCGTGGGTGACGTTGCCTTTGGTAATTTGCAGCAGCTTACGCAAGTAGTTGAGTTCAAACTGATTACGCGCCTCAACAAAGGTTGGCAGCGCCGTGTTTTCGCCCTCCAGCGCCTGCTCCACCAGCGCATCACTAATCACCGGAGATGAGGTCAGCGCCACGCACTGTTCAATCACGTTGACCAACTGGCGCACATTACCCGGCCAGCTCGCGGTCATCAGGCGTTTCATCGCATCGGTGGAGAACGCGCGGACAAACGGTTTATGTCGCTCTGCCGCCTGGCGCAACAGGTGATTTGCCAGTAGCGGAATGTCTTCTGTGCGCTCCGCCAGTGCCGGAATTTTCAGGCTGACAACGTTGAGGCGGTAATAGAGGTCTTCACGGAATTCCCCGCGCGCCATCGCTTTTGGCAGGTCGCGGTGAGTGGCAGAAATAATCCGCACGTCGATATCAATATCGCGGTTACTGCCCAGCGGGCGCACTTTACGCTCCTGCAACACGCGCAGCAGTTTAACCTGCAACGGTGCGGGCATATCGCCAATCTCATCGAGAAATAGCGTACCGCCTTCCGCCGCCTGGAATAAACCTTCGCGATTGCTGACAGCGCCAGTAAACGCGCCACGCGCATGACCAAACAGCTCCGACTCCAGCAATTGCTCGGGCAATGCACCACAGTTAATAGCAATAAATGGTTTGCTGTTGCGCGGGCTGGCGTTGTGGATAGCCTGGGCGAAAATCTCTTTCCCGGTGCCGCTCTGGCCGTTAATCAAAACGCTAACGTCTGATTGCGCCACCAGCCGCGCCTGTTCCAGCAAACGCAGCATCAGCGGGCTGCGGGTGACAATCGCCTCGCGCCAGCGTTCGTCGGTGGCTGGCGCGGATTGTTCCAGCGCATCATCAATTGCCTGATATAGCGCGTCTTTATCGACAGGCTTGGTGAGGAAACTGAACACGCCCTGCTGAGTTGCAGCAACGGCATCGGGAATAGAACCATGCGCGGTAAGAATAATTACCGGCATTCCCGGCTGCACTTTCTGAATTTCAGCAAACAGCTGCATACCATCCATTTCATCCATCCGCAGGTCGCTGATGACTAAATCTACTTTTTCGCGATTCAGTACCCGTAATCCTTCAGCACCACTTTCCGCCGTGACCACGCTGTAGCCTTCGCTGGTCAGGCGCAGGCCAAGCAGTTTCAGCAATCCCGGATCATCATCGACCAATAATAAATGCGCAGGTTTATGGCTCATCAGGAGTGACCTCATCGGTGGATGGCGCGGGCTTTTCACCCTCGTGCGGCGTATCCGGCGAGAAATTTCCAGCCGGTTTGCGGGTCGAGAGCTGGCGTTCAATATCGGTCAGGTTTTCCAGCTTGCGGGTAGTGAGTTCCAGTTGCTGTTGTAGAACGTGATGTTGCTGGCGCAAAGTATCCAGCTCGCTGTCGCTGGACTGCTGGAGTTTGCTGTAGCGTTGGCGCTCTTCCGCCAGTTGCAGTTGCAGCGCCTGACCGTCGCGCCAAAGTTGATACAGTGGGCGAACCTGTGCCGGGATTTCGGTACTTAGCGCATCAATGCGCGCGACCAGCTGGCGGCGCTCATACGGCGTAATTTTGGCGTCGGCGAGCAAAATCCCTTGTTTAAAGGTATTTTGCCAGCTGCCGTCGTTATATTGGCGAGCTTGCTGACGCGACTGCGCAGGCATTAAACGATCAGCACAATCCATCGCCCGCAGCCAGTAAAGCGGATTGGTTTCGGTTGATTTACCTTGCAGCGCCCAGATGTCGCTACATTCAGTAGAAAGATAGTCAGCCAGTTGATAAACCGGAATTTTTTCTTCTGCTGGCGTATTAATGGCTGGCTTATTGTGACTCTGCACGCAACCCAGCAATGCCAGACATGGCAGCCCTGCCAGCCACAGCCGTCGGGGCAATAATCGTTGAAAAATGTGTCGCATATTCACCAGACTTAGCGCCTTTCCCAGTGGGCGTAATTGTTACAGACAGTCTGGACATGGACAGCGCGGAGAAACCGGAGCGTACATGTCGTACGTGAGGATTTCGAGCACTGCCCAGGGCCAAACTGGCAAATAAAATAGCCTGATGGGATAGACTGTTAGCATTATTTCGTGTTTTTCGACGACGGCAATTCAATGCGGAAGCAAACGTCTTGCCCGCTCTCGTCGACCAGATACAGTTCCCCTTGCATACGGCGAATACAATCCCTGGCAATGCTTAATCCCAGACCGCTGCCCTTCACCGCCCCTTTTCGCTGGTGGCTTCCCTGAAAAAAGGGTTCAAAGATCATGGCGCGTTCCTCTTGCGGAATGGGTGTGCCTGTATTGATGACATCAATATAAACCCGCGCGCCATGTAAACTGCTGCGAAGGCAAATGTTACCGGATTCAGTCCCGTAGTGCACAGCATTGGAGTAAAGATTATCCAGTACGCTCATCAGCAGCATTGGCTCCGCCAGGCAAGCTGTTGCTTGGAGATCGACGTCGGTATGCATCATTTTAGCCCGTGCGGGCAGGCTATGAGCAGAAACTACTGTCTCCACCAGCGGTGCTAATTCAACATTCTCCAGTTCCACCGCACTGTCCGCCTGTTTACGGTTGTAATCAAGCAGTTGTTCGATCAGTTTTTGCAAATTGCGGCTGCTGCTATCGAGGATGCTCACCACCTCTTTTTGCTCTGGCGTAAGCGGCCCGACAACCTGGTCAGCCAGTAATTCAGTGCCCTCGCGCATACTTGCCAGCGGCGTTTTTAATTCATGAGATAAATGTCTTAAGAATTGATGACGTTGGGATTCCAGCCATGACAGGCGCTCACTTAACCAAAGAATACGTTGCCCAACCGAGCGTAACTCGCTCGGTCCACTGAACGAGACACTATTGCCCAGAGAACGCCCTTCCCCCAGCCGGTTGATCATGCGCTCGATATTTTTCACCGGACCGATAATCATCCTCGTGAAAAGTAGCACCATCACCAGACTCACCAGAAATAACACCAGCGATTGCCAACCAAAATATTGCCCACGTTCGGCGATTTCACGCTGAAGTTGCTGCCCACGAGAGAACACCACTGTGCGCGTGGCCTGCACCATTTCGGTATTGGCACTGGCAAAGGCTTCAAGACGCGCGGCGGCGGCGGCATCGGGACCACTGTTGTTACACTGAAGTTGGGCCAGATTGTTCAAGTCCTGACGCAATGCCTGGTAAAGTTTATCGTCTGGCAGTACGCCTGCGTGGGCATCGAGCATTTCGCTGTAACGCTTGCGCTGGCTTTGATAAACCTTCGCAAGCGTAGGGTCGTCCAGCACGCAATACTGACGGTAGCTACGCTCCATCTCCAGTGCCGCGTTGGTCATCGCTTCACTACGCCGGGCATCAATAAGCGTAGTGCGGTTAACCAGCGCCGCCTGATCGCTAAGTGCATTCAGGCTTTGCCAGGCTTGCCATGCCAGCACCAACAGGGGTAGCAGAATCAGCAAAAATGCCAGCATTACCAGTTGTCGTAATGAGCGGGGAAAAACGGGCCAGCGTTTCAAGGTGTTACTTTCGTCAGACGCGAATAGCCTGATGCTAACCGAGGGGAAGTTCAGATACAACAAAGCCGGGAATTACCCGGCTTTGTTATGGAATAAGGCGGTGCCTAACTCGACGTTTCGCCCGATGGTTGATATAGCTACGCTGATATCAGAAGTTGGACGGCAGGCACCTTGTTGTGCGTCATTCGAATTTTATGTAGCACGTCCCGAAGGGGCTGACATAAGTCGGTGAATGAGCCACTGGTTACTATTATGCAGTAACTGTGCCAATAAAGAAAATAGTTTGGTAACGTACTGATTATACGCCGCTTTGAGGGATTTATGGCTTCTTCGCTATTTGAATGTAAATCAGCCACTGTGTCGCTAAAAAGAGACAACTTAAGATAAACTTATTAGATAATATTAAAATCAATAAGTTAAATGTCGCCAGAAAGCGACACGGCACACCACCCATTGTCGTGATTTACAGACACAAAAAAGCTCCCGAAGTTGGGAGCTTATAATAGCGGTTGGTGCTTAATGCCGGATGCGGCGTGAATGCCTCATCCGGGCTGCAAAACCAATGGGCTGACGACTTACCCCAACTGCTTACGCGCATTGCGGAAAATGCGCATCCATGGGCCATCCTCGCCCCAGTTTTCCGGATGCCAGGAGTTGCTGACAGTACGGAAAACACGTTCCGGGTGCGGCATCATAATGGTGACTCGACCACTTTCAGTCGTGACTGCCGTAATACCATTCGGAGAACCGTTCGGGTTAGCCGGGTAGGTTTCAGTGACTTTGCCGAAGTTATCGACATAGCGCAGTGCCACCAGCCCTTTGCTTTCCAGTGCCGCCAGATGCGCCGCATCACGCACTTCCACGCGCCCTTCACCATGAGATACAGCAATCGGCATTTGCGAGCCCACCATCCCCTGCAACAGCAGAGACGGGCTTTGGGTTACTTCAACCAGGCTGAAACGCGCTTCAAAGCGATCGGAGGTATTGCGCACAAAACGTGGCCACAACTCACTACCTGGGATCAGTTCGCGCAGATTAGACATCATCTGGCAACCGTTACATACCCCCAGCGCCAGCGTTTGCGGACGGTGGAAGAAGGTTGCAAACTCATCGCGTACACGGTCATTGAACAGGATAGACTTCGCCCAACCTTCACCGGCACCCAGCACATCACCGTAGGAGAAACCACCGCACGCGACCAGGGCGTGGAAATCCTCCAGGCCCGTGCGTCCAGCCAGCAGGTCACTCATATGCACATCGATTGCATCGAAGCCTGCACGGTGGAAAGCAGCCGCCATTTCAACATGCGAGTTCACGCCCTGCTCACGCAGTACGGCAACTTTCGGACGTGCGCCAGTAGCAATATACGGTGCTGCCACATCTTCGTTGATATCGAACGACAGTTTCACATTCAGGCCCGGATCGGCGTCGTTGGATTTCGCCTGATGTTCCTGATCGGCACATTCAGGGTTGTCACGCAGGCGCTGCATCTGCCAGGTAGTTTCTGCCCACCAGACACGCAACGTGGTGCGGCTTTCGCTGAATACAGTCTGCCCGTTGGCGGTAATCACAAAACGGTCACCGGAAACCGCCTGGCCAACATAATGGACGCAATCAGCAAGGCCATGCTGTGCCAGTACCGCTTCAACTGCTTTACGGTCAGCGGCTCGAACCTGAATCACCGCACCCAGTTCTTCGTTAAACAACGCCGCCAGGCGATCGTCACCCAGAGTGGCGATATCCGCGTCAATGCCGCAATGACCAGCAAAGGCCATTTCCGCCAGCGTTACCAGCAGGCCGCCATCAGAGCGGTCGTGGTACGCGAGCAGCTTACGCTGTGCTACCAGCGCCTGAACCGCGTCATAGAAACCTTTCAGTTGCGCGACGTCGCGTACATCTGCCGGTTTGTCGCCAAGCTGACGATAAACCTGCGCCAGCGCCGTTGCGCCCAGCGCGTTATTGCCTTTGCCCAGATCAATCAGCAGTAATGCGTTATCTTCGGTAGAAAGCTGCGGCGTGATGGTGTGACGCACATCTTCCACACGGGCAAATGCAGAAATCACCAGCGACAGCGGCGACGTCATTTCGCGCTCTTCGTTACCTTCCTGCCAGCGGGTTTTCATCGACATAGAGTCTTTACCCACCGGGATCGTCAGGCCCAGCGCCGGACAAAGTTCTTCGCCCACAGCTTTAACGGCTTCATACAGGCCCGCATCTTCACCAGGGTGGCCTGCCGCCGCCATCCAGTTGGCGGAAAGTTTAATGCGTTTGATATCGCCAATCTGTGTTGCGGCAATATTGGTTAACGCTTCACCGACCGCCAGACGGGCAGAGGCGGCGAAATCCAGCAGCGCAACCGGCGCACGCTCGCCAATCGCCATCGCTTCACCATAGTAGCTGTCAAGGCTGGCGGTAGTGACCGCGCAGTTAGCGACCGGCACCTGCCACGGACCCACCATCTGATCGCGCGCTACCATGCCGGTTACGCTGCGGTCACCAATGGTCACCAGGAAAGTTTTCTCCGCCACGGTCGGCAGGTGCAGCACGCGTTTCACCGCGTCAGCAATGGTAATCCCTTCACGAACCAGCGCATCACCCTTCGCTTTCAGCGTTTGTACTTCGCGGGTCATCTTCGGCGTTTTACCAAGCAGTACGTCCAGCGGCAGATCGATCGGCTGATTATCAAAATGACGATCGTGCAAAGAAAGATGCAGTTCTTCGGTCGCTTCACCAATCACCGCGTATGGCGCGCGCTCACGCTTACACAGTTCGTCAAACAGCGGTAACTGATCGGCAGCAACCGCCAGCACGTAGCGTTCCTGGGATTCGTTACACCAGATTTCCAGCGGGCTCATGCCCGGTTCGTCGCTCAGGATATCGCGCAGTTCGAATTTACCGCCGCGCCCGCCGTCGCTCACCAGTTCCGGCATGGCGTTAGAAAGACCGCCTGCGCCAACGTCGTGGATAAACAGGATTGGGTTGGCATCACCAAGCTGCCAGCAACGGTCGATCACTTCCTGGCAGCGACGCTCCATCTCCGGGTTGTCGCGCTGTACGGAAGCGAAGTCGAGGTCGGCATCAGACTGACCAGACGCCATGGAAGACGCCGCGCCGCCGCCAAGACCGATGTTCATTGCCGGGCCGCCGAGAACGACCAGCTTCGCACCAACGTTGATCTCGCCTTTTTGTACGTGATCGGCACGAATATTGCCGATCCCGCCCGCCAGCATGATCGGTTTGTGATAACCGCGCAGCTCTTCGCCATTGTGGCTGTTCACTTTTTCTTCATAAGTACGGAAGTAGCCGTTCAGTGCCGGACGACCAAATTCGTTGTTAAATGCCGCGCCGCCCAGCGGGCCTTCGGTCATGATGTCCAGCGCGGTGACAATGCGCTCAGGCTTACCGAAATCTTCTTCCCACGGCTGTTCGAAGCCTGGAATTCGCAGGTTGGAAACGGAGAAACCTACCAGACCAGCTTTCGGCTTTGCGCCACGCCCGGTGGCACCTTCATCGCGGATTTCACCGCCGGAACCGGTCGCCGCGCCCGGCCACGGAGAAATCGCCGTCGGGTGGTTGTGAGTTTCGACTTTCATCAGAATATGCGCCGGTTCCTGATGGAAATCGTAGCGGCCCGTTTCGTGGTCAGCAAAGTAGCGGCCCACTTCAGACCCTTCCATGACGGCGGCGTTATCTTTATAAGCAGAGAGAACGTGATCCGGCGTAGTTTCGAAGGTATTTTTGATCATCTTGAACAGCGATTTCGGCTGCTGTTCACCGTCGATAATCCAGTCGGCGTTAAAAATTTTGTGGCGGCAGTGCTCAGAGTTCGCCTGAGCGAACATATACAGCTCGATGTCGTTCGGGTTACGACCAAGCTTTGTGAAAGCATCCTGCAGATAGTCGATTTCATCTTCCGCCAGTGCCAGGCCAAGACGCAGGTTAGCGTCGATTAGCGCCTGACGGCCCTGTCCCAGCAAATCAACGCTGGTGACCGGAGTCGGTTGATGGTGTGCAAACAGCTGCTCTGCATCATCTAAAGCAAAAAAGACCGTTTCCATCATGCGGTCGTGCAGTACAGCGGTAACTTGCTGCCATTGTTCATTGGTCAGCGTACCGGCTTCTATATAGTAAGCCACGCCGCGCTCAAGACGGTTTACCTGTTGCAGCCCGCAGTTATGGGCAATATCGGTCGCTTTCGAAGACCAGGGAGAGATGGTGCCAGGACGCGGGGTCACCAGCAGGAGTTTGCCTTGCGGGGCGTGGCTGGCGAGTGCCGGGCCATATTTCAGCAGGCGTTCAAGTTGTGCGTGCTCATCATCGTTTAACGGCGCATTGAGGTCAGCAAAATGGACATACTCGGCGTAAATAGTGTGAACCGGGAGCCTGGCAGCCTGAAAACGTGCCAGCAGTTTGTTGATTCGGAATGCCGACAATGCAGGCGAACCACGCAGAATTTCCATCATAAGTCTCTCGTCTTCTAAGCTTTCGGTGTACCCAAGGGGGGAAACGGGCGTCATTATAAAGAATCTGATGCGCTGACGAAACCGTTTGCGTGGAAATAAAATCACCATCGCGAATTAGCAACGCGTGCCGCCAATGGCTGTAATAAGTTGCCAACTGGCGCAGGTTTACGCAAAATGCCGCTCATTTATGAGTAAACCTTTCACTATTATTACGTTTTTTCAAGCTGGGACGCGCACGACACAGAGAATTAACTAATTGAAAAAATTAAAGATTAATTATCTGTTCATCGGCATTCTGGCACTGCTACTCGCGGTCGCTCTCTGGCCATCCATTCCCTGGTTTGGTAAAGCCGACAACCGTATCGCCGCCATTCAAGCGCGGGGAGAGTTGCGTGTGAGCACCATTCATACTCCCCTGACTTATAACGAAATCAACGGGAAACCTTTTGGCCTGGATTACGAACTGGCGAAACAGTTTGCCGATTACCTCGGCGTAAAACTGAAAGTGACCGTGCGGCAGAATATCAGCCAGCTGTTTGACGACCTCGATAATGGTAACGCCGACCTGCTGGCGGCAGGACTGGTCTATAACAGCGAAAGGGTTAAAAATTATCAGCCAGGCCCGACCTACTACTCCGTTTCACAACAACTGGTTTATAAAGTGGGTCAGTATCGCCCACGTACGCTGGGCAACCTGACGGCGGAGCAACTCACCGTTGCACCGGGTCATGTGGTGGTTAACGATCTCCAGACCCTGAAAGAAACAAAATTCCCGGAATTAAGCTGGAAGGTTGACGACAAAAAAGGCTCTGCGGAATTAATGGAAGATGTCATCGAAGGAAAACTCGATTACACCATTGCTGATTCTGTTGCCATTAGCCTGTTTCAGCGCGTTCATCCGGAACTCGCCGTAGCGCTCGACATTACCGATGAACAACCGGTGACCTGGTTTAGCCCGTTAGATGGCGATAATACCCTTTCCGCCGCTCTGCTCGATTTCTTCAACGAAATGAATGAAGACGGTACGCTGGCACGCATTGAAGAGAAATACCTGGGGCATGGCGATGATTTTGATTACGTCGATACGCGCACATTTTTACGCGCCGTCGATGCGGTACTGCCGCAGTTAAAGCCCCTGTTTGAGAAATACGCCGAAGAAATTGACTGGCGTTTGCTGGCCGCTATTGCTTATCAGGAATCGCACTGGGATGCGCAGGCCACTTCACCGACGGGGGTGCGCGGCATGATGATGTTAACCAAAAATACCGCGCAAAGCCTCGGCATTACGGATCGTACCGATGCCGAACAGAGCATCAGCGGCGGCGTGCGTTATTTGCAGGATATGATGAGTAAAGTGCCGGAAAGTATGCCTGAGAACGAACGGATCTGGTTTGCCCTCGCCGCGTACAATATGGGCTATGCGCATATGCTGGATGCCCGCGCCCTGACGGCAAAAACTAAAGGTAATCCTGACAGTTGGGCTGACGTAAAGCAGCGTCTGCCTTTACTTAGCCAGAAACCCTATTACAGCAAGCTGACTTACGGCTACGCGCGTGGGCATGAAGCCTACGCTTATGTCGAAAATATTCGTAAGTATCAGATTAGCCTGGTGGGTTATCTGCAAGAGAAAGAGAAGCAGGCTACAGAAGCGGCGATGCAACTGGCGCAGGATTATCCGGCGGTATCGCCTACGGAGTTGGGCAAAGAGAAATTTCCTTTTCTCTCGTTTCTTTCCCAGTCGTCATCAAACTATTTGACCCACTCTCCCTCTCTGCTGTTTTCCAGGAAAGGGAGTGAAGAGAAACAAAATTAATCCGTCGAGGATCGCGCTTTTTTCTGCGCTTTAATTTCCTGGCGGCGCATGCGAAAGAAGTCACTGAGCAACGCCGCGCACTCATCCGCCAGTATTCCTTCCGTAATTTCCACTCGGTGATTCATACCCGGATGATGCAGCACATCCATTAAAGATCCCGCAGCGCCAGTTTTCGCGTCACGCGCACCAAAGACCACGCGACCAATGCGACTGTGGATCATTGCTCCGGCACACATTACACAGGGTTCAAGCGTGACATACAACGTGGCGTCGATCAGACGATAATTTTGCATCACCAGACCGCCCTGCCGCAGAGCCATGATTTCTGCATGTGCGGTGGGATCATGTCGACCAATCGGACGGTTCCAACCTTCGCCGATTACCCGATTGTTATGCACTAATACCGCGCCGACCGGCACTTCCCGCTCATCCCAGGCACGCTTCGCCAGCGTCATTGCATGACGCATCCAGTATTCGTGGCTAAATTCGACTTCAGACAAAAAGAAAACTCCGGTTATAAAAGCGCGGCGCATTATACACGGACGCTATGCTTTACTCTATTCCAGTTGCTGGAGTTCACCGCGCGGGGTTACCCGCCAACGATGCTGGCAGAAATAAAGCAGCGGGTTGTCCTGATTACTGTCGCTATAGCCACTGTACAGCCGCAGCGGCGTGCCGATTTTGCGCTCCAGTTGCGCGACCTTTTCATGTCCCAGACAACGCATCGTCAACACCCAACCACCATAGCCACGCTGAATTTGGCTGGCGATAAGATTAACCCGCGGCAGCCAGGGCGTATCGAAATAAACCGCTTCAACCAGCGGCTGCGGAGAGCCGGTAATCAACCAGATATCAGCATCGGAACTTAACAGGTAGGTGGTTAATCGCTCCTGAACCAGCGGAAAGGCGGTAACATTGTCACGAAACCAGCGTACGAAATCGGCCTGCAACGTCTGTAAACGTGCTTCATTGTGACCAAAAGTGCACCCCCACAGAAGCAGACTCATCGGCCAGCGTGCCGCACGACCTTTTATCAATAACGCAATGGCAATGATCGGCAACAGCGGCAGGACAAGTAACGCATTCAGCGGTTGGCGACGCAGTAAATAACGCAAAAAACTGCCGAACATATCCTGCTGATGCAATGTTCCATCTAAGTCAAAAAACACCACACGACGCTCGTGAGTTGCCAAACCATACTCCTCTGGACTGAAACATCCTGATTAATTTTCGCTACTACATAGCCTAACAGATAGATCATCACTTTTCCGGCAACAATCGACCACATCATGGCTAACTGGAATTTTTAATTCATGGCAATTAGCGGCAATGGAATATAAAATTCACGCGCGTGTGTCTCATATTGCCTGTTGTCGCCACTATTTCATCGCGAGGAAAGATATGAACGGCTTACTTCGTATCCGTCAGCGTTACCAGGGGCTTGCCCAGAGTGATAAAAAACTGGCGGATTATCTGCTGCTACAACCTGATACGGCGCGCCATTTAAGCTCTCAGCAACTGGCCAACGAAGCCGGAGTCAGTCAGTCCAGCGTCGTGAAGTTTGCGCAAAAACTCGGCTATAAAGGTTTTCCGGCACTTAAGTTGGCGTTGAGTGAAGCGCTGGCAAGCCAGCCGGAATCTCCCTCCGTGCCCATTCATAACCAAATCCGCGGTGATGATCCGTTACGGCTGGTCGGCGAAAAACTGATTAAAGAAAATACTGCCGCCATGTACGCAACGCTAAACGTTAATAGTGAAGAGAAGCTGCATGAGTGCGTGGCAATGTTGCGCTCTGCACGGCGGATAATTCTGACCGGTATTGGCGCTTCGGGTCTGGTGGCGCAAAACTTTGCCTGGAAGCTGATGAAGATTGGCTTCAATGCTGCCGCAGTGCGCGATATGCATGCGCTACTCGCTACAGTACAGGCGTCTTCCCCTGACGATCTGTTATTAGCCATTTCCTACACCGGTGTACGACGCGAGTTAAACCTGGCGGCAGATGAGATGCTGCGAGTGGGCGGAAAAGTGCTGGCGATTACCGGCTTTACTCCCAATGCCCTGCAACAGCGTGCTTCTCATTGCCTATATACCATTGCCGAAGAACAAGCGACAAACAGTGCTTCAATCTCTGCTTGCCACGCGCAGGGAATGTTAACGGATTTGCTGTTCATTGCGCTGATTCAGCAGGATCTGGAACTGGCACCAGAACGTATTCGTCATAGTGAAGCGCTGGTGAAAAAACTGGTCTGAGTAAAGAATGCGCGTATAATGCCCGCCCGGTTTGTGTTGTTTTGAGAGTTTCCTTATGGCGCTGTTAATCACTAAAAAATGCATCAATTGTGATATGTGTGAAATTAAATAAAAATACATTTATTTTCATGGTGATGCAGTAATGTGTTATTGAATGTGTTATTGAATTTATGGTGCAAAAAAATTTTGCATACGTTCAGCAACACAAAGAGCTCCCCTTTCTATAAAGGTTCATTTGAGACTCCCCCTTGACTCCCTCTTCGAAATTGAAGACCATTAACTGTACATAATTACAGTCCTGGATAATATTATGCGCAGAAAAGAATCAAACGTTAGCAGTTTGCCGGAACTCACCAATTTTGAGGTAAGCTATTCCCTAGTTACCAATGAAGTTTACTTGTCTGCATCCTTCACTGATAACATGGCCTGTATACCAAACTGGCCCTTACAAGAATTTCCGGATCAACTAATATGCATTTCTCGAGCAAAAGCTATTGCCCTAATCGAAGAGCTCCAGAAGACCATCGACTATATGGACGCAGGAATCGATCGACAATCAGGTAGCCTGCTCCAGTAGCTGGCGAGTTTTATACTCGTTCCCTGCAACAATGGGCTTTTGGTAAGGCACTCACAAATAAGGAATTCGTTAAGGCTTTTGTTCTGGAGACTCTGAAAGATACAAGGAATCAGTTGATGGCTGGTTTGATCATACTAATTAATATATTGTCAGACTCACAATATATTAATTAGTGGTAGAACATAAAACCGAGTTCTTGACTTTCAATAGCTATTATATGCGATCAACAACCTTAACCACCTCCTTATATTTTATGAGATACTCAAACAATTTAAATTTATGAGCAAAGGAAAATAATAAAGTGAATAAAAATCCCTGGGATATTCCAGCATGGCACGCTCTGGGCCGAGAAGCATCTTTAGTTACACAGCTCATTGGTTCTGGGGCAACAGCCATAGGTAAAGCCAATTATGCAGACAAAATAGGTGAATATTACACAGCATTTTTTGGGCTTTCTGTAGGTTTTGAGAGACTTGCTAAACTAATACTTGTTGCACACTATGCCATTGAACACAAAGGGAAAATGCCTGATGAGAATATTGTAAGAAAATTTGGGCATAAGCTCATTGAATTAACCAACGAGGTTGATAGTATTTCTAAAAAAATGCAACTATCTCTGAGATATTCACGTCCTACACATAAAATTACCTACAAAATACTTGAATGTTTAGATTCCTTTGCTGATGCCCGACGGGGACGTTACGCAAATTTCTCCTCATTAAGCAGCCCCAATTTAACCAATAATGAACCTATTAATAAATGGTGGGGAGAAGTAGCCGAGAGTATCCTTGAAAAACATTATTATTATACAGTTGAACAAAGACGTGTTGAAGAAAATGCTAGGTTTATCAATGCCACTCTTTCACCGTATACAACGGTCATGTATATGAATGAAAGTACCAACATTATGCAAGACCTTATATCAGCCTCCATCCGTACTGGACAAAATACCATTGTTCAAAAGTGGGGAAGATTCTATTCTCTTAGCATCGCTCGTTGGCTTGCCACAGTATTAGCAGAACTGTCTGATATAGCTTCTCATAAATATGGAATAATTAGTTTTTATGGCCTTAGTGAACATTGTTGCAGTTATATAGTTGAAGATAGTTTTTTAAAAAACAGAAAAATATGGCCACTTCGCCAATAGTTAACTAGAAAATCTGCATAAGGGGGAGAAATCCCCCACCTGTAATAACATAACTACTAAAATTAACACCTTGTTCGCACAACTCCTCCACCAGCACGACAAGATGCCGCACACTGCGCCCCAGCCGATCCAGCTTCCAGACCACCAGCGTATCACCTGCCGATAATGTCCTGAGCAGTTTTTTCAGTCCCGGCCTTTCGGACTTTGTACCGCTTATCTTGTCTTCAAAAATCAGCTCGCATCCTGCACAGTTCAGCGCATTACGTTGTAGATCTGTGTTCTGGTCATTTGTTGACACACGTACATAGCCAATAAGCATGGTAGATATCCCTGACAAAAGCAGGAATGATGCCATTTGCTCTTTATTTCTGCATTTTCATAAACGTTGGTTTGGGAGAAGGTGCTCCAGCTATTGGCGTTCCGTTCTTCTGGCCCTCCGCGGCAATGCCAAATACTGTAATCGACAGCTGGTCCGGTATGGTGTTTTTGAAGTTCAACGGGGCGAAATTTTCTGCCACTGATTACCCTGTGCTGGCGAAAGTGTTTCCTTCGCTGGTATTACCTGAAGCCCGCGGTGATTTCATTCGTATCTGGGATGACGGGCGAGGTGTAGACGGTGGTCGCACGTTGTTAAGCGCACAGGACTTTGCTCAGCAGCGTATAACAGGGAATTTCATGGGGGGAGCTATGGGGAGCTCTGGCTCAATAAAAGCGGGTGCACTTGTTAATTCTTACACCAATTACGGTGCTACATCTCAGGATTTGCAGCATTTCTCTATTGATAGTGCCATTGAAACGAAAACTGCAAGTGAAACACGTCCTCGTAATATCGCGTTTAACTTTCTGGTGAGGGCTAAATAATGAAACCTGTTTTTGATGAAAATGGGCTGGCTACAGTGCCGGGCGATATGCGTTGTTTTTATTATGATGCTGAAACATCTGAGTATACGGGCTGGTCTGATGAATATATTAATACTGGCGTAAGTATGCCCGCCTGTTCCACTGGTATTGACCCTGGCGAAAACATTCCGGGAAGAGTGGCAGTATTTACAGGTAAGGGATGGAGCCATGAAGAAGACCATCGCAATGAGACCGTTTACTCAACTGAAAATGGCGCAGCTGTTACAGTGGATTATATCGGTGCCATCAAAGACGGTTATGTCACGCTTTCACCGTTAACGCCATACGATAAATGGGATGGTGAGAAATGGGTGACAGACACTGAGGCACAACACAGTGCCGCAGTAGACGCGGCAGAAGCACAGCGCCAGTTACTAATTGATGCTGCAATGGCTTCCATCAGCCTGATTCAGCTGAAATTACAGGCCGGGCGGAAGCTGACGCAGGCAGAAACCACCCGGCTTAACGCCGTGCTTGATTACATTGACGCGGTGACGGCAACAGATACGAACACCGCGCCGGATGTCATCTGGCCTGAACTGCCGGAGGCGTAGGCCATTCAATATCTGGCGCACCGGAAGTATCGACCAGTTCCAGTGCGTCCAGATAATCCAGCCACAAATTATATTGCACCAGTTCCTCACCTTTCAGGCGACCAATCGCCGCTTTACCAGGCCATTGCTTACTGTTTATGTATTCGTTGACCTGATTAATCAATTGCTGCTTTTCCAGTTCGGCTGCGGCAATTTGTTCCTCATGAGTTGGCGGTGGAATATCAATCCATGCAGGCATTCCGTCGATGACACCTCTGTATTTTCCTTCTGGTGCTTCCTTCATAAATTCGGCGGCAACAGTGTCGTCAATTTCGATTCCATCACCGGGCCATTCGCCGGATTCCTGATAAGCGATTTTAAGCTCCACAGGGAAAAACGCATTTTTATCGGCACTGAAAATATATTTCTGCATTTCTACCGTCCTATCGAAATATAACTGAATCTGTATTGCTGTGAGATATCACTGGTTGCCACACGCCACGCTGAATTACTGATATGTTCAAAATTTACAGACAAAACCTGCGGGGCAGGATTCGACGGGTCTGACTGAACGGCATCAGACATAACACTGACTGAAATCATCGGCTGATTAGGGAATGGTATAGGGAAGTGTCCACTGATAAAGCGGGTCGTGTTTCCTGAAAAAGTGCCAAACTGAACAATATATCCACCTGGTAGCCTGAACCATCCCGAACCAGAAGCGAATGCTCCCATATCCGGTATCTGATTATCTCCTGTGCCCACATCCCTTTTCGCCGCTTCTCCTAAACCAAGGTTTTCGAGAGCTGTTTTCACCGTGCCATCCGATTTGATATCGCCAAACGGATTCTTGCGGCTCAGGTATTCAACAGCAAACCCCGATCCCAGCAATTCAACAAAACCGGGCAGATCACCATTATCAAGCACATCCCGTTGCGTTTTATCACTTACAAACTGGGCCAGAGCTGCAGCAATAAAGCTGGCCTGCCGAATAACCTTATTGACTTGCGCACTGGAGGCTTTCCCTGCTGTAAATCCAGATAAAAGCGCGGGCAACGCTTCCCATTCCTCCTGCGATATAACATTGGCATTTCGATCCGTTGCAAACGCTTTAAAGTCATTTTTCGCCATCAGAGTAATACTCCCCATGCTCCTACATCAAAACCACTGATGAATTCGTTATCCATATCAAAACCAAAAAATTTTGAGCCTTCCGATGGGGTTTCCACCGAAGGTGTTTCAATGCCACCCGCCCATACCCCGGCGGCTTTTACTGTGAGATACCCCTGTTTAATTGCCGCAATTAACTCACGCGATACATCTGAAATATCAGTATCAGGAAAGACCCAGACCGATATCGTCATGTCCTGGTTATCGACTATCTGCATTCGCAGCCCGGATCCTGCTGTTGCCGCGTCAAGAATTGCCGGAAGCGAATCATTCCGTCCGTCCCAGTTATTAATCGCAATCTTCGCTTTAAGAATGACACGATAAGTTTCATCGCTGAGATACATGTATCCTGAATCAGGATCGTATGGTCCCTGCCATACCCCCTGATCATATCCAAGCCCGTCGGTATCCCAGCTGAAATAGACACCTGAGATAGGCTGGCTGACAACACGGCTACGTCCGATCCACAATCCAAGGATGTCAAGTTGCACACCAACCGCAGAGTGAATATCAAATGCACTAATCAGCCCTCTGGTGGCAGCCGCAACATCAATAAGTGGCCGGGTCATCAGATCAACATGCGCAAGAAATTTAGGTTTGGTGGCGTGGTAGTTCGTGATTAGTTCGGTGTATTTGCTCATGACTCCACCGTTATAACGATATTTTCCGGGGTACAGGACGCAGATTCGTTGTATCTGATATCAATGTTTGATGACGACAAAGCCCCCGGGGATTTCCCAATCGTCAGTTCCTGAATATCGTAATAGCGTGCATTCCCGCCACTCACCACGCCAAGATTCGCCGGTGAGTAAATGCGACTTAAAAGGACCGAATCACCAATCGTCAGACTATTGATATAGCCGGAAATAGCCTGCTGGATCTGCTGCCCTATCTGTGAGGTATAACCCGTAAAAACTTTTAATTTAATCCGGGCATAAACAGGCACATCACTGGAACGCGAGAATTTGATTACATGGGGATTGCCGTATTTATCCGGAACCGTAACGGATGTTGTACCGTGAGTGGCTGTCCCCTGGCCTTTATTCCCTCTGATAGCCTGAGCAATATCCGTCACATCACCGCCATCCACAATTACAGCAACAGAGTGTGGCGGTAACCCGTTGCCGTCCTCCGAACCAGTATCGTTTTCATAGAGTTTGTGGCGGGTTACACCGGTAACATTAGAAACAGCACCATCCAGTGCTTCAAATGGGGTTATTGATGGCAACGCAACACTTTGCGACTGGCGGATACGTAACTCAGCGTCAGTTTCTGCCGGAGTGCCCACAGTAGCCGCAGCAGGATTGGTTACCGAAACCCAGCCACGGGTTGGCGTATTAATTTCAGTGATAGTTCCAGCCTGCGCCGCCACTGCACCACTGACGGAACATGTTGCGGTCACCATCACTGTACCATCCACGCCTACCACCACTGAAGCAGGCAAACGCCATATCACATTATTACTGTCTTTCACGCTGCCATTAATGATGGTTGTTCCGGCAGTTCCTGTAAGAAGCAAATCAACCGTAGAGTTCGTCGCGCCTTTACGTGAAATACCATTTATTTTCACGTTACTGGTCAGTGCAGCCCCATAGCCGGTTGCCGGTGAAAAACAGTTGTAGACAGTTATCGCCGTATTATTGGCATCATGAATCGCCAGCGCCATCAGAGCCACCATCTGGCCGTCTTTGCTGTCCGGTTCGAGGTAGGCATCACTGCCATAAATCTGCTGAAAATAGCTAATCAGGGTGCTGAGTATCGTCTGATAATCAGGCGCACTGATCCCCTCCGCGGTTACCTTTGCAGATAAACCGAGAGAATCAAGGTTCAGAGCCATTACGCCTCCGATGTAACAGTCGTTATTCCATAAAGAGTGTCGATTTCAGCGGAAAACATGACACGTCGGGTCGTGGTATCCACCGTCGTATTGAAAGAGAGGATTGATTTAACGCCCTGCGTTTCCAGAATGCGCTTACGGATCGCCAGGTTGTAGGTTTCCGGCTTCTGCCTGCCCAGCACGGACTGGATCCATGGAGTCCCTTCGGTGGTGTCGAGAAACCATTGCCCATACCACAATTCGAATCGCGTTTTTACCGCCTGCGCCACGGCCTCCGGTGAGTTAATCAGCCAGGTGTCATCACCGCTGCCAAAGGTGTAATCACCATCGGCGTCTTCACGTCTGTATCGCATCAGTTTACCCCATCGGTATTGCTTCCACCGCGCTGAACACCGCCATGAGTGTGCGTATCATCGATTGGCTTGCCGTTAGCCTTAACGCTCCCCAAGAACTCAACAGCACCAGTGATTTTTGAAGCCACACCAGAAACAACAGACCCCACCATGCCCCCCATCCAGGTTAACAGGCCATGAATGGTTACTTTCTCAGAAAAATCAGCCAGGGGGGCAACCACATCAAGCCCCCCCGGAGCGACAATTTTAATTTTCCTGGTATCAGGATTAAGCTCAAAATAGGTGCTGCCGTCGTCACTACGCAACTGTGTGGCACTGGTATTAATACCGCTAATCTTCCTAGCCTGCGACTGGGGACCGACAATACAAAACGCATCCGATAAATCATGCATTCTGTCATCAACCGTCTCCTGTATCCCGCCGCTCTGCCACCAGAAATCAATACAACGATCGGCAAAAACGACAAGACACTCATCCCCAGCTTTTACCGGAAAAGTCAACGTACAGCCTCCGCCGCGCGGGAATACCACTGGCACATCCACCAGCAATGGGTAATTTTTGGTAATGCGGTTACCGTCGTTATCCTTTTCAACTGACCGGATAGCTGGCTGCACAACCGCCGTCACCGCGTCAGGATCGAATGACTGAATAATGCCAGGCAAGGCGACACGGATCTGGTTCTTTGTTGTTTCCCGTTCAGATTTAAATGTTTCGGCAAGATCGCCGCTGCGAGTCTGGTCAGATACTGCCATTTGGTAGGCTCCAGAAAGCAAAAAACCCGCCGGGTGGCGGGTTTGATTTATGAGGAATTGCAGCTTATGCGGTTAACGAATCGTCGCCAACCTTCAAAAGTTGATTAACGATTGTATCGACTTCTTCTGCATCCTGAATCGCGCTTATCGCTGTAATTCGATTAACCTTTCGCTCAAGTTTGTAATCTGAGTTAATTCGTTGTGCATGCGTCATTTTCAGCTTTACGCCGATTTTTTTTACTGTGTTAACATCGACATTGTTCACTGCAGCTGCTTCACCGCTACAAAACACGGTATAGACTCGCATGTGAACACCACCTTTTAATTTTTCACCGTCTTCAGTAAAACTTGGGACCAAATTATTGGTGATTCGTAACGCCGAATGATACATGCCGTAATATGCTCGGCTAATTGCGTTTCTTGTCCACATTTCACCGTTTAAAGTAAGGGAATGTTTTGCAAGCTCAAGGAAACAGGTATGTTCAACCGCCATTAAAAATCCCCCGCTTCAAAGCATCCGACGCATTCAGAATCGGCAAGACCAGCATTGATAATCTCGTCAGCTAGGTCGTTATTCATCTGCGAGAGGAGCGCTGGATCGTCTGTTTTGACTTCCACAAATAGCGTATCAAGCTCTGACAAAACGTAAAAAGCATGAGCACCCGCGAGACGCACACGATACTTGTCTGCGACATTCATCATTAACTGCCCAATGGTTTTGAGATCCTGAGCATGCTCTTGATGGGTATGCAGATAATCAAGTGTGTGACACCACTTTGCCATTTCTTCAGGACGCGGCACTTCCATAGCTGTCAGCATCGGCATCACCTTTTCAAGCAAATCGATATCAGCCCAGTATGCAGAAATTGTTGCAACTTCAGCCAGTATTGTTGGGTTAAGTGAGTTGGCCGAATTCTGAATCATTGCGTACTGGCGAGCGTGCAAACCTAAGTTACGCAGCGCTATCGTATAGTTACAGAAAGAAACTGAATCGTTAGGAGCGAGTCTCAACCCTTGTTCACAGAGAGAGCACCCCTCTTCGATTTCACCAAGAACAAGCTTAGCTAAGCCTTCAATCGATAACCCCTGATAACGTTCCGGGATTTTCTTAGCTTCACGAATGATTTGATGTACTTCAAATTCACTCAGAAGATTTTCACCCTTAGTTAATGAAGGGGTCAGAAGATCTAACAGTTCTCCTGATTTTGGCTGCGCTAAGCTCATGTTTTAGTTATTCCTGGCTTTTATGGGGGTGCATATCGATGGCAATTCACCATCAAAAAGTTAGAGCAGTGTAATCGCTAGCCTCAAAAAACGACAGTTTTTAGAGCACGTTTTGTTGTTTTTCAGATGAGACAGCGTTCAGATTCTATTCACCCAGCGACTTTCTTACACGGGAAAGATCCGATAATTCTCGGCGCGTCCATGCTGTTCTGCAGCAGCTGGACGTTCAGGAAAGCTTTTCCGTTACGCTTCACAAACTCAAAGCCGTAATTGTTACCATCGCGAGAAGGCATCAGGCCCATGTCCATTTTCATGTTTGAGTCGTCACCATCTTTTCCCAGAAATTTGATTTTCTGAGATGTGACGGTTTCACCGTTAATAACAGTCATTCCGTCACCGGTCATTGTGTAATTGCCGCACTGAATTGCAGCCATCGCCGGAGCAGTAACCATCATTGCTAACGCCAAACAGAACCGTTTCATTAAAGTCCTCTTCCCCTCGCTGATGAGGAAACAAGATCCGCCGCGCCGCGCGCTTCGCACATCATGTCCATGTACCACGCCTGGCCCCTTGTGTCACCAGTGTACATAATCCCGCGCACAATATAAACGCCATCCGTTGCGATGCTGGCAGGCTGCGATGTGGTGCCGCTGAGCGTGATATTTCCGTCTGTGTTCTGGTCGGTGATCTGCCCACTGGCCATCGCGATATCGTTGTTCGACAACGCGGTACGATACACCGAAGCCTGATCCAGCTGAATGAGCCCGTTAACCCGGATGTTCGGATTAATAAGCGCGCGGACGTTTACGCCGTTGCCGATGGTCTGCTGCGGCATGCCAATAAGCCCGGTAGCGCTGTTGAGCACAATCGCTTCGTGAACATATTCATTATTCGCCACCATCTGGCGTTGACCATCCACGAATTGCCATGTTGCGCCACATTGCCCGGCTACGTTATCCATAAGATGCCGCGTCATGCCAAAGAGCACCCGCCCCCGGGGGAATACAGTCGCAGGCATTTCAGGCGTCAGGCCTTCGGTCGCGCCTTTGGCTTCAAAGTCTTTCATCAGCGCACGGTTTACATCAGCGACCGTGTAACCGGCAGCCAGCGTCTGTGAGGTTATACTGGTGGCAAAAGCCAGATCTGTATCGGCTGCCTGAATCAGGACGTAGGAATCAACCGGACTGTCTTTTCCTGTGACCGAGTAGCGAATTTCACCGCTGAAAATCAGTCCGTAGTTGCGACCATCACTCTGGCCCACGTCCGCCGCGTCAACTTCCCGCACTGTCCCGACGTCGCTTGCCGACACCTCCGGCGCTATACCGTCGTAACCCGCAATCAGACGCACTTTCGAAAACTCCTGCCCGGTAATTCGGTTCACAGTATCTGCCGAGAGGTTATAAATTTTGATAGTCCCTACCCGGGACGCGCTGCTGATGTTGAACCAGTCGATCGTAAAGGTGACTTTGAAATCACTTAGCTCAATTCCCTGACCGTTCCCGTCCACAAGCTGCAGCTCGAAATGTCTCATCCAGTTCTGTGACATGCTTACTCCGTTGATACCAGTAAATGGCTGCGACCGCCCAGGTCAGTTTTTGTGGGGTAATCCTGTGTGTTGTCATCACAGACCACCACCAGCTTAAAACCAAGCCCCATACAGGCGTACTGCGCCAGCAGGTCAGCACCAGTGACGAGAGGAATACCGGAGATTACAGGCTCCCCTCTGTCGTTCTGCAGGTCCATAATCCAGTACAGATCGCGCCATATGATGCTAATCCGCCAGGTGACACCCCCCAGGACGATGCTGAACTGCTGATTGTCCGCTGTCAGCGGAATTTCCTGAATTGTCATTAGCCGCCCCCCAGTAATGACGCCACGTTACCCGTGATGCTTTTCAGCAGTGAAGTATCTGGAGGCTTTGTGGTTTTGTTGCCGCTGTTCTGTACCGCCGACGTGCTGGCCCCTTCCTTCATGTTGGTTTTATCCGCGACGGTAATCTGCTGTGTCCGGGAGATAATGACCTCCCTCAGGGTGAGGACGGCGGACAGGACGTTTTCGGTTGTCTTGTCCGTCGTCACTTCCAGCGCCCGGATCAACATGTTGCTGTACAGCCGTTTACCGGTTACCACATCGAAGGGGATACGGCTTTCCTGCAGACCCAGTAGCTCCTGATACGTCTGCTGAGGACTCAGGCCGAGCAGGCTGGTAGCCGTCAGGTTACTGGCAAAATCCAGCAATGCGCCGCCACCGGCGAAACCAACCTCCATCACCACTTCTGACGGTTTTTTATAGGCATGATCAGCGACAGCGGCCCCGACCTCTACCGGATGCTCTGTTATTTCAAGCATATCTGTATGCTTCTCTGAAATAACAACACTGGGAACAATCATTCCTATTTTTCTGCTCTGCTGATGAAAAAGTGTAGAGAGAATATCCACTAACCCACCCTCACCTGATTACTTCGCATGACCTGAGCATTTGCAGACTGTTGCCGACGTGCAACCTCATTACCGACAGCGTGCGGATCTCCGCCACCGTAAATGTGGTAGGTATTTTGCTGGTTAACCTCTGTCACTTTGCCACTAATTCCCGCCACGGCAGCCTTATTAATCAGCTCTCGAGAATAGATATTTCTTCCATTCTCATGCTGGATAATGCTGCTCATCAATGCTGACATGGTTTGCGGATCGCTCATATTCAGGGCAGCCCGGGGATCCACTCCCAGTCGTTGCGATACAGCCCTGATATACGCAGTTGTGTTGTTATTATCAGACGCAGGCGCCCAAGTAGAGACAATTTTCTCCACGCTGTTTATTCCCCGTCCGGCGTACAACATTAACTGACGAGCAAGAGCCCGTAATCCATCAAAGGCAGTTTCGAATCTGGCAAATCGCCCGCCCGGGCGTTCAAGAGAAGCCCCCGCCTGACCAGCAAAATTAAGGTTTCCCGGATTGTTATTCCGTTCTCCTCGTTTCGTAGCCTGTGCATGTTGTTCCGGCTCATCATCACCAAACCAGCCGCGTACCGTCCGGCCCACACTGCGGGGATCGAATCCCCAGTGCTCTTTAATCCAGTCGGCAGTACTGTTAGCGCTGTCTGTAACCATCGGCATCGCTGACGGATTTTCGCTGCCCTGATTAAGTATCTGTTTGCCGATGCTGACGGCATCAGCCCAGCGGCCATCTTTGATAGCGTTGAGCAGGTCGGCGATCATGTTCAGCATTTTGCTGAATTCGCCCATCTGGTCGATGAAGTTGCTGAAATCCCACTTCAGGGACCATGATTTGGGGTCAATATTGAGTAGTTTCGCCAGCGCTTTCGCCAGGTCGTTAACGGTCGTTTTAAGGTCACGAACCATCTTCAGCGCGGCATCGACCTCCGGTTTCCACTTGCCCCAGTCAATCAGGCTGTCGCCGCCTTCCTTCCAGGTCTGATAGTCCTCCCACAGGAGGGCAATCCCCGCCGCCAGCGCGGTAATGAGGCCAACCGGCGACATCCAGAACGTACTGTTCAGAATGCGCAGCGCAATCGTCAGTGCGCCAAACAGCGAGATCAACTCCCGCGTTTGCTTATCCAGCGATTGCCACCAGGTGATAAGGCCTGATGTCCCCTCAATCAGTCTGAAGAACAGCCGCCCGATAATATCCCCGAGCGCCAGAATGCCTTTTATGGCTTTCGTCAGGGTCTGCTCGATACGAGGGAAGTTGTCCAGGATATGGCGGCGCAGGGTGTCCAGCGAACCTGCAAGCCCACCCGCAAGATTAGAGCCGATTTTGTCACGGGCCATGCCTGCCATCGCGCTAAACTCACGCAGGAAGGTCATAAATTTGTTGGAGCTTCTGGCCGCCTCGTCAGCATTGAAGCCGATAGCTTTCGCCATTGCGCTGTACTGCCCGGAGAAGCCACCCACACCCCGGCGCATCGCCATAAGGGTATTTTCGTCAATGCCCAGCATCTGCGCATACTGGTTAGCCCGGTAATACGGCATGCTGCTGAGTTTCTGTCCAACGCCCGTAAAGATAGCGGCCATGTCACGCATGTTACCGCTGGCATCACGGGTCTGTACGCCCAGGCGATTCAGAAATCCCTCCGCCCCGGGATTATTACGAATAAACCGGGAGAGGTTTTCCAGAGAAGATCGCGCAGCGTCCACGCTGCCGCCAACCTGCGAAACCGCATAGCCAATAGACTGAATTCCCTGGACTGTCGCGCCGGTGCGCTGTGACGCCCAGTAAAGATTATCCAGACCGGAGGCGATCTTAGCCGTGAAGGCCACCACGGACAGCGCAGCTCCTTCGACGGCCAGCCCCATTTTGATGACATTTGCAGTTGTACCGGCGAGGACAGAACCGAATTTTTTCGCTCCTGCATCATCCACACTGAAGCCAAGCGAGACGAGGAAATCTTTAATAGTCTCGGCGTTCATTATCCTCTCTCCATTTCTCAATGCGCCGCTGGTTATCCGCTTTTACCGCCAGATGGTCATTTAAGAGAGCAATGTCGTACAAATCGACAGAGCCATCTTTAAGTGCTGTATAAGGAATTAACCCGGCGTCAACCGGATTGAGAAGGTAGGACAGCCCGTCCGGCAGGCTGTTAAACGTCAGCCCTGTTGCAGGCTCTGCGTCGTGCTGGTAAGGGGTGTAGGCAAAAAATTTCCCAGCGAATCGGCGACCACCCGCGCCACCAGATGAAGCATGACCAGCAAGTCAATATCATCAAACATCAGTTCGCCATGGGTAAATACCGGCACCCATCCGTCCATATGACGCCGCGATACCACCGCAAGACAGGGATGAATAATCGCATCGGTGTCATCTTCGGTCAGGGAAGACAGTTCCTCAGCGATACGCGGGAGCATGGTTTCAAACACCGGTTTTAACTGCTCGAATTTCACGGTGTCGATTTTGCCGTCAGCAGGCAAACGGGAGCGAATGCTCCCGAAATCTGACATCATTCCCGCCAGTACCGGCAGAAGTTTACGGGTCACTTTCAGCTGGTCAAAAACGCTGAGTTTTGCCGCGCGATATTTCACGCCTTTAATTTCGAATTCCATGTATTAAAACTCCCCGAGAACCTGGTCAATCTTGCCGCAGTCAAACACCCACGGCATCGTATTACCGGTTTTAGCGTTGGCGTTATCCGGTTGTTTCTGGAACGCAACACTGCGTGCCGTGATGATGTCGCCGCTGACCTTGTTGCGGATCACGATAACGTTATTCCCCCATGTGGCAGAAGACTGGCTCTGTGCGTTATACGCCAGCGACAATTTTTTATTTGTCGGTGATGTCTTCAGAAGGTTAACGGTAATCGTCCCGCTTTTATCTGCATGGAGGCTGTGCATCACTTCGCCATCAGCACCGATGGTCATGGTGTTTTTAGGACCGCCCATCGCAACCACAATCCCCTCTTCAGAACTTGCCGAACCGTACCCGAGGTCAATCGAACCGGTCGGCCCGGTCAGCGTCGCAGTGACATCCATAAAAGAATAGGTAGACATTCACTTCCCCTTAGCGAACAACGTTAATCTGTACGTCAGCGTAATGAACCGCGCCTGCAAGTTTTATTGCAGCCTGAATCACCGGAGCCTTACGGGCTTCACGTTCTGATTGTGCCTGTTCATCCAGCGGCTGGGCGTATACGTAATAACCTTTGGGCAGCGTGTCACCTGATGACAACTGACCAAGGTCGCCACCGTTCCATACGCCCGGAGCAATCAGTCCATTCTGAACGGCCTGATCCAGTGATTTTTCTACATTTGATAACAGTCGGGTAATACCGGCTTCAGTCTGGGGAACTTTCGTGGTGCTGGTATAAAGCAGGTTATAGAGGTTGGTCTGCACATAATTCTGTAACCAGTCCAGGCCGTGGCGTTCATCAAAGAAATCGCCGTTAGCCATCACTCCCTGCTGGAGGATAGCCGTATCATTCTGGTAGTACACGAATACATTGCAGTTTTTTGCATCAAGTGCCGATGCCTGGCTGACTGTCAGTGTTTCATACCCGACACCCGGCTCCTGCTTAAACTTGAGCGTAATCGCGGTATTACTGCCATTGAAATTAACCGTGAATGCCAGGCCAAATGCAGATAACGCAGCGTATTTATTACCCGATGAATATTGAATAAAACTGCGTGAATATCCGGCGGTTTTCAGTTTTGATGCCAAATCATCGCTGGATGCAGTCTGCAGGCATTTCTCATCGCTTGTCGTAATCGCCAGAATACGGCTTACAGAAGAGGATTCGATCGCCGCAGCCACTTTCAGCCAGTCTGCATCCGGAATATCTTCATCGTCTGCAATCCCCAGCCCATACCATGAAGTATAATCGAGCATGGCATTCACAGCCTGCTCCAGCGTCTCAGGCGTGGCCTGTTCGCTGTCTCCCTTCGTTTTCACCCAACGACCAACAAAAACCTCCTGAGGTTTCGGTGATTGTGAGAAAAACACCTGCGCAGCCTTATATTCTGGTGATTCCACGCCAAAATCTTTTCCAATATCTTCCGCGGCAGAATAACGACGAATGCGCTCACTTACCGGAATGATTGTGGACGGGCCGAGAATGAGTAATGCACCAAAATTTCGCCCTGATGCTGCACGCGGCGACATGATCACATCAACATTAACAACGTTTGATACAGGCAAGCCCTGTGCCATAGCTTAATCTCCGAAAAAGATGACTGGTGCTTCCACCAGCGATTTAATACCGTACTCGCGCACAACCTTCCGGCGCAGGCGCACCGTCATATCGTAGCGGCGGACCCATTGCTGATTAATAAGTTCAGGGAAGGGAGTCAGACCTGTGTAATCGCCAAGAGACAGCCCCAGCGCATTCAGTGCTGCATTGTTCTGCGGCACAGATATACCGTCACGAAACCGGGACGCATACACCATCCCCGCCGGTCCATAAAACGAAGCCATACACTCAATCGTTTCATGCCGCCAGAGCTGAGAGCCATCATCGGTCTGTCTGGTGAATGCCGGGCTGTCATCACCTGACCATCCGATAACCCCAAACGCACACCAGTTCGTTTCAGCCGGTAGCAGTGGCGGCTGCTCTTTCTGCCAGCGCGGACGAACCATCCCGGCAGACAGACCGGAAACGTTACGCATCCACTGGCTTAACAGCCTGTCGAGCGCTTCGTCATAATCCGGATCGCCACTGGTTGGTATCAGCCATCCGCGCTCTGTGCTGGTGTTATTGCTCAACCGGAATTCCCCCATCAAACGGCAGCAACTCACAATGCGCCTGAACGAATCCGGCACCATAAGCTGTATACGGGTCGACGAAGGTCACACGATAATCACGGCCCTGATACGTCACGATATCGGCATCACGGCCAGTCTGTCCCTGCGTCAGTCGCTCAGTCGTCACAATCAGAATTGCACCACTGATTACCTGCCCGGCCTGCATACGACGGTTTTCCAGAGAGCGATCAACAGTAACGACTCCGGCAAACTGCTTTTTAACTTCGCTGTCGCTGCCGATCCCGTCCTCATCCACCGTTTGCACACGGCGTGTTACCCACAAATTGAAGTCGCAAAAATCGGGGTCAAAAAGCACATCTGTTACATCAAGAGTCGGCATCTTTATCCCTCACAACATGGGTAATCGCTCTGCGATATTGCCCGGTATCAATTAATGGTTTCGCCAGATCGGTTCCCGGAGATTCGCCAGCAGCACGCCGGGCAAGTTCCATTGTTGCCCCCTTGCGCCCCCGACGAGCCCGGGCTTCAACAGTACTGTCAGCAAGCGGCGTAAAGCCGGTAATGGTCATGTAACGCCTGACGCCATTAACGGCCAGCGTTCCGGCACGGTTGAGTGCACTTTCTGCTCCCGCAGCATTCCCATCAAGTGCAGCCTGCGCCGCGGCTTTGAGCTGCGGCACCGTCTGCTCTTCTGCCGATTTAACGCCGGGGACCAGGTGAGGTCGTGGCGGGATATTCTGCTCTGGTGAGCCGTATTCGTTGAGGTAACCGATGCCCGCATTACCAAACGGAACATCATCCCGCCCGCTGTCTTCCGAAGGGATGCCGACCAGCACATCTTTTTTGGTTAACGACCTGAGCGCATCCAGAATGGCCTTAGCGTTATCCACCCTCGTTGTTACACCGCTTTTGAAACTCATAGCTGGCGACCGCCTGCACCGAACATCGTGATCAACTGATAAAATTCAGCGCCATATCGGGTGTTATTCCAGAAACCTGCATCAGGATTCAGCGTCGCGCTGGTGTCATAACTGACGCTTACCTTATCCACGGACTTTGAGGACTGAACACCATTGGTTGAACCGCCCAGCCCGCCAGCCAGCATCGCCCGGCTGTCTGCCGCCCAGAGCGTCATGTAGTGTGCAACGAACAATCCGGCAAAGTACGGAAACAACTTTTTGCTGGTGACGTTTTCGCTCAGCAGTTCATCGGCCAGATTCAGACGAAACTGGATTTGCGCTTCGGGATATTTGGCAGGGTCAGCAAACTGCGGGAAGTCGCGGCGAAAATCACTTACCGCTGGCAGACTTTGATTCTTTGGCATTTTTTACCTCGTTACGCGCGTCTGTGGCTTTGCCAACGGATACTTCCGCGTGCGCACGAGTGAACCAGTGCGTGGCAACGTCTTCCTCCACAGCATGACGGCCTTTAACAAACTCGCGCCGTGAACCGTCGGGAAGCGTGAGCACAAACGGGGTATGTACGTGTATTACTGCATTATTTTTTGCCATCGGGTCATCCTTAATGGCCCCGCCAGGGGCCATATGGCTGTTAAATGCCATCAACGTACGAAATGGTTTCTTTGTACACTGGCTCGACTGCACCCAGCTTGCCGTAGTAAGTGACGATCTGATACAGACCGCGATACTGCACCGGCACACTCTGAAGCGGAACCAGCGGGTAGCGGACATATTTTTTATCGTTGGTGTACGCAACCATACGATCCTTATTCCCCACACCACGGCCTTTCAGCCATTTAACCGCGCGGATATTCAGCGGAACACCGTTCTGGTGATAGCTGATGGTGTTGGTCTGAAGGTACGTCAACAGGGACTGGTTACCCGCAGATGAAACGATGATGCTGGACAACAGAGCAAACTGCTCAGGCGGGATCAGCAAATCACGCGGAACCACAGAGTAACCGGAAGCGGCCCACGCATCAGACAGCACCTGGTTAATACTTGCGCGGATTTCGTCCGGTGTTGAGGTTGCCCACGTTTTGGCAGCGTTGTTGACAGGCACGCCGTCCAGGGTAACAAGGCCTTTCAGGTTTAATGCGGAATCGCCAACATATACCTGTTCATCGTTATCCATCTGCCATTTCAGTTGCATACCGTCATACTTCTGCGTATCAATCGGGCGGCCGACCTGCTGAGCAGCCTGCAATTCTATGACCGTCCAGCCAAGTTCCATCCCCCACAGGTTCAGCGGGTTACCGGATTTGCCGATATCCACGTTTACGCCAGCAATAGCAGTTGAGTCTTTGCCTACCCAGTTTTTGCCATTCGGATTTGCACCAGTACCCGCAGCGGCGAAGCTGGTATTCGTCCAGCTGGAAATGTCATCTGCGATAGAGACATCTTCACGCAACTGAATATCGCGGGTCCAGGTGTACCCCACCAGTGGCAGGTTCAGCGTCTGGTCGAGTCGCTCCAGCTCCCCGATGAGAAAGGCACCAGAGCTGTCAACGGTTGCCTGATCAAAAGTAATCATTCGTCTGTTCCTTAAATCTTCCAGGAAATCTCTGCATTGCCGTCAGCATCACCGGCACCTGTGAATTCAGCGTTGGTCAGCACCACGTTTTTGCCACTGACTGACGTGGCCATGAATCCACCCAGCGGCACTTTGATGGATTCATCAGTGGAGACGACAACGTATACCGGGTCGCCTTTTTTGATGGTGCTGGCATCAAAATCAGAACCGAGATTAACGGTCACGTAGCCACGCTTCATGGCGTCGCCCGGGAAGTTCTTGCCACTCCCCACCTGGCGAACCATGTCCGGCTGCGACGTGGTCGGATAAGGGCGCACGTAGATCCCCTTCACCTTGTCTGCGGTATCACCATCTGCCAGCGGCACGAAAAAACCGTCATCATCGTATTTACCAGCCAGCCCATAGGCAGCGAAGGCGTTATCGGATTTAAGGACCACCGGTTCGACGGTTAAGTCCTGCGGGCGAGAGACAGCCCCGGCAATGCCAACAGGCATCCGGTACAGAAATACATTATTCATTTTTTACCCTTTACGGTTTGCCCAGAATTCAGCGTTTTGTTTGTTCAGGGAAGCGATGCTGGTCATGCCCATGTTTGGGCGCTGTGCATCGCCGGTGGTGGCGCGGGTGTTTCGCCCTTTGGCAATCTCAGATACGGCATTAAACGCCATGCCGACCGATTGTTTCGGTAATTTGCGGATATCCGCATCACCGACTATCTGGCGAACCAGTGTTTTGTCAGCAGAAGCCAGAACCTCGCGTTTGAACGCGGTCGGTTTCATCTTACGGCTCAGATCGATACCCGGAACGATAACTTCGGCACGCCAGGCTGAGTCACCAGTAATCGTGGTTTCCTCTTCATCGTCCTCGCCGTCACCGGTCGGATTATCGTCAGACTTATTGTCGTTATCGCCCGTGGCATTTCCTTCCAGCTTAGCCAGCAGGGCTTTCAGTAATGTTTTGAGGTCATCATCACTGTCGCCGGTTGGACCTCCCCCCATCTCTGGTGCTTTGTCCGGTAGTGGTTGCTGCGGGGACAGGTTGATATTGAAATTAACGCCCTGCGGCAAATCCCCCTCATCTCCTGTAACCGATGCGGGAGCCGACTCCACCAGTTCGTTCATGGTGTCGGCATCTCCTGTCTTGATGGCCGCACGCATGCGGTTCCACCAGCTTTTCTTTTGATTTGCCATTGTGTCTCTGTCTCCAATTGCACAACGATTTCCGGCTCTGCCTTTAGGGACAAGAGCCACATGGTTTCCGGTAATATCGACCTGCTCAGCTTTACCTGGCTCGGTCTGCTCGTACTCCGCGTCATAGCCGCACGACACTTCGCGCAGGCCATCTTCGATAAGCTGAATGGCGTTTTCGTCTTTGACGATAAGGTCAGCCAGCATCAAATCAGACAGCTCACCCGTCCCGCGCCGGACATTCTGGAGGTGCCCGACAGCAAGCTCTTTCCAGTTCTCGGGATTTACCAGCCGCACATTCCCGTTTTCATCTTCAGGATGCAGAATCGTGATGCTCATCCCTTCGAATGAGGCAAGCGTGGCCGGATGGAATACCTGCTCAGGAGAACGCGTGACGACTATTTCACCGAACTTATCGGGTTTCAGTTTTGGCAGGTCATCAGCACCATAGAGCTGCTTACCTGTTCGTCCTATCGGCACGTCTTTGCACAGCAACGAGCCGTCAGCCAGCTGATAGCGGGTTTCCCCCAGCCGGGTATTGAAAAAATATTTCATGTGTTACCTGCGATTCAGGCGGGATAATAATGGGAGGTGGGAAAAACGATTTCTTTATAACAGCGACAATTCGGGAGCTCGCCAGCGTGACCGGTCATGTCATCAAGCGTTGGAGGTTTGCCCCATTCGACAAATTTACCTTCCATTTCCCGATGAGAATGCCTGACGTCACCATCTTCGGCTGTACGCCAGATATAACCATTCGAACCAATTGCCAGCGCACGCGCCTGATCCAGCGCGCCGGTTGCACGTCCAAGTTCAGTACGGGCAATCAGGTCAGCTCTGGACTTTGCTATATCACCCGATGCTGCAATTTCTTTAGCAAAATGTTCTGCTCTCCCACCGGTCACAACAGCTTCTGTCGCCCGATTCTGGATGTCGTACACCCTGTCAGCCGCCTCGAGGGGTAGCGATTTGATGTACTTAACCTGTTCAGCAACGATGGATTTCATCACCTGGCCTGGAGGGGCACTGTTTACCAGATTGCGTAGCTCACGGCTGATGGTTTTGCTGTGTTTACGCCACTGCTCATCATTCTTGCGCACAATGTCGGCGGTAAAGTTTTCCGCGACCTTTGTCGCCCAGGGGGTGATGATTTCACTGTAGCGTTCCAGCGCCTCAATAATTTCCGTGATACTGTCATTTGAACCATCGTAGTGACCATTTACGATGTCCCCGACCGCCCTCGCTATCCTGCGTAGGCTGGTTCGATAGCGGATTTCCGCCTGACGGTTCCTGCGGTTCGTCATCAGGTTCGCCGATGCCGGGCGGCGCTTCGTCTTCGGCATTCTCGATGTCCTCGTCGGTAATGGATGCCCCGATGCCGGTTACGTCAGAATTTTCGCGCAAATCGGTCATAGCGGCTTTCAGTGTCATCAGACCATCACCCAGCGCTGTACTGATTGCGTTGGTGGTGTTTAACGCCACCGTTGAGCGATCGACATCAGACATTTGCCAGAGCGGGTTAAACTCAAACGTGAAATCGTCCGGCAGCGGCTTGCCAAGTTCCGAACGATGCATGATGTCCAGTATCCGCCGCACCGGAAGACGTAAACGTCTCTCCTGCAACGAGCTTACCCGATCGTAATAGTTGGCAAGGTCTGCATCGCCGGTAGAAAATCCTTTCGGGGACTGTCCGAACAACCGCACCAGTGGGATACCAACAGCGCCACTAATCTGTTCTGCAAACTGCGAAAGGATGTCATCCAGACCACTGAAGCTGTACTGATGCGTTTCAAACTTATCCCGCGAGTCCATGAGCGTCATGCCTTCATTGCTCTGGAACTGTCGAATCAGGTCGATATTCTTCAGCAACGCTTCATACGCAGGACCACCAAGTGCGATAAGCTCGCGTAGCTTCTCCACGCTGTAGGTACGCAAATGCGCCTTGTAGACCAGCTGCGCCGCACCGACAGTAGCGCTGTCGAACGCGGTAAGACGATCCCAGATACGCTCTACAACCGACATTCCCCATTCGTTCTCGGTCATCTTCTGCTGAAATGGCAGCGTGACGCCATCAAAGCGAATCAGGCGACTGTGATGAATGCGCCAGGCAGGAATTCCCGTTGCTGTGGTCACCACATCGTAAAACTCAGGTTTACCCAGGTCCGGCCCCATATCTTTAATGCGGCGGGTCAGTACCGGGTCAATCATCCAGCGGTCGAGCGGGAGAATCCCCTTAAACTTGCCCTTACCGATGGTTTCGGGTCGCAGCGGGGTCATTGGTGCCTGCCCCTCAATCATGATGAAACCCACCGCGCCACCGTAGAGGCGCGACCATTTCAGCACGTCATTCAGCGCATCCCAGATTTGCAACTCATCCAGTTGTGATTCGAGAATGCCACGATCTTTTGCATCAATTTCCGAAGTGATGCGAATGCCTTTGCGGGTCATATCATCCGGGATAGCATCGACTGCTTCGCCGATGATCCAGGATGAACGATAGGACCATTCCACCAGCATGCGGTTACGACTGGTGAAATTAGCCCGGTAGGTGGATGCTGAGTGCTGGTTAGGTGTCTGCATCCCTACGCGGGCGATAAAATTCTCATAACCATCAGCTGTGGCCTGCGCAGTTCTCCGCAGGGCTTGTTTGTTTCGTGCCATCAGGCCTGTCTCCCTAGCAGCTCCCAGATGTTCAGGGCTGAATTCATTGGGGCATAGTTGATCATCACCGAGTCGGCAAGGTTTGGCGACCGGGTCCCATCAGGCTGTTTATCAATAACGATTTTTCCCACACTATTAATGGAATAGGTCGGCTGCGAAAGCTCGATGATGAGTTTATCTTTGAGTGCCATGCTACTGCTGATTGAGATGATCTCGTCCGGGTTGTAAGCCATACCTTCAACCACGGCGCGCCAGGTATTCTGAAAAAGTTTACGTAACCACCACCAGCTCTGGGCTTTGGCGTTAGCGAAGAAGTCCTTGTTCAGACGTGCGGCTTGCCCGTTGTCCCCGCGAACAGCTTCATCATCCGGATCAAATACCGCGCCACTACCTCGAAACGGTGTGGCGAGTATTGACGGTCGACGCACAGCGTTACGCAGTTCGTTGATAGCGCGTGCATCGCCGCGAACGCCAGCGCCCAGCCCGTCCTCGTCAAAGCGAAACTCTTCGAGGTTATCCTGTTCGCAAAAGCCGAAAACCTTCTCGACGGACTGATAAATGTCGCTGCCCACACCGGACCATTCCCGCACATTTTCCAGGAGGAAGCCATGACGGGTGGAAAAGGCATTTTTGTCCCTGCCTTCGTCGGCGACATCCATCGCGCCAAGTCGTTTGCCTGTTGGCTGGATACCCAGTTTGATATGCGCATCAACGGCAGCCTGTACCCATTCGGATGGAATCAGGACGCCTTCCGCTGATGCGCTGTAGTTCAGATCAAGTTCCTGTGCCACCACCACCGGATTATCGATTTTCTCGCATTCCCTGCGATACCACTCTTCATCCTTGCGAGGATCATCCCGCCAGTGGAATGTGAATACCGGTATCTTCCCGCCATGACGCTTCTGAGCGAACGGGTTCGCCATGCCGTTAACTGAACTCAGGTCGATACGGCAACGCGTCGTTTGTGACAACGCCGCATCAATCAGCAGAGGACGCTGAAGGAATGCAGCCTCATCAACCAGATAAAGCGTGGTACGGTCACCACGACCAATATTATCGCCAGCCTCGCCTTTGATAACGGCACCAGTTTCAGGAAACTCAACACGCATATATGGCGCGTGCTTCTTCTCGCTCCACGAACCGCGAAACTCTACAGGCAGTGTTTCCACGAACTTGCGCGCCTTCCAGAACAATGCTTTCGGGTCACCGGTGCTGTCGACGTATTCCTCTTTACGGGAGCCGAAACCGATAACCATTTCTTTGTTGAAGAGACAAAGCGAACATGCCAGTCCGATCGCGGTCCAACTGAGCCCCATTTCACGGGATTTTTCGGTAATACCATTCTCCCGATTGCCCCAGCGTTCCATAATCCAGTGGATCCACTCCTCCTGCTTAGGGAAGAGTAAAAACGGAATGGTCACCGGCAGGCCATAATCAATATTACGCGGGTCCGTTGTCATGCCCCAGTCGATGATGAACTGAGCCGGATTAGTTCGGTAAAACTGTTTTAGTGCAGGCAATATTTCAGGATTCTGGCGAATACGCTGTAGGCGTTCCATCCGCCATTCAAAAACCATCTGGTAATCAGGATGTTTAAAATCGAAGGGGAATGGTAACGGCATACTTAGCCCATCATTTTTCTATACGCCTCTGCAGCCTGCTCCGGCGTTAAGTTGGTAATTTCTGTTCTGACGGGTCCTCCATCAGCGCCAGTCACTTCATTTTTGACGTTGTCTTTAAACGCCTGAACAGAAACATGACGCCCAAGCAACTCAAGGTTTTTAACCTTATCAGGCCACTTAATCTTTTTAAGGATCCCGACCATTTCTCTGTCATCTCCTCGCCCCTCAAACATTTCAGCGAGGTTAAATCCACTCAGGTACCGACGCCACGATTCCGGCCACGCAGACAGAGGCTTAATACTTAAATCGTCCTCCAGGATGTCAGCCACATCGAGCCTGTCGATCTCAACCAGTCGCATCAGCACATAATTCGCATCAATGCCCAGTTGATCAATACGCTCCTGCTTTAGCTCGTTAATACGGGCGCGTATCTCAGGTTTACCGTATAGTTCAGCCCCCGTAACATGTGCTCGCCTGGAGACGTAGCCTGCGCGAATAGCTGCTTGTGTAGCATTCAGATCGACAAGAAACTCGCGACAAAACACCTCGTGTTTTGCTTTCAGCTTCTTAGTCATTTTATTTTCCAGTTATCAGGTCATTATCGAAGCCCCTCCTGGAAGAGCTTCTGTAATGCTATTACCGGGACTGTTCTATTTGTCGGACACCAGCCAACTGGTTATTCGCCTTCTCGATGGCTGCCAACAGTGGGTTAATCCACAGAACAGCCTGGCAATATGTCAACGTTCTGGTGGTAGTGGCACGATCACCGGCTGAGTCAATGTCCCCGGAATCGGCGTGCAATGCGCTGGCGCGTAAACGGTTCGCGTAGTTGAGCAACCCGACAGCAATATCAACAGGAACAGGAAAATCACAGTTCTTTTCACGGAGCAGAACCTCACGGTATTTGATGACTGTCTTCTCGTGACCGATGTCGACCAGAGAATTTAATCGGCTTGCGTTTTCTGCTATCTGGTTAAAACGATTGAAGTTTAATGCCTGATTAGCTATCACTTTCCCTTGATATTCAGCTTCACCTTCCGCTTTATCAGCCCGCAACTTTTCTGCCTGATACTTGCTGTGGTAATGGTTTGCAGACCAGACGAGCGCCCCAAAGGCAGAGAAGAAAAATGCCGCGATGACAATCTTATAAGTCAGCTTCATTTACCACCCCACCAGCATCTTTAAACCTGGAAATCAGGTCACCGATTTTATGTTCATACTGACCGTAACCTGCACCAGGTAACGACGCCCAGATATTGCTGCAACGGTCGATTGCCTGACGAATATCGCCACGGTCAATCATCGGTAAAGCGCCACTCTCTTTAATCTGCTGCAGCGCCACAGCGTCCTGACTTTCTGGCGAAAAATCTTTCAGGCCAAGCTGCTTGCGATAGGCATCCCACCAGCGTGAAAGAAGCTGATACCGGCCTGCGGCTGTTGATTTAAGCTTCGGGTTTAGCGTGACAAGTCTGCGAGGGTGATCGGAGTAATCAGTGAACAGTTCACCACCGACAATAACATCATAACCGTGGTTACGTGTCGGTTGTCGCCCGTTATCCGTTCCTTCTGACCATGCCACCATATCCAGGAAAGCTTTACGTTGGGAATTTAGTGTCTGCATGAATTACTCCTTAGAGCCACCAAACTTGTTACCGATTACTCGCATTGCAGCCCCACGAATAGCATCGACACCGATCAGCCCAACACCACCACCAATGGCAACAGAAAGCGATTTAGGCCATCCAACATACTCAAGAGCGGATGCAAAGGTCAGCGTCAGAGCACCACAGAGCAAAATCTCAAGCGTTTTTCGTTTCCAGCCGCCGCCACCGCCAAAATAGGCAATGCGCAAGCCAGCCATAACAATTGACATAACCACTGCGCCCAACGGCGTATCTCCACGCCACCAACTTTGTAAGAGTTCCAGTAAGTCAGGCCAGGAATGAGGAGCATTGTGCATTTTCATACTTCCCACCTCCGCCATTACGGGGTGTTGTTGAAAGGCGGGCCCTGCGTATACGCCCGTAGGATTGGGTTATGAGCCGTCCTTCGGTGGGCCCTGAATACAAAAAAAGTTCGCCATAGCGAACCTTGTTAAATTTGTTAAAAAAGGAGGTTATTTAACATAATGTGCGTTATAGGAACCACACGATCACCGCTCGCAATAGATTTGCGATGAAAGGCCTATTTAATCAACTTAAGTGGTCCAGAATGACGAAATCCGAGTGAATAAAAGGTGCATAAAAAAGGGCAAAAACTGCATAGCGTTTTTTCGCGACGAAAACCCTGTTTTATTAACTTTTACTGAGAATAGAGCATTAAAAAAGCCCCCTTGCGGGAGCCTCTTCGTGATGAACTGTTTTCAACAGATATCAGGCTAATCGGCTTTTTGGAATTCCACAACTATTTTTTATCTTACCTTGATGCCTGATGCCGTCAGATGTTTACGACAGTCCTGAATACCTTCGTTATAACCCGCATCGTAGAAGCTATCCGGCTTTGCCTTCAGCGCAGGAAGCGTAACGCTGGTAGCTCTTCGTTCGGCCAGAACACCTGCCTGAAAGAGTGTCCACATCAACTGAACTGCTGAATCACAGTAAGTAACATCTTCACTGTACAATTCTCGTTCAATCCTGATACCAAGTTGAGCCTTCATTGATGCGCCAATATTACCTTTGACCTGCAACGACAGGTCTGGGTACCTCTGTTCCATGAAGCTTTCAAATCTGTTGCGAACGCTGATCAGAGCCATCTGGTTCCCTTACGTGATTGATTGCTGGATATTATGCCGCCGAGCAGCTCCTACGCAAAGTCCTGATAGCCTGAGGCTTTGACTGAACCGACTGATCCATTTCGAGCACCACATCCAGCATGGCTAAGCAACCGTCAATAAATCCCTCTGCCGCCTGAAGCCTCTTCAGAACGTGGGTGTGAGATACGCCGAGCTTCTCACCCATCGTCCGCACGGGCATGGCCTGGACGTAATGCCACTCAAGGAGCGTGCACAGATACGGATCTTTTTTCTTCAGGCAGCTCATAGCGGAGTTGATGATAAGACCGTCATTGTCACTGCATTTCAGCCTTCCAGACTGCGTCGCGGGTAGCAGATTCTTAAACCCGGCTGCAACAGGAGGAAAGTAGACGCTACCACCTTCACTCGCAGCCCAGCCACCCCAGCGCTCTAAAACCTGTTGAATATTACGCATAGCTCTGACCTCTACGTTTTGCTACGTTTGGAAATTTTCTACTACTCAATACTCGTTGAATGTCAGGTGGCCGCTAACACTGACGTTTGGCCCGTCAGATAACACAAGCTGGAAATTGTCGTCGCAGACAGAGCAGCCGAGGTCAATAACTACCGTTTTGTCGTGTTTATGCGCTCGCATGGCGACATCGCGAATAAACACGCTGTTACTAGCGCAGCGTGGGCAGGTAATTTCGTTATTTCCGTCGATATGATTTTTTAATCCTGAAACTTTCATGTTGTTTACTCCAGCTAGTTATTTGCAAATATTTGCAAGTTAATTTCCGGGTGACGGCTAGGTGACGCGTAATTACATATCCGTCACCTGCTGCAAATCGCGCCATATAAGACCTGAAGATGTTTTAGGTGACAGGTGACGGTTGATTTTAGTTCTATATATAAGCGATCGTATAATACCTAAAATACACACTCTCGCGTATATAGTTTTAAATTCTGCCGTCACCTGTCACCTTTAGCACATTTCCCATTGTTTTATATATAATTTTTAAGGTGACGCTTAAGCGTTTTGCCGTCACCTAGCCGTCACCTTTTTACAATCCAGATTGCAAAATTTCGCAAGATTTATATATTTCGCGCAATTCTTCGTTGCTGAAATCGTTATTTTTTACAAGAATCCAAATCCTATATACAAACCCGTCAATTTTTACGCGTACGGGTTCCCGCTTTGTTCTTTCTTTCAAAATGCGAGTAATATGCTTCTGGTTAATTTCTACATCCATTCCTGCTTCTGCCAGTATTGCGTTAACAATTTGTTGATAAGTCATTGCTGGCACAGGCGGATTATCCAGGATTTCAATAAGAGCAGCCTCCACATCGCTCTTATTGCTTTCAATCATCAGAAGGCGTTCTTTCGTCTCGGGGGCGCGCTGCCAGTTAAAGCGAGACAGGTCAACGCCCATCAGATACCAGTACACCTGGGCGATAAAGTCGCTGTCGCTTAGCGCACCGTACAGGCTGGCGTAATGCTCTTCAGTTGCGGCGAAGTCAGGGCCCCCCAGCACAGCGATACGTCGGTCTTCCTCTGGCAGCGCCAGCGCATCAAAGTGGTTGGTGTAGAACAGAAAGCCGGTGTATATATCCATCGTTTTTTTGCTGCCATATTTGCGGTTCACTTCAAACCGTGGTTCTGTCAGCACATCGCGGATCTTATCGTTCACCTCATACCGCTTATCGTTTTCGCGCACCTCGTCAATGGTGCATAGAAGCGTATTGTACAGATAGTCATGGAACTGGTTATCGCACAGGATCTTCATGCGAGTACGAGCACAGTTCCACGGGCCGAGCACGCGCTCCATTAACTGGCTGACCCATCCTCTGCCCGTACCATGTGCGGTAGCCACATGCAGAATAGAAATCGGGCATCGACGCTCCGGACGCTGAACCATCCACCCCAGACGGGCGATGAAAAACTCGCGCTGCCAGGCATCAGGTACCAGATACGCCATATGATTAAGGAACGTGGACACCTTACTTGTATCCGCTGTACGTGGATGCTCAGGCATATAAAATTCGTTTATCTCAAACCGCCCGTCGAAACGCTCGATAATACGTCCCGCACCGGGCTTATAGCCTGTCGTCTCAGCAATCTTCTTATGCCGATGCTCTATCCACCGTTTGGTTGCGGGAGTTGGTTGCCCTTTCCCTTCTGGCGGGAACTGGTAAGGCGCCATCAGGTTTTTGAACGACTTCATATCCATCATGCACTGATATGGCGGTCGGCTAAGATCACATACCTGGTCACCCTCGATGACGTAGATAAAGCGTTCCAGAAAATGAGCTGTCATATCTGTATTAATATCGGTAAATTCAGGCTTATCGCCATCTTCAACCACCGTGAGATCTTCGAACAGGGATTGCGTATAGCCGTAGCCTTCCAGCCAGTCGGCATCAGTAAGCCCCGCATCGGTATTGTGCATGCTTTTAAAATGTCCCTGTTCAAATCCCCCCGTCCCTTTTGGGAAATACTTAATGGATGTTTCGCTGCAACCGTTGCTGTATTCTGACTCATCCCGAAACGGTTTCAGATTGCGGGAACCATCAGAGCTGACTGACAGAGTCCACCCGTTCGCGTCAAGCCAGTCAGCGACATCATCTGTCGCGGAAGGATCAACACAGGAAAGGTCACGCTGACGTCCCGCACCTGCGGTATAGCTGTCTTTCACGGGTAAGTTATCCGCTAGACGCTGCCACAGGCTTTCGAGCTGTTCAGATGTAATTTTCAGAGGTTCGCCGGGCAAACCGCAGTCCCACTGAATACGTTCGCCTGCCGGATGGGTACCACAAGCCACAAACTGCTGGCCCTTAGCGAGCAGCTCTATTTGTTTGTTTTCGCCTTCCAGGCGGTGACCACGTTTACGGTAGTCGCCATCAACAGCAATCAGGTATAGGCATTTATGACTGTCAGCCCGCCAGCGACGTGGCGGAAGTTCCCCCAAGCATGACAGGATAATATTGCGTACGATCTCCTGCATCCCGGCGTCATTGATATCGCAGTCCAGAGCCACCACCCCGTCGCCAGTACGAACGCAAATACCGTAATCGGGTTCGTTCGACCACCGGGCAAAATCGTTTTCCGTAACAACATAGTTAGCCCAGTCGGGGATACCAACAACCTTACGTTGGCCATTGTAGCGACTGGGAGTTTTGCCGAAATTATGAGACAGCTTGCTATTAGGCGACAGTTCTGCACAGGGATTGGACACCACAGGTAAAAGCCTGTCTGTCATCCCCAACACCAGATCGAAGTGGAACCACTCATCGGGCGTAGCTCCCCATGGTTTGTTATCAGACATGGGTTACGCCTTTTGTCTAGCTGTCACTTCCTGAAAAAGCTTTTCTATCGCACGTACTGTAGAAAAGCGAGGGTCAGAATGAACCCCGGTGAGAAGCCGACTAATAGAAGACTGCTTCACGCCTGCAATTTCGGCAATTTGGTTTTGGGTATACCCTGAATCAATCAAGCTTTTGACCATCTCTTGTGGTGTTAGTCCGGACATATTTAAGTCTCCACTTTCGTCTATAGCGCAAATTTATACGAAAACGGATTGTTCAGCAATACAGCAATTCTATGTCATCCTGGATTAAAATATCCGATAACGCATAATCACCGTCCCTGTATACAACATGGATGAATCCAAATGATTGATACTACCGATATCCTTTCTCAAAACATCAAGTACCTGATGGACAAAGCCAAGATAAGCTCGATAACTGAGCTGGCACGTCGGTTACAGCTGAACCAACCAACGCTACACAGGCTGGTATCAGGAGAGGTGAAAGATCCGAAATACGCAACGTTAAAGCAGATCGCCGACTACTTCCACGTGTCACCAATAGACCTGGCAGAAAGGAGCCTTCAAGAAATGGAGAAAGAGGACGCGACAGGTATAAAAACGTATATTTCTCTTAGGTTTAATAAAGTACCTGTTTTGGGAAACACTCAGCTAGGCGTTGGAGGACTTTGGAGCGACACCCAATATTCAGTAGGTAGCAGTGATGGTTTCATATACTGGCCGACAAAGGATGAAGATGCATACGCCCTGAAATGTGTTGGTGATTCAATGATGCCTAGAATCAAAGAAGGTGAGTTCGTAATCGTCGAACCCAACCACGACTACACTCCTGGTGATGAAGTACTTGTGGTTACCCAGGACGGTGAGGTCATGGTTAAAACCTTCTTGTTCGAACGCGATGGCCTGTTCCATCTAATGTCTGTAAATGAAGATCATCCACCAGTCAGAGTACCACGCGAAAACATTGAAAAAATCCATTACGTGGCGGGGATCGCCAAATCCGCGCTACGCATGTACTAACCTTTACAGTCTGATAACTTACTTCTGATCAAACCGCTCTCCACAAGGGCGGTTTTCTTATTTGCAAAATAATTCATTTTTGTATTGACACAAAATCCCATAACGCATATAAATACGATATCGCATAATTAATGCGTTTTTTAATACCAGCTCTTTAACAAACTGAACCGCGTGACAGGTAAGCCGCAGTACTCCTGGCAAAATGAAATGGCACCCGATGGGATCGAGGTAAGCGCCGAGTCCGTATGCGTACGGTAAGCGTAGAGGACAACACCGCGACGAACTGATAAGTCACGCAAGTTGAAACGCCCCGACGATGGGGCGCTTAGTTCCTTTAACTCTGGGTGGCCGGAAAGGTACCCATGCTTAAAGAAATTACTGGTTGTAAGGATCGTAATCCGTGATTGCCTTCCCCGGATTTTCATCTTCAGCAGGCAGTCTGGCCTCTAAAGCATTTCGGTTGAACAGATAGGAAACCCTACAGTGCGAACAAACCATATTAACGGCTCGCCCAAGGCCTGGCTTAATAACCAGACCTTCCGCTTGCAATATAGATTTTCTCTTTTGCTCGTAGCAATTGGGACAAATATAAACCGGAGATTGGTCAGTATCTGCAGAAAGCTTGCTGCGATAGACCAGAGTACCCCGCATAGGCTGGTAAAGTTCATAGCTCGCCGCTTCAGCGGCCCAGTTCTCTTGCTTTACTTTCTCATTTTCCAGTTCAACAATTTTCTCCTTAGCCGCAATCAGCAGCTCCTGAAGCGACATTTGCTGCATCTAAACATCCATTAGCTTATCGAGTAAGATGTGCGTCTTCTCTTTAACTGCATAGTCGACAGTCAGATTCTGAATCTCTCTTGCTGCTCCAACCGCGCTTTTAATTGCTCCTCCCACGCCGGATAACGATTCAGTTATCCGGGAAAGAATTCCTTTTTCTTCAGACATATCTAATCTCTCTCAAACTGTAGGGGTGAAGAGATATTAGACGATTTCTCACTGTAGGGGTACAAGGAGAACCACCTCGCCTGATGTGGTTAAAAGCAGGCACTCGATGATATCCATGTAATTGCTGTGTGTAGTCTTTGCCCGCCGCAAGTGACGGGCTTTTTTATGTCTGAAAGCGCACTCGCAACAGCGTGCTCCCCGATATGAAAAAAGGAATACAACCGATGAAACCTGAACACATCCATCGACTGACGGGGCGCGATGTTCTCCGTTATCGCCGTAAAAACTTCGATTTGATGACCGGTCTGGCCATTGCCATTGCGCTCGGTCTGATCATCACTTTCATTCTCCTTGTAGCGAGGACCACAGTATGAGTTTAGAAACCAGTCTCGAACTTAATAATCAACTTCTGGCACAACATAATGCGCTGCTTGAACGTCTTATCCGCACAATGGCATCAGGTATTGTTATGCATCCTGACACGATTTCACGAGTGCAGGAATGTCGGGATACAGCAACTGAAACTGAAAATATGTCAGCGGCAATGACACTGGATGATCTGGAGTTCAGCGACGTTATCGCACTGGCGGGTTTCTACCCGGTAGCCACCCCTATCACAGAAGACATGCTGCAACGTGCTGTTGCCTACCGTGATGCTGAAGGCGATAAACGAGTAGTTCAGATTGATGCTCTCGACAGCGCATTGCAGGGCGTCAAACGAGCCAGGGCGCTGCTTAAACCTGCTCTCCTGGACCTGTCCCGTAACATCCTTAAGTTCTGGGACGACCTGCCAACCATCGGCGAGCGACGTGCTTTTGCCGAGCAGCTACTTGATGCACCTGCGGATGGGCGTGATGAAGTTAAGCCGAAAAAGGCCAGTAACAAAGATGGAGAACGCACGGGGCCGTTTTACGTCAAAAATGTATCCGGCACAGCAGCCAGTGAACTCCACACCTTACGCAAGTTGAACGAGATGCTGAAAAAAGGCCATATCGAGATCAACCGTGTTGAGTACCTTCAGCTGCAGGAAGAATTTGCACGCAGAGACGCAGCAAATTCCAGCCAGAATAATGACGCCAAAGATGACCATACAATTGATTTCGCGGCACTACGCAAACAAGCTGAAGGGTTGATCCTCCAGTTAGCAAAAGGGGGTTACCGGGCAGAAGCTATTGCAATTCTGGAAAAACAGGGAGCCAGGAAACTTGGTGAAGTAACGGATGAAAATCTCGCTGAAGTAATCACCCTGGCTGAAAAAGCACTGGAGGGTTAATCATGCCAGACGTTCATGCACAACTTTCTCCATCATCAGCGCATCGATGGATGCGCTGCCCAGGAAGTCTGGCGCTGGAGGCCACACAACCGGATAAAGAAACAACTTTTGCAATCGAGGGCACTGCAGCGCACGCGCTTGCTGAAAAAGTTCTACGAAACAGGCAAAGCCACCCGGAACACTACGCCGGATGCAATGTTTCTATGTTTCTCGGCTCATACCCCCTTCGCGAAAATCCTGATGATACATCTGGCCCACAGGTGGATGATGAAATGGTCGAAGCCGTCGGCCGGTATGTTGATACGGTCTGGACTCTTGCAAAGAATAATGAACTATTGGTTGAACAACGTGTTGATTTCTCACATATAACGGGTGTGGAAGAATCTTTCGGAACTGCCGACGGCATAATCATCGCTGGTAACGAATTACAAATCCACGACCTGAAATATGGCAAAGGCGTCCGCATTGATGCAGAACAAAATGAGCAACTACAACTGTATGCTCTGGGTGCGCTCGAACAATTCAGCATGCTGTATGACTTTGAGACTGTAAGATTATTTATTCACCAGCCAAGGCTCAACCACGTTTCAGAATGGTCGTTAACCGTACAGGAACTTCAGTCTTTCGGTGAACGGGCGCTGGAGGCCGCAACCAGTGCGATCCTTGTTCTCAATATTGCTGAATGCGAAGGCATTGAGACACTACCGCTGGAAAACTTCATACCTGGAGAAAAACAGTGCCGCTTCTGTAAAGCAAAAGCTATTTGCACTGCCCAGAAAATGCAGCATTTACAAACAGCGGCCAGCGATTTTGAAGATCTGACAAAGCCTGTCAGCGAAATAATCACCAATGCCAGCGCACGTGTACCTCTGTTAACCATTGAGCAGCTTGCGGAGATCTATAGCCAGGCCGACTTTATTGAATCCTGGCTAAAGGCAGTACGGGACCGGGTTCACAATGAACTCAATGCCGGACATCCGGTACCGGGGTTTAAACTGGTAACAGGAAAACAAGGTAACCGGGTCTGGAGTGATGAAGAGGCAGCTCGCGCACTTCTGAAGGACCAGTTCAGGTACAAAACTGAAGAAGTATTCGACTTTAAACTTATTAGTCCCACAAAAGCCGAAAAACTTATCAAAAAGGCCAGTCCGCGCCGTTGGTCAAAAGTCGAGGCACTGATAACACGAGCTGATGGTAAACCAACCGTCGTTCCCGAGTCAGACCCACGCCCCGCACTCAATATCAACCCTATAAATGATTTCGACGACGTATCCGACGATACGCTAACCGCAGACCTCATCTGATTTAAGGAAATCCCCATGAAACTGAAGCTGAACAATGTTCGTCTGGCCTTCCCGTCTCTGTTTGAAGCTAAAACTGTAAACGGCGAAGGCGATCCACGTTTCTCCGCAGTATTTTTAATGTCACCCAAACACCCACAACTGGAAGAAATCCGTAAAGCTATGAAGCAGGTAGCGAAGGAAAAATGGGGAGAGAAGTGGGAGCCCATTTATAACCAGCTGGAGAAAAAACTCAATCTGTGCCTGCATGATGGTGATGAAAAAGCAGAGTATGAAGGCTTCCCCGGTAATTTCTTCCTGAATGCTGCTAACAAAGCGCGCCCAGCTGTTCTTGATCGCGATCGTTCGCCACTTATTCAGGCTGACGGACGTCCCTATGCAGGGTGCTATGTAAACGCCGTTATCGATATCTGGGCACAGGACAATAATTTCGGTAAACGCATTAATGCCTCACTCGGCGGAGTCCAGTTCCTGCGAGACGGCGATGCATTCGCTGGCGGCGGAGTGGCAAGCGCTGACGATTTCGACGATATCAGCGAAGGTGCTGATGCTGAAGCACTAATTTAACCCTACTTCATAGACGCCCGGTTAAACACCGGGCTACTGATTAGGCGTATAATCACTCAGGAATCTTAATCTTTCTCAATTCTTTATTTAGTTCACAGATCTTTTTCTTAGACGGGAAAGTATCATACATCCAAAAACCAACAGTCTCTAAAACTATTATCATAACCATATACACAAGATAATTTAAAAGGCCTTCATTTTGCCCTATGGAAATAATGCAGATAATAGAAAAAAGGGTAAACAGCACAAAACACAGAAAGGAAAACAGACGACTAATAATAAATAAAAAACCTGAAAAATCAACATTAATAAAAAACACTCCGTTATCTGTCTCTATATAATTCTGAAGCTTAATCAACTGATTTATATACTGTCTTTTTTCTAATCTATTGCAAATGTAAATAACATCTCTTCTGTTATAAGAGGATTGCAATTTCAGCGCATCACGAATAATTTTATCATTTATTCTTTTTTCTATGGCACTCTTATCCTCCTCATCCAGATAACGTTCATACTTAACTAAATATAAAATTAACTTCTTGACATATTTAGGCTCTTTATACTTATAATTAAAAATGATCTTTCTTATCCAGACTCCCATAACAATCAAACATGAAAAAATATATCCAGCTATTTTCTCCAGATGCTCTGTATGGTCAATCAAGTATTGGATCATATGCATAATTAATCTTTTAATCAGTTAATAGAATAAAAACCAAGGTAAACACATGTCCAATATACTATGGGGCGACCTGGAAACCTATTGCGAAATCCCTATTACGAACGGTACCCATGCGTATGCCGAAGGCGTTGAAGTGATGCTTTTCGCATGGGCTATCAACGACGGGCCAGTAAACGTGTGGGATATCACTGCCGGTGGTGGTATTCCACACGGCTTATACGAAGCAATCGCAGACCCTGAAACCCTGCTTTATTTCCATAACTCTCACTTCGACCGCACCGTTCTGCGTTATGCAATGCCGCGCCTGGCACCGCCAGTCGAACGTTGGCGCGACACAATGGTGCAGGCGCTGGCGCACGGTCTCCCGGGGTCTCTGGGGGAACTCTGCGAAGTACTAGGCGTCCCGCAAGACAAAGCGAAGGACAAAGAAGGTAAAGCGCTGATCCAGCTGTTCTGTAAGCCACGCCCGAAAAACAGCAAACTGCGCCGGGCCACCAGCAAAACCCACCCGGAAGAATGGCGGCGCTTTGTTGCTTACGCCGGACTGGATATCGAGGCAATGCGCGAAGTCTATAAACGTCTGCCGAAGTGGAATTATCAGGGGACAGAACTGGCGCTCTGGCATCGTGATCAGCAGATCAATGACCGGGGCGTCTGCATGGACGTGGAACTCGCACGCGCTGCGATCGACGCGGTAGACCAGGAACAAAAGCGCCTAGCAAAGCGTACACAGAAAATGACTGATGGCAAAGTGCAGGCAGCCACACAACGAGACGCGTTGATTAAGCACATTGTTGAATCCTACGGTGTGGAGCTACCAGACATGCAACGCAGTACTCTGGAACGTCGTATTGCCGACCCCGATTTACCATCTGCCGTGAAAGAACTGCTGGCTATCCGCCTGCAGGCCAGTACTACCAGCACCAGTAAATACAAGGCACTGATGAAAGGCGTAAGCCACGACGGGCGCTTACGCGGTACGCTACAGTTCTGCGGGGCGTCACGTACCGGTCGTTGGGCCGGACGGCTATTCCAGCCCCAGAACCTTCCCCGCCCTTCACTAAAACAGGAACAAATAGACGAAGGCATCGAAGCACTGAAAGCCGGATGTGCAGACCTGCTGTTTGACAATATCATGGAACTAACCAGTTCAGCGTTACGTGGCTGCATTATCGCGCCAACAGGCAAAAAGCTGGTGGTAAGTGACTTGTCGAACATTGAAGGCCGTATGCTGGCATGGCTGGCGGGAGAAGAATGGAAACTGAATGCATTCAGAGAGTACGACGCCGGAACGGGTCCGGACTTATATAAACTGGCGTATGCAAAAGCTTTCGATATTGCACCAGATGATGTTGATAAACACATGCGTCAGATCGGTAAAGTCATGGAACTCGGTCTGGGTTATGGTGGTGGTGTGTCGGCCTTCATCACTTTTGCACTGGTTTACGGTCTCGATCTCGACGAGCTGGCGAACGCCGCACTACCAAACATTCCCCGCGATGTTATCCGCGAGGCGAAAAGCTGGTACGACGAATCGGTTAAACGCAAGTCAACCTACGGGCTTTCTGAACGGGTATTTATCGCCTGCGACTCACTTAAACGTCTCTGGCGCCGGGCGCATCCCGCGACCTGTGATTTCTGGTACGAACTGGAGCGCACCGTCCGCACTGCAATCGCCACACCGCAAAAAACATTGTATTGCGGTTATCTTAAAATCCGCCGCGATGGCGCGTGGCTGCGCATACAGCTACCATCCGGACGCGCTGTATGCTACCCGTCTCCGGTTATCGAAAAAGGGAATATCACCTACATGGGGGTTAACTCTTATTCGCGTAAATGGCAACGACTCAAAACCTACGGCGGAAAGCTGGTGGAGAACATCACCCAGGCGGCCGCCCGCGACATTCTGGCCGGAAACATGCCGCTTATCGAAGATGCCGGTTACAGCATTGTGCTGACGGTACACGACGAGGTGATCACCGAAGCACCTGACACAGAAGATTTCAACGATAAAGCGCTTTCCGCGCTTCTCTCCACTGACCCCGAATGGGCGCCCGATATCCCACTGAACGCTGGCGGTTTTGAGGCGTACCACTACAAAAAAGATTGATATAACTCACCTTATCGAGCTATGGCGACATGCTGAATTCGAGTAAATTAAAGGAACAATACTTATGCAGGAACTAACTGAAATGCCGATCACCTATCCATACCCGAGAGAATCTTTTCCTGACTTTTTGAGGGAGTGTGGGTTCACCAATTTTTCCCACGAACAGCGTGAGACTTGTGACTGCTATCGTTTAACGAATGGCGTAATTGTTAACCTTTACACCACCCGGACCATTCAGTTTCAAGGTAACCCTCAAGAACGTCCCAATGTTGAAACTGCAATAATGACCCATTTAGGAACGCCGCCCACGGCAACACCACTAGCCGTAGAACAGCCATCTGAGCTCCCCAAAAAGATATTCATTGTTCACGGCCATGACCATACTGCAAAGGAGCAACTTGAGCTAATCCTTCATAAACTTGGATTACCAGACCATTTCATTTTGCAGAATACGGGAGGGACTGGACTCACCATTATTGAAGAGCTTGAACGTGAAATTGGGCAAGGACAAACTGCTACCCGTTTCGGGATTGTTCTTTTGACACCTGATGATATGGGATACTCAAAGCGCGCCGGTGAAGCAGAAATCCAACCCCGCGCAAGACAGAACGTTGTACTCGAGATGGGTATGCTTCTTTCGTCCTTAGGGCGCAGCAATGTAGCAATCCTTCAGAAACAGCACCTAGAACAGCCTTCTGATGCTAACGGGATTTTGTATCTGAATTTCAACGACCATGTACGTGAAACAGTTCCTCGTCTAGTGCAACGGTTACAAAATTCTGGTTTCGAATTTACACAAGCTCAAATAGCTAACGCTTCCTCGTAATTACCCCTTATTGTTGATTACAACCCTGCATCGCGGGGTTTTTTATTTGGGAATAAAAACCCTATGTCATTTAAATACCGAGACAGTCCGCTTTATTACCGGACTGTGCGGGAGGCTTTGCACCTTGAACAGTCCGGCGGGTACGACCGGGCGATGCAGGTCTGGGCCAAAGCGAACGTCGGTTTGATTTTTGTCTGATGCAGAACATGCGCGAAAAGCGTAAGGAGGTGGACGATGTCTAATATCGATAATAAGGGTTGGGGGTTCCCCGCTCTGTCAAAAAAAGCACATTTCTTTAATTCGGGGGAAGCCATATCACTATGCGGAAAATGGATGTTCATAGGTATCAGGATTGATGAATGGCATGACCATCCTGAGAACTGCGCTATCTGCATGAAGAAACGCAAAAAGCAGGAAGGCGAAAGCTAATGGCCTATGAACGTGAAAACCTAATCGAAAAGCACCTCGTCGCTGAAGTAAAAAAGGCTGGCGGGGTTGCCTTTAAGTTCGTATCCCCCGGTCGCCGCTCGATACCAGATCGCATTGTTCTGCTACCCGGCGGTCGTATCATTTTCGTTGAATGTAAATCCCCCGGCAAGCCACCACGGCCTGACCAGTTGCGCGAACACGGACGGTTGCGCGCGCTGGGCTTTACCGTAGTGGTGCTGGATAGCAAAAATCTGGAGGCCATTATTTTAAGCCGTAATAAAGGATAAAAGACTTATGCTTTAATCCGTATTTTTAACACGTATTTCGAAACACTCTTTTAATTTAGCTATTTCCTTTTTAGAGGACATGATTGTGAATCTCATCCCTTTTAAATCATTAACAAATTCAAATTTTGCGCTATTTGACTCACAATCACCAACAACAAAACCACTACCAAATGAATTGAGCAACACTTTAGTATTACTACCATCTACCATATAATATTCGTTATTTTTAAATGCAGTAACCTTCCCGAATGTATAGCTCAATATCAACAACGTTATCACCCCTAAAGGAAAAGCTGACTTTAGGATTTTTAAATCGATATAATAAAATACGTTCTTATACTCTGCAAGCCTCCCAAATTTTCTAATGCTCTCCATATGATGTTCGTGTCTCTTACTATGGATTGGCATGGACACCACATTGTGATAATTCAACAAAAGCATAGCAAATAATAAAATATCCTGAACACTCATCACAGAAGTTTCGGAGAAATAACCAAAAGGCCAATGAAATCCTATTATACAAATATTAGCCATTAGCATAACAACTATAAATACAATAAATGGAACATAATATTTTCCTTTCAAATCAAACATCAACGCCGCATATAAGGCGCCGAGAAATAAAAAACTAAAAAACAAAAGCCACACAGCCGAATACAATAGCGTATTTAAGTCTATTTTAATAAAAAGGTCTGGATAGCCATAATACGATGCAACACCTTTCTGAAAATAATATGCCATCGCATAAGCTAACGCTGAAAACATAGTTAATAAAGAAACTTGTTTTGTAAATATTTTCGCCAGGGGCATACCCGCCTCCGTTAGTTATATATATAGAGAGAGAAGTGACCATATTCTACCATAGGTGTATTAATGAATAGCATATTCCACCCCAGAATTTATCAAAACCTCATAATCAATCACCAAACTAACATTCTGCGCGGCAACATCTGGGCGGGTATGGGAATGGGTAAAACCGTAGCGACACTCACTACGCTGGAAGACCTCTTCATGGCGGGTGCAGAAACACAACCTGCGCTGGTTCTCGCGCCGCTGCGCGTGGCTGCCAGCACATGGCCGGATGAAGCACTGAAGTGGGGGCATTTGCGCAATATCGAGGTACAACCAATTGTTGGTAATGCCAAAGCGCGCTCTGCAGCGTTGGCGAACAACAACGCGAGCGTGTTCACCATCAACTACGATAACCTTGTCTGGCTGGTTGAGGAATTGGGAGAACGATGGCCGTTCGGTACTGTCATTCCAGATGAAAGCACCCGGCTAAAATCCTTCCGGCTGCGAGGTGGTGGTAAGCGCGCGGCGGCGCTGGGCAAAGTGGCGCACAAGTATGTCCGGCGCTGGATAAATCTCACCGGTACGCCAGCACCGAACGGCCTGGTAGATTTGTGGGGACAATCGTGGTTTGTGGACCTGGGGCAACGTCTCGGGCGCACTTACGGCGCGTTTACCTCACGCTGGTTCAAATCGATACAGTTTCCGGGGCAGAGCTGGACCAAACTGGAGCCTTTTGCTCACTCACAGGGTGAAATACAGCGAGCGTTAGCCGATGTGACCCTCTCGCTGGATGCGACCGACTGGTTCGATATCAAAGACCCCATCCATAACGTAATCCGCGTGGATATGCCGCCGAAGGCCCGTCAGCAGTATCGTGAAATGGAAAAGGAAATGTTCCTCGAGCTGAATGGCGAAGGCATCGAAGCACCGAACGCCACGGCAAAGACACTGAAGTGTCTGCAAATCGCCAGCGGCGCAGTATACACAGATGACACCGGAAGTTGGTCAGAACTGCATGACACCAAACTACAGGCGCTGGACAGCATACTGACCGAAGCAGCTGGCGCACCTGTGCTGGTTGCTTATCACTGGAAACACGATCTTGAACGCTTGCTTAAAGCATTTCCTCGCGGTCGTCACCTCGACCAGGATCCACAGACACTACGTGACTGGAATTCCGGAAAGATTCCTGTTCTCTTTGCACACCCAGCCAGCGCGGGCCACGGTCTGAACATGCAGGACGGCGGAAACATACTGGTATTTTTCTCACATTGGTGGGACCTGGAGCAGTATCAGCAAATTATTGAACGTATCGGCCCAACCAGACAGATACAGGCCGGACACAATCGTCCGGTATTTATTCACCACATTATTGCTGCCGACACTATGGACGAAATGGTGATGGAGCGGCGCAACTCAAAACGAACAGTGCAGGACATCCTGCTCGATGCCATGAAAAAGAGAGGTATAGCATGAGCGAGAAACCCGACGATTTACTCACCCCGGATGAAGTATGCCAAAAGTTAGGTATTACACAGAAAACGCTATGTGAGTGGAATATTAAGCATCGTCATCGGGCTATCCTGGCACCAATTCGTTTCAGTGCAAAAGTAGTTCGTTATGAGCGCCGAAATGTCGACGCTTTTATTCAAAAATGTCGCAGCCAGTATTAACCTCGCCGCCGTAGCAATGCCACCTGCGCAAGTATGCTCCGCTCGTGAGCCTCGAAAGCTTCGCGCTTCAACGCAATCTCTTCCTGTAAAATCTCATCAGAAAAGTCGTAATGTTCTGCCATCGGGTCATCTGACTTGCTGGAGTGGTGAAGGCAAAGGAGGCTGATTTCCCTTCGGTCTGAGCGGGAATAGCCTCTTTCCTTCATCAAGGCAATAACATTGCTCTTAAGGAATTTACGGCACATCGTATTAAATGCACCGTCTTTCCCTTTAACAGTCCCATCATGTTTTATTCCTTTTACAGCCCCGTCCGGGCTGTATGTTTTCACCAGCTTATCCAGTGATCGTTTTGAAAATGGCTGCATTGGATCACGTGGCTGCAAAAATACATAATCCCTGTTGCACTCAGGAACTGAATCACGCCAGGCTTTCTGCTCGTCGATAATCCGCCGGATCTCAGGCGTTATCGGCAGGCGGAAAGCCTTTTGTGTTTTCATAGCCCCTCGCATGCCGATAACCCCTTCCGGATAAACAATTTCACCAGCCTCCTCGTAAACGTAGTCCCAGCGCAGGTTATGGACATTAATCGGACGAACACCAGTGATGATCATGAAGCGAACAGCATTCTTCTGGTGTACAGAGGTGCAGGCAGCAACATTGAGCCAGAGTCGGGCGATTGATTCAATATCGGTAAAAAGCCGTGTGGGGGTGGGTTTCTGTACGCGGGAGGAAACATAATCATCTGGCAGACTGGCGGCAACATTGCGGCCATTGCAAAGAGTAGGTGCGCAGAACTTCCAGAACCGACGGAGCTCGGCAAACAACTCCAGGGCGTTATTGTTCGAGCGAGTGGCGATCCACTCGTCCAGCACTTCCACCAGCCGATTGTATGTTACGTCGCTGAACACCTCGCGCTCGCCGAACGTGGCTTTAATCCGGTCGATACGCACCCCGTAGGTTGTGAAACTGTCCGGGCTCAGCTTCTGCCGGGCGACTTTGGCTTTGAGGTCATCCCGGTACATTTCCAGCGCTGCATGTACGGACTCTGCCCGCAGGCCACCGTCAGCCATACCTAGCGCTTTTTCGCGCGCCAGCTGGATAGCGAGCTCCGGCCACTCGCCGAGCTTTTTACCTTTGAGGCCCATCTTTTTTGGAAACTCGGCATAAAATGTAACCTTACCGGCTTTGCTGAAATCGATACGGAGATAGTTCTCTTTTTCGTATTTGGAACGGCGAGCCACGCCGGAAGCAGCGAGGATGATTTTAGCGGCAGCAACACAGATTTTCATGTGTGCGCTGGTATAGGGGGGTTTACAGGCGTCCCATTTTTCAGATGCGGCTAAAACATCGTCATTATTGGGGCTATCCGGATTATGTGTTACAGTGCGCGGCATTCTCAATCCTTATCTGCGTAGGCGCAGAAAACAAGCTCACACATACAAGTCTTTTCTACGGGACAAAATGCAATGTGTTGCGGTTTTGTGTTGCTGGACTGAGTTTATCAAGGTTAAATACACTGGATCAACATACAGTAAGTTAATGACAGTAAAGCATACAAACTCGATACAACTTACTGATTTTAAAATGATTTAACGGTAATCCATTGAAATGTCTTTACTAATTACTAAACGCTGTATTAATTGTGATATGTGTGAACCCGAATGCCCGAATGAGGCGATTTCAATGGGCGATCATATCTACGAGATTAACAGCGATAAGTGTACCGAGTGCGTAGGGCACTACGAGACACCAACCTGCCAGAAGGTGTGCCCGATCCCCAATACTATTGTGAAAGATCCGGCGCATATCGAGACACAAGAACAGCTGTGGGATAAGTTTGTGCTGATGCATCACGCGGATAAAATTTAATATTCTGCTCCTGGAGTAGACTATTGTTGACTTTATAGTGTGAGCCTTCAGGTTCTTATATTTATTTTAGTGATGTTATCATAAATATCAATTATTTCATGAATGATAACACTATCTGTATAAGCACTTATTTATAATTATTAAAGGCGCGCCTGGCTGGTTAACCTGACGCGCCTTAAGTACGTTTCCTTATGTTATAAGAACAGAAGGATCAGCTGTAAAACAGCAATGATGATTTTGATGACCCGTTTAATCAGGTATCGGCAATCAGTCATTCGTTTTTCCTTAAACAAGGAATGCAGCCGTTCAGATTAGCCCTTACATCTCCCCAAAACTGAACGTGCGAGTTATTGAGGGTGCATGCTGCACTCCACACCAGAGCTTTGACGACACCACTCGTTTCAATGGGGGAATTCTGTGGCATGGTATAAAGCACAGCAAAATCGCCAATAACGAAGCCAATTTTAATGTACTTCCGAATTGGCGGTCACGTTAATCTTTCCATCAATATTGTTTTCTTCGTAAAGGCTCGAGTTTTTATGCTAAAGATTACAAGTTGCTTGTAAAAGATAACCGCCCTGATCCATAATCGCTCTTGTTGAGGGTGCGTGCTGCACAAAATTAAAGTTAAAAAGTAAAACCCCCGTTCCTTACCAGTTCGGGGGTTTTACTTTATAAAGAGAACGGTATTATTTTAACTTTCAATAATTACCGTGGCACAAGCATAGTGGCGTTCATCTGCCAGCGTTACATGCATATTTACAACGCCGAGCTTTTCCGCCAGTTTTAATGCCTCGCCCCACAGTCGCAGCCGTGGCTTACCAAGCTCATCGTTAAATACTTCAAACTGATTAAACGCCAGACCATTGCGGATCCCGGTGCCAAACGCTTTTGCTGCGGCTTCTTTTACGGCAAAGCGTTTCGCCAGAAAACGCACCGGCTGGTGGTGCGTTTTCCAGATTGCCCATTCGTTATCGTTTAATACGCGGCGTGCCAGGCGCTCACCGGATCGGGCGATCACCGCTTCAATGCGAGCGATCTCCACAATATCCGTACCTAAACCTAATATTGCCATTAGCCACGCGCTTCCAGCATCAAACGCTTCATTTCTGCCACCGCATCTTTCAGTCCGGTCATCACTGCACGACCAATAATGGCATGACCGATATTCAGTTCATGCATCTCAGGGAGGGCGGCAATGGCTTTCACGTTGTGATAGGTCAGACCGTGTCCGGCGTTAACTTTCAGACCGAGACTTGCGGCAAAGGTCGCGGCTTTGGCGATACGCGCCAGCTCTTGCGCCTGTTCGGCGTCAGTTTTGGCATCAGCATAGCAACCGGTGTGGATCTCGATAAACGGTGCGCCAACCTCTGCCGAAGCTTTGATCTGCTCTTCATCGGCGTCGATAAACAGAGAAACCTGGATCCCGGCCTCCGCCAGACGTTTGCAGGCATCGCGCATTTTTTCACGCTGTCCAGCGACGTCCAGGCCGCCTTCGGTTGTTACTTCCTGACGCTTTTCCGGTACCAGACAGCAAAAATGTGGCTTCGTCTCAACGGCGATCGCCAGCATCTCTTCGGTCACCGCCATCTCCAGATTCATGCGGGTATCCAGCGTCTGACGCAGGATGCGCACATCACGGTCAGTAATGTGGCGGCGATCTTCACGTAAATGCACGGTAATGCCGTCCGCTCCCGCCTGCTCAGCAATAAACGCCGCCTGCACCGGATCCGGGTAAGCAGTACCGCGTGCGTTACGCAGCGTTGCAATATGGTCAATGTTGACGCCTAACAGTAATTCAGCCATGACAATCCTCATCATTCATAATGTGTTTTCACCGTTCGCTTAGGCATAAACTGCCGGAACAGTTCCCTGCTCTTTAATGGTTTACCGCCAAGATACGGCTTAAGCGCCATGCGGGTAAAGCGTTTCGCGGCGCGCAGTGTGTCTGCGTCAGGAAATTCCCGCGCGTTTAACGCTTTTAACTGCCTTCCGGTGAACGTTTTATTGTCGATAACGACGCTTGCGATAAACCCTTTTTCTTCGCGATAACGATACGTCATGGTGTCATCTACCGGCTCGCCGCTACCCGCACAATGGGTAAAATTGACGCCATAGCCCAGATGCCCGAGCAGTGCCAGTTCAAAGCGGCGCAGCGCGGGTTCTGGCGTACCAGTGACCCCGGCAAGAGACTGAATGCAGTGCAAGTAATCGAAAAAGAGTTCAGAGAAGCGCGTCTCGTATTCCAGTACGCGGGAGAGAAGTTCGTTGATGTACAGACCGCTGTAAAGCGTGATACCGCTTAATGGCAGCGCCAGCGAGACGGCTTCAGCACTGCGCAGCGTTTTGACTTCGCCACGCCCGCCGAAACGTAGCAAGAGAGGGGTGAAAGGCTGTAATGCACCTTTCAGAGTAGAGCGTTTAGAGCGTGCGCCTTTGGCAACCAGACGCACGCGACCCGATTCCTCCGTGAAGACGTCCAGCATCAGGCTGGTTTCGCTCCACGGGCGACTATGCAGGACAAATGCGCGCTGCCAGCCTTCCATCGGAGTTACTCTTAAAGATCGTCAACGTAACCGAGACTGCGCAGTGCGCGTTCGTCGTCGGCCCAACCGGATTTCACTTTTACCCACAGCTCAAGGTGAACAGGCGCTTCGAACATTTCCTGCATGTCTTTACGCGCTTCAATCCCGATGGTTTTGATCTTGGCCCCTTTGTTGCCAATAACCATCTTCTTCTGCCCTTCACGCTCAACGAGAATCAAACCGTTGATGTCATAACCGCCGCGTTCGTTAGAGACGAAACGTTCGATCTCCACGGTCACGGAGTACGGCAGTTCAGCACCGAGGAAACGCATCAGTTTTTCGCGGATGATTTCAGACGCCATAAAACGCTGTGAGCGATCGGTGATGTAATCTTCCGGGAAGTGATGAGTCGCTTCAGGCAGATGCTTACGCACGATTGCCGCAATAGTATCAACATTCAACCCGGTTTCGGCAGAGATCGGCACGATATCGAGGAAGTTCATCTGGCTTGCCAGGAACTGTAAGTGTGGCAGCAGATCGGCTTTTTCCTGCACGTTGTCCACTTTGTTCACCGCGAGGATTACCGGCGCTTTGCCATCACGCAGCTTGTTGAGCACCATTTCATCGTCCGGCGTCCAGCGGGTGCCTTCTACGACAAAAATCACCAGCTCAACGTCGCCGATAGAGCTGCTCGCCGCTTTGTTCATCAGGCGGTTAATGGCGCGTTTTTCTTCCATATGCAGGCCAGGGGTATCAACGTAGATCGCCTGATACGCGCCTTCAGTATGGATCCCCACAATGCGGTGACGAGTTGTTTGCGCCTTGCGGGAGGTGATGGAGATCTTCTGCCCCAGCAGTTTGTTCAATAATGTGGATTTGCCAACGTTCGGACGTCCGACGATAGCAATAAATCCGCAGTAACTTTTATCGATGCTCATTCCAGCTCCAGTTTTTTCAACGCCTGTTCGGCGGCAGCCTGCTCAGCCTTACGACGGCTTGAACCTGTGCCAACCACCGGTTCACTCAGGCCGCTGACCTGGCAGTGGATAGTAAATTCCTGATCGTGTGCTTCGCCACGTACCTGGACGACCAGATAAGTCGGCAGCGGCAGATGGCGACCCTGCAAATATTCCTGCAGACGCGTTTTCGGATCTTTTTGTTTATCGCCTGGGCTAATTTCGTCCAGACGGGTTTGATACCAGTTAAGGATTAATTTCTCGACGGTTTGAATATCACTGTCGAGGAATACGCCACCAATTAATGCTTCGACGGTGTCGGCGAGAATTGACTCACGACGAAATCCACCGCTTTTAAGTTCACCTGGCCCTAAACGTAAGCACTCGCCTAACTCAAATTCGCGCGCCAGTTCTGCCAGCGTATTGCCACGGACCAGCGTGGCGCGCATCCGGCTCATATCGCCTTCATCCACACGAGGGAAACGGTGATAAAGCGCATTGGCGATAACGTAGCTCAGAATAGAGTCGCCTAAAAATTCTAAACGCTCGTTATGTTTGCTGCTGGCACTACGATGGGTTAATGCCTGCTGCAACAGTTCCTGATGATTAAAAGTGTAGCCCAGCTTCCGTTGAAGCCGATTAATTACGATGGGGTTCATGCGATACCAATAAATAAATGCGTCAACAATTCAGCACACGAAACAGACCTGATATACATGGTTCTGCTAACTGCTTCGCTGCAGTTTCAGTTTACCGGTATATGGGGACCAACGCTGTTTCGTGTGCCGTGGCAACCTGGAGGTGCCAACCTTAAACTTCGGGGGAATATTCTATACACAACGACGGGGGATGTCGTTAGCCACGGGAGATTTATCTCATAAATAATTCACGTTGTCGCCATAACGGCGACAACGTGAACGAAGATGGGCTATTAATGGATGCCGCCAATGCGACTTAAGCGCACACCTGTCGGCCATTCGCCTTCTTGCTTATCGAAACTCATCCAGATAGCCGTTGCCCGACCGACCAGATTCGCTTCCGGCACAAAGCCCCAGTAACGGCTGTCCGCGCTGTTGTCGCGGTTGTCACCCATCATGAAGTATTGTCCCGGCGGAACAATCCAGGTTGCCAGTTGTTGCCCTGGCTGCTGGTAATACATCCCCACCTGGTCCTGCGCAATCGGCACTGTCAGAATGCGGTGCGTCACATCACCCAGTGTCTCTTTACGCTCGGAAAGACGAATTCCATTTTCTTTGGTTTCGTTTTTCGGCACTTCAAAGAATCCGCTGGTCGCTTCCCCACCATTACGGCGTGAGAAGGTCTGAACGAAATCGCTCGGTTCCACGTTGGAGTAGGTGACCGGCAGCGCGTTTTCACATGCCTGGCCGGAACTGCATCCCGGTTGAATCGTCAGCTCTTTCGAGACCGGATCATAGGTGACTTTATCGCCCGGTAAACCCACCGCGCGCTTGATGTAATCAAGCTTTGGATCTTCCGGATATTTAAAGACCACGATATCGCCGCGTTTCGGATGACCGGTTTCGATCAGCGTTTTCTGGTAGATAGGATCTTTAATGCCATAAGCAAACTTCTCTACCAGAATAAAATCACCGATTAACAGAGTCGGCATCATCGAACCTGACGGGATCTGGAACGGTTCATAAATAAACGAACGCACAATCAATACGATAGCCAGTACCGGAAAAACAGAAGCACCGGTTTCCAGCCAGCCAGGCTTCGGCGCAACCTTTTTCAACGTTGCTTTATCCAGTGAGTCACCGGCAGCCGCCTGCGCCGCTGCCTGACGTTCCCGCCGTTTAGGTGCGAAAAAGAATTTATCCACGCACCATAAAATGCCCGTCACCAGTGTGGCAATCACCAGAATCAGGGCAAACATATTCGCCATGCCAACTCCTAAGCGTTATTTGTTGTCTTTGCCGACGTGCAGAATGGCGAGGAACGCTTCCTGCGGCAGCTCGACGTTACCGATCTGCTTCATGCGTTTCTTACCTTCTTTCTGCTTCTGCAGCAGCTTTTTCTTACGGCTGATATCGCCGCCATAACATTTAGCCAGTACGTTTTTACGCAGCTGTTTCACGGTGGAGCGCGCAATGATGTGCGTACCAATCGCTGCCTGAATGGCGATATCAAACTGCTGGCGTGGGATCAGATCTTTCATCTTCTCCACCAGCTCGCGACCGCGGTTTTGCGAATTATCACGGTGGGTGATCAACGCCAGCGCATCAACACGTTCACCGTTGATTAATACGTCTACACGTACCATGTCGGACGCCTGGAAGCGTTTGAAGTTGTAATCCAGAGACGCATAACCACGCGAGGTAGATTTCAGGCGATCGAAGAAGTCGAGCACCACTTCCGCCATCGGTATCTCGTAAGTCAGCGCCACCTGATTACCGTGGTAAACCATATTGGTCTGCACGCCGCGTTTTTCTACGCACAGCGTAATAACGTTGCCGAGATATGCCTGCGGCAGCAGCATGTGACACTCTGCAATCGGCTCGCGCAGTTCGTAGATGTTATTTACCGCTGGCAGCTTGGATGGGCTGTCGACGTAGATAACTTCTCTTGACGTGGTTTCAACTTCATACACTACGGTCGGCGCAGTGGTAATCAGATCCAGATCGTATTCACGTTCCAGACGTTCCTGGATGATCTCCATGTGCAGCAGGCCGAGGAAGCCGCAGCGGAAACCAAAGCCCAGCGCGCTTGAGCTTTCCGGCTCATAGAACAGTGAGGCATCGTTCAGGCTGAGTTTACCCAGCGCGTCACGGAAGGCTTCATAGTCGTCGGAACTTACCGGGAACAGACCGGCGTATACCTGCGGTTTGACTTTCTTAAAGCCAGGCAGCGCCTTTTCTGCCGGATTACGCGCCAGCGTTAAGGTATCGCCTACTGGAGCGCCGTGGATATCTTTAATCGCACATACCAGCCAACCTACTTCGCCACATTTCAGTTCAGTGCGGTCAACCTGTTTTGGCGTGAAGATACCCAGACGGTCGGCGTTATAGGTCTGCCCGGTACTCATGACTTTCACTTTGTCGCCCTTACGCAGGGTGCCGTTTTTAATACGGATAAGTGAAACAACGCCCAGGTAGTTGTCGAACCAGGAGTCGATAATGAGTGCCTGCAACGGGCCTTCCGGATCGCCTTCCGGCGGCGGAATGTCGCGCACCAGACGTTCGAGAACGTCCTGCACGCCAACGCCGGTTTTCGCTGAACAGCGCACCGCGTCGGTGGCATCGATGCCGACGATATCTTCAATTTCTTCCGCCACGCGTTCAGGATCGGCTGCCGGCAGGTCAATCTTGTTCAGTACCGGCACCACTTCGAGATCCATTTCCATGGCGGTGTAGCAGTTTGCCAGGGTTTGCGCTTCTACGCCCTGCCCGGCGTCGACCACCAGCAATGCGCCTTCGCAGGCAGCCAGCGAACGGGAAACTTCATAAGAGAAGTCAACGTGGCCCGGGGTGTCGATAAAGTTAAGCTGATAGGTTTCGCCGTCAGACGCTTTGTAGTCCAGCGTCACGCTTTGCGCTTTGATGGTAATGCCACGCTCACGCTCAAGATCCATGGAATCGAGAACCTGCGCCTCCATTTCACGGTCAGACAGGCCACCGCAGATCTGGATAATACGGTCAGACAGCGTCGATTTACCGTGGTCAATGTGAGCTATGATCGAAAAGTTACGTATATTCTTCATAAAGTATGATTATTGTGCCTTAATGCCCGGTTAACCAGGCTTTTAGAAGTCGCTGTTCTGAGCTTAACGTCTGTATTAATAGAAACGCCGCATTCTACACTACAACATTGAGGCGAGGAAATGTTCATACCGTATGGATTGTGGTATCTGGAAACGTCCTCGCATTTGTTATGCAAAATGCAACAAAGCCAGTGAAATCACTGGCTCGCGTCTTCCGAAGATGTTTCAAATCGCACAAGGCCAGGCGGCAAGGCCACGCTTAAGATGATCGGTTGCCATTCTGCCCGGGCAGCAAACTTACGCGAGTAGCCGCGCGCAATCAGGAACCCGCCAAAACCGCCGAGGATCGCACCACATAATGCTGCGACGTCAGAAGCAAAGAGTAGCTGAAATAGCGAAGCGATGAGGAATAATCCCACCAGCGGCGACATATAAACCAGTAATGCGGAGCTAAGCAGGCTGCCTTCGGCGATCCCCAATTCCACTTTTTGCCCCGGCACTAACGGTTCATCACAGGGTACGACAATGGTATGCGTGGTTTGCGGGCCAAGTTTATTCAACACGCGGCTACCGCAACCGGCGCGTGAAGCGCAGCTGCTGCATGAGGCTTTAACATCACAACTAACCAGCGCCTGCCCGTTTTCCCAGGAGACGACGGTAGCCCACTCTTTGATCATTGCGCTGCCCCGAACTTAATATTCTCGGCAATGCGTTTCGCCGTTTGCGGCGGCAGTTCACCGACGATGGTGATTTCGGCGTTATCACGTACGCTTGTACTGACGGTTCTGCGTCCGGTGCGCAACATCTGATCGGTGCTCGATGGCGTAGCGCGGTTAACGTTTACCGAGAAGCTGAATAATCCGTCGGAATAGAGACGTGATTCGATAGGCATGTTGTCCATCGTCGGTAGCGGACGTCGACTACTGGAAACTTCGCTAAAACCCTGTGGCAACCAGGTTGGCGTCCAGCTGAATTTAGCTTTTTCACCTACAGGAACAGATAGCAACGGCGGCAAATTTGCCTTCGCCAGCGTCTGCATACTGCTGCTGATATCCTGATTGACGTTAAAAGAAATCACGCGAAATTGTTCCAGCGTTTCACCATCGCGATCAAGAAGATCAACCCGCATCGGTAATTTCGATTCGGTGTCCATCCACACGATGTAGCTGTAGCGTGTACCATCTCGGGCAACCACGCGAATAACTTCGCATAGACGATCAGCAATACGCGTGCGCCCGACGGAGATAAAGTCGTAGTAAGGAGAAAGGCGTTTGAAATCGGTATAGATGAGCGATGGTAGAGAATCAACAATGTAATCGCCATTAAGCGTGAACGGTTCAAGTCCCGGTTCAAAATAGCTGATTTCATTACCGCGCTGTACCACTTCCCGGCGCGGGCCATCCATTTGCAACAATTGTGCAAGAGGACGGTTATCGAGGCGTGCATGTCGATAACGCAGAGACTCAACACCCTGTTTATTGATGCTGATGAATGACAGCTCGTAATTCAGTGACTGACTGGCCAGGTTCATCTGCTGTAATAACGCCCCGGACGCGGGAGTGGCCGAGGCGTTAGCAGAGAATAACAGGCTACCTGTCACTAATGACATGGCAAACCAAAGTTGCTTCATTACTGCGATTGCGTTCCTAAAGTTTGAATTCCTGGCACCTGTACAGCGGCTTGCTGAGTTTGCGCCTGCTCAAACTGAAGCTGTTCAGAGTGGAGTCGGCGTTGCAGTTCGTAATCCTGCAACATTGCATTAATGCGACGACGCTGCTCCTGTACCTGCTGCTGTTGACCATTATTTGCGGTCGCTTCAGAAGGTACTCCCAGGCTTACCGGGCTGGCTTTACCCATCATCGGCAGTGTATTAAATACCGGCGTTTCGGGCTGCTGGGACGTTTCAGATTGTCCATTATAGTGCTGGACGCCAACGATAACTGCAAGCGATACGCATGCGGCTACGCCCATTTGGGTAAGCTGTGCCGCCCACGGACGTACTTTCTGCCAGAATGGCATTTTCTGCCATTGATGCGGCGCAGGCTGGGCTTCCGGGATCAATGTCGCCGGTTGACGTACTGGCTCTTCTTCAATGGCGGCCATAACGCGTGAAGAGATATCGAAATGGAGCACCTCGGGAGTATCACCCCGCATTGAGTCACGGATTAAGTGATAGCTTTCCCAGGTTTTCTGCATTTCTGGGTTATGAGCCAGTTCGTTAAGCAGCTCACTATCCAGCGTTTCGCCATCCATTAAAGCGGAAAGTTGTTCTTTCTGCATGCCTAATACCCTTATCCAGTATCCCGCTATCGTCAACGCCTGATAAGCGGTTGAACTTTGTTATCAATAGCTTCCCTCGCTCGGAAGATACGTGAACGCACCGTACCTACCGGACAATCCATGATAGCGGCTATCTCTTCATAGCTCAGGCCATCCAGCTCCCGCAAGGTTATTGCCATGCGTAAATCTTCCGGGAGGGACTCAATAGTTCGGAAAACTATCTGTCTCAGTTCTTCTGACAACATTAAGTTCTCAGGGTTCGAAATTTCTTTCAACGCGCCGCCACTTTCGAAGTTTTCAGCTTCAATGGCATCCACATCACTGGAAGGTGGACGACGCCCCTGAGCAACCAGGTAATTTTTCGCTGTATTTACAGCAATCCGATACAGCCATGTATAAAAAGCGCTATCTCCCCGGAACGAATCCAGCGCACGATAGGCTTTAATAAAAGCTTCTTGTACCACATCGGGAACATCACCCGACGGCACATAGCGGGAAACCAGACTCGCCACTTTATGCTGATAGCGCACTACCAGTAAGTTAAAGGCTTTCTGATCTCCCTTCTGGACCCGTTCAACCAGGACCTGGTCCGTTAACTGCTCGCTCATCCGAGGTAAAGTCTCCCCAAACCAAATTTCCACGCGCTATCGAAACGCCACTCCATTAGCTGCAATTTGAGCAAGCAAAGGGTTAGAGTGTCTCGTTTTTGTAAAGTTCCGTAACGCATCTGTTTTTGTTTGTCATGCTGTAGACGGATCATTATCTATCATTATAAGTCTACAGAATCTGAACATCGCATTATCTGTGTAGAAATGCCCATTTAACTGCCTGAAGAGTAACCCAACGGCCTTTTTATTTCACCACCTAATCCTCCACCAGCCAGTAACTTCTCTTTTTCTCGCCGCCCTGCGTCAGCGTGTTTAGCAACTTTAACAAATATTAAAATAGCAGGTGTTTAATCGCACAACATGATGCTATGCTGACCAAACCGTGTTTAGTAAATTAAACAAAGAAAATGAATACTCTCCCTGATCATTCATGTGACGTGTTGATTATCGGTAGCGGCGCAGCCGGACTTTCACTGGCGCTGCGCCTGGCTGATCAGCATCAGGTCATCGTTCTAAGTAAAGGCCCGGTAACGGAAGGTTCAACATTTTATGCCCAGGGCGGTATTGCCGCCGTGTTTGATGAAACTGACAGCATTGACTCGCATGTGGAAGACACATTGATTGCCGGGGGTGGTATTTGCGATCGCCATGCAGTTGAATTTGTCGCCAGCAATGCACGATCCTGTGTGCAATGGCTAATCGACCAGGGGGTGTTGTTTGATACCCACATTCAACCGAATGGTGCAGAAAGCTACCATCTGACCCGTGAAGGTGGACATAGTCACCGTCGAATTCTTCATGCCGCCGACGCCACCGGTAGAGAAGTAGAAACCACGCTGGTGAGCAAGGCGCTGAACCATCCGAATATTCGCGTGCTGGAGCGCAGCAACGCGGTTGATCTAATTGTCTCTGACAAAATTGGCCTGCCGGGCACGCGACGAGTTGTAGGCGCGTGGGTATGGAACCGAAATAAAGAAACGGTTGAAACCTGCCACGCAAAAGCGGTGGTGCTGGCAACCGGCGGTGCGTCGAAGGTTTATCAGTACACCACCAATCCGGATATTTCTTCTGGCGATGGCATTGCTATGGCGTGGCGCGCAGGCTGCCGGGTTGCCAATCTCGAATTTAATCAGTTCCACCCTACCGCGCTGTATCACCCACAGGCACGCAATTTCCTGTTAACAGAAGCACTGCGCGGCGAAGGCGCTTATCTCAAGCGCCCGGACGGTACGCGTTTTATGCCCGATTTTGATGAGCGCGGCGAACTGGCCCCGCGCGATATTGTCGCCCGCGCCATTGACCATGAAATGAAACGCCTCGGCGCGGATTGTATGTATCTCGACATCAGCCATAAGCCTGCCGATTTTATTCGCCAGCATTTCCCGATGATCTATGAAAAACTGCTCGGGCTGGGGATTGATCTCACAAAAGAACCGGTGCCGATTGTGCCTGCTGCACATTATACCTGCGGTGGTGTAATGGTTGATGATCATGGGCGTACGGACGTCGAGGGTTTGTATGCCATTGGCGAAGTGAGTTATACCGGCTTACACGGCGCTAACCGCATGGCCTCTAACTCCTTGCTGGAGTGTCTGGTCTATGGCTGGTCGGCGGCAGAAGATATTACCAGATGTATGCCTTATGCCCACGGCGTCAGTACGTTACCGCCGTGGGATGAAAGCCGCGTTGAGAACCCTGACGAACGGGTGGTGATTCAACATAACTGGCACGAGCTACGTCTGTTTATGTGGGATTACGTTGGCATTGTGCGCACAACGAAGCGCCTGGAACGCGCCCTGCAGCGGATAACCATGCTCCAACAAGAAATAGACGAATATTACGCCCATTTCCGCGTCTCAAATAATTTGCTGGAGCTGCGTAATCTGGTACAGGTTGCCGAGTTGATTGTTTGCTGTGCAATGATGCGCAAGGAGAGTCGGGGGTTGCATTTCACGCTGGATTATCCGGAACTGCTCACCCATTCCGGTCCGTCGATCCTTTCCCCCGGCAATCATTACATAAACAGATAAAAAGCCTGGGTCAGCGCCGTATACGCTTCGGAATAGTTCTGGTCTGGCCCACGAATGACTAAGCGATCGCTAAAGCATTCTCCCGCCTGCGGGGAGAATGCCAGCAGCACCCGATGCGGCAGTCGCGCTTCGTTTTCCGCCACATCCGTCCGCAAACGTAAATGCCAGCCCATACTTAATGCCAGTTCAGTAAAACCATTACCAATCTGCTCTGGCAGCACCACGCAGAAAAATCCCTCTTCGGTAATGCACTCCGCCGCACAGGTCAGCAACGATGGGTGATCAAGCGTAGTGGTATAGCGAGCCTGTTCCCGTTGAGGTGTCGAGCACTCTACTCCCTGCTGATAGTAAGGTGGGTTACTGATGATTAAATCGAAGCGTACTGTCTGCTGTGTGATCCACTGCTGAATATCCGCCGTATGGACGTTAATCCGCTCTGCCCACGGGGACTGGTTGATATTTTCCTGCGCCTGCGCGGCAGCTTCACTTTCCAGTTCAACTGCATCAATCATTACGCTGTCATCGGTTCGCTGCGCCAGCATTAATGCCAGCAACCCGCTACCCGCGCCGATATCAAGGCAACGTTTTACCCCAGCCACCGGTGCCCATGCGCCCAGCAAAATGCCATCCGTTCCCACTTTCATCGCACAACGATCGTGAGCAACAAAAAACTGTTTAAAAGTAAATCCATTACGACGAAGCACGGATGTAGACTGTGACATGAAAATAAAACCTTGCAGGAAAAACGGCGATAGCACCGGGTGAGAACAATACCCGAGAAGCGATATCCATACAAACAGATGAAGATTGCAGCCGTAACGTCTATAATCAGCGCCCCACACAGAGGTAGAACATGACTGTAACGACTTTTTCCGAACTTGAACTCGACGAAAGCCTGCTGGAAGCCCTCCAGGATAAAGGTTTCACTCGCCCGACCGCCATTCAGGCTGCCGCCATTCCGCCTGCGCTCGATGGCCGTGATGTACTCGGTTCTGCGCCGACAGGCACCGGTAAAACGGCGGCGTATCTGCTGCCAGCGTTGCAGCACCTGCTCGATTTCCCACGTAAGAAATCCGGTCCGCCGCGTATTTTGATCCTCACCCCAACTCGCGAGCTGGCGATGCAGGTGGCCGATCATGCCCGCGAACTGGCGAAACATACGCATCTGGATATTGCCACCATCACCGGCGGCGTAGCCTATATGAACCACGCGGAAGTGTTCAGCGAAAATCAGGACATCGTGGTCGCCACGACCGGACGTCTGCTGCAATACATAAAAGAAGAGAACTTCGATTGCCGCGCGGTTGAAACGCTGATCCTCGACGAAGCAGACCGTATGCTGGATATGGGCTTCGCTCAGGATATCGAACATATTGCTGGCGAAACGCGCTGGCGTAAACAGACCCTGCTCTTTTCGGCAACTCTGGAAGGCGATGCGATTCAGGACTTTGCCGAGCGTCTGCTGGAAGATCCGGTGGAGGTTTCTGCCAATCCGTCCACCCGTGAGCGCAAAAAAATTCATCAGTGGTATTACCGCGCCGATGACCTGGAACATAAAACCGCATTGCTGGTGCATCTGTTAAAACAGCCGGAAGCGACCCGCTCAATTGTGTTTGTGCGTAAGCGTGAGCGTGTGCATGAGCTGGCAAACTGGCTGCGCGAAGCGGGCATCAACAACTGCTATCTCGAAGGTGAGATGGTACAAGGCAAGCGTAACGAAGCGATCAAGCGTTTGACCGAAGGTCGCGTAAACGTACTGGTTGCAACCGATGTTGCCGCGCGCGGTATCGACATTCCTGACGTCAGCCACGTCTTTAACTTCGATATGCCGCGCAGTGGCGATACTTATTTGCACCGTATCGGACGTACCGCGCGCGCCGGTCGTAAAGGCACCGCAATTTCGCTGGTAGAAGCCCATGACCATCTGCTGCTGGGCAAAGTTGGTCGCTATATTGAAGAGCCAATTAAAGCTCGCGTTATTGATGAGTTACGCCCGAAAACGCGTGCGCCAAGCGAAAAGCAGACCGGCAAGCCATCGAAGAAAGTACTGGCTAAACGTGCCGAGAAGAAAAAAGCTAAAGAGAAAGAGAAGCCGCGGGTGAAAAAACGCCATCGCGACACCAAAAATATTGGTAAGCGCCGTAAACCAAGCGGAACGGGCGTGCCACCGCAAACGGCAGAAGAGTAATTTCAATGCCGGGTTTAAGCCCGGCATTATTTTTATCCCGGCAAAAAACACTCTTCAACACACTGAATAAAAGTGTGCATCGCCGGGCTAACCGCTTTTCCAGCATGGTGTGCGCACATGGCCGTAATGGTCTGCGACTGTTCGCCAAAAGGCAATTCAATTAATTCTCCGCTCTCAAGCTCTTTTTCCACCGCAAAGCGGGGCAAGTAACTGACCCCGATATTCGCCGCGACACAACGCTTGATGCTTTCGATACTTATAAGCTCAATGGTGTTTTCCACCGTGATCCGCCGCTGTCGCAGCGTGCTCTCAAATATCTGCCGGAAGACACATTGCGGTTCGTTGATAATAAAGCTACAGGCGTTATGTCTTCCCGGCTCAGTAAAATCGACATCTGCAATTTGTGGTGAAGCCACCAGCACCAGCGATTGTTCACCCAACTCCCGTCGGTTCAAAGCATCATCATTTCCTACGCGATAAAAGACGCCAACATCGGCCTCATCATTCAGTAGTGCATCACGGATCACGTAACAGTTCAGCGACTGCAACGATAAACGCACTTTTGGTGCGCGTTGCCGAAAACGCTGCAACACCTCCGGCATTCGGTAAGAGAGCAACGTTTCGCCCGAAACAACGCGTAGTTCCCCGTCCGGATCCGACTCTTTTTTGGCAGCCTCACGAAGCGTATCCATCACTCGGGTAAGTTCATAGATGTGCGGCAGCAGCTTTTTTCCTTCGCGAGTGAGGCACATCCGTCGACCAATTTTCTCAAACAACTGTACCGAGAACTCCTGTTCAAGCTGCTGAATATGAAAAGTCACCGTCGATTGTGTACAGCACAATTTTTGCGAAGCTCGCAAAAAGGAACCCTCTTCCACCACGGTTTTAAGCGTAATAAAACGGCGCAGATCCATAACTCCAAACCTATCAAAAATATCGAATTCAGAATGTAAAAACATTCATTTTTTTAAATGTTCCGTGTCGGGTACTGTCTACCAAAACAGAGGAGATAACAAGTGACACCGACCCTTTTAAGTGCTTTTTGGACTTACACCCTGATTACCGCCATGACGCCAGGACCGAACAATATTCTCGCCCTTAGCTCAGCCACATCGCACGGATTTCGTCAGAGTACCCGCGTGCTGGCAGGGATGAGTCTGGGATTTTTAATCGTCATGTTGCTGTGTGCGGGAATTTCGTTTTCACTGGCTGTTATCGACCCGGCAGCAGTGCATCTGTTGAGTTGGGCAGGAGCGGCATACATTGTCTGGCTGGCGTGGAAAATCGCTACCAGTCCAACAAAGGAAGACGGACTTCAGGCAAAACCAATCAGCTTTTGGGCCAGCTTTGCTTTGCAGTTTGTGAACGTCAAAATCATTTTGTATGGCGTTACGGCACTGTCGACGTTTGTCCTGCCGCAAACGCAGGCGCTAAGCTGGGTAGTTGGCGTCAGCGTTTTGCTGGCGATGATTGGGACGTTTGGCAATGTGTGCTGGGCGCTGGCGGGGCATCTGTTTCAGCGATTGTTTCGCCAGTATGGTCGCCAGTTAAATATCGTGCTTGCCCTGTTGCTGGTCTATTGCGCGGTACGCATTTTCTATTAACGAAAAAAAGCGGAAGAAGTCGCCCTCTTCCGCTTAGTAACTTGCTACTTAAGCCTTACAGGCTTTCAGTAAAGGTACGAGCGATAACGTCGCGCTGCTGTTCCGGAGTCAGAGAGTTAAAGCGAACTGCATAACCGGATACACGGATGGTCAGCTGCGGATATTTTTCCGGATGCTTAACTGCATCTTCCAGAGTTTCACGACGCAGAACGTTAACGTTCAGGTGTTGACCACCTTCAACGCGAACTTCTGGTTTCACTTCTACTGGAACTTCACGGTACTCAATGTCACCCAGTTTGCTTACTGCAACCACTTCGTCTTCTGCAAAACCTGCTTTCGCAACGATGCAACGCGCTTCGCCTTTTTCGCTGTCCAGCAGCCAGAAAGAGTTCAGCAGATCGTCATTAGCGGCTTTAGTAATCTGGATACCTGTAATCATGTGATGCCTCCCCGGCAAAATTATTGATTTGTTCAGCCTGTCGCGGCCAATTGGTAAAACCATTGTTGCTTGAGTGTATATATACTCCTCAATCACCCTTGATTCTTTGATTTAAATCAATAAAAAACACATATCGAGTGTGGTCACAAATGGGTTTTATTGTTTTACATCAACTTATGCAGGTGTGAAATTTTACCAATTTACATTTTTTTGCATGTCTTTTTGTCTATAAAATGAGCATGATTTTGTTCTGTAGAAAGAAGCAGTTAAGCTAGGCGGATTGAAGATTCGCAGGAGAGCGAGATGGCTAACGAATTAACCTGGCATGATGTGCTGGCAGAAGAGAAGCAGCAACCCTATTTTCTTAATACCCTTCAGACCGTCGCCAGCGAGCGGCAGTCCGGCGTCACTATCTATCCACCACAAAAAGATGTCTTTAACGCCTTCCGCTTTACAGAGTTGGGTGACGTTAAAGTGGTGATCCTCGGTCAGGATCCTTATCACGGACCGGGACAGGCGCATGGTCTGGCATTTTCCGTTCGCCCCGGCATTGCGACACCGCCGTCACTGCTGAATATGTATAAAGAGCTCGAAAATACTATTCCCGGCTTCACCCGCCCTAATCATGGTTATCTTGAAAGCTGGGCGCGTCAGGGCGTTCTGCTGCTCAATACCGTCTTGACGGTTCGCGCAGGTCAGGCGCATTCCCACGCCAGCCTCGGCTGGGAGACGTTTACAGATAAAGTCATCAGCCTGATTAACCAGCACCGCGAAGGTGTGGTGTTTTTGTTGTGGGGATCACATGCGCAAAAGAAAGGGGCGATTATAGATAAGCAACGCCATCATGTACTGAAAGCACCACATCCGTCGCCGCTTTCTGCGCATCGTGGATTCTTTGGCTGTAACCATTTTGTGCAGGCAAATCAGTGGCTGGAACAACGTGGCGAGACGCCGATTGACTGGATGCCAGTATTACCGGCAGAGAGTGAGTAAATTTGCGGGAAAACGCCGGATGGCAGAGTTACCACCCGGCTGATTTATCAGGCTTTATTCTGACGCCACCATTCACCAAGTAAAACGCCGGTTGCGACAGAGATATTTAGCCCGGCAACGTTGCCAGTACCATCAATCTTCACGCGCAAATCGTTCGGATCGCGTGCGGCATCCGGTAACCCTTCATATTCCTGACCCAACACCAGCACCATTTTCGCTGGTAGACTGGTTTTGAACAGCGGTTTACCCTGCTCGCTGGAAGTGGTCACCACGGTGTAACCCGCCTGTCGGAAATCATCCAGCACGTTAACAATGTTGTCGCCAGTAATCGGCTGAACGTGCTCTGCGCCGCCTTCTGCGGTACGGATAGCCGCACCCGATTCCAGCAGTGCCGCATCCTGCACCACAACGCCTTTCACGCCGAAGTGCGCACAGCTGCGCATCATGCCCCCCAGGTTATGCGGGTTAGATTCGTTTTCCAGGGCCAGTACACAATCCTGCGCGCCTGCCTGGCTTACCCACTGCTGCACGGTTGTACCGTTACGCTTTTTGATCAGGAAGCAAACGCCGCCGTGATGTTCCGTGCCTGACGCTTTTGTCAGTTCCGCTTCATCCACCACATGGTACGCTTTGCGGTTTGCCGCCATCCAGCGCAAGGCTTCTTTAAAACGCGGCGTTACACTCTGGATAAACCAGGCGCGAACAATCGCTTCCGGACGGCTCTGGAACAGTGCCTGACATGCATTTTCGCCGTAGACGCGGGTTTCTTCCGCACGCTGACGACGCAAAACTTCCGGATCAATAAAACTTTTACCACTTATGCCACCGTGATCGGCCTTTTCCGGCGTCTCATCACCCGGCGCGCGGGAAACTGTACGCCAGGGCGACTCTTCCCACTTGCGGTCACGGGGCTGACTTTGTTTGTCATCGCGGGCGGGGCGACGGCCACCGTCAGCACGAGATTTTCCTGGACGCCCGCCCCCTTTCCCGGTACGCGGGTTGTGGGTACGTTTATCAGAATCATCATCACTGCGGACATACATCACTTTGACCTTGCCGCTTTTACCTTTCATTTCATCGTTCATGCTTTTCTCCACCAGCGCTGCGCGAAGCGCGCAGATTACCCGAAGTGCGCGCGGTTCGCCATGATTTCGTACCAAAGCCTGCGACTATCATACCTATTGAATAAAACAGATTGTTGTCTGGAACAATGTCCCCGATAATATGTAACATATTAGAAACATACCGGCGTCGTTGCCGATAAGTCTCCTTACTCATCCCGAGGTTAGTTATGAATACCGTTTGTACCCATTGTCAGGCCATCAATCGCATTCCCGACGATCGGATCGAAGATGCGGCAAAATGCGGACGCTGCGGTCACGACTTGTTTGACGGAGAGGTTATTAATGCGACCGGTGAAACGTTCGACAAATTGCTGAAAGATGATCTACCTGTGGTGATCGACTTCTGGGCACCGTGGTGCGGTCCCTGCCGTAATTTCGCACCAATTTTTGAAGATGTCGCGCAAGAGCGTAGCGGTAAAGTGCGCTTTGTGAAAGTGAATACCGAAGCTGAACGTGAATTAAGCAGCCGCTTTGGAATTCGTAGCATACCGACGATCATGATTTTCAAAAACGGTCAGGTTGTCGACATGCTTAATGGCGCAGTACCGAAAGCGCCGTTCGACAGCTGGCTGAACGAATCTCTTTAATCTTACCGGGGCGCATCTTGTGCCCCGTTTTCTCCTCTGCGACAATGGCGTTTTTTCGACGCTCTCTTATGACCGAAAACGCTGTTCTCCAGTTACGCGCCGAGCGTATTGCGCGCGCAACACGTCCTTTTCTTGCCCGCGGTAATCGCGTTCGTCGCTGCCAACGCTGCCTTTTACCAGAGAAATTATGTCTCTGTTCGACAATTACCCCAGCACAAGCAAAAAGTCGCTTCTGTTTGCTGATGTTCGACACCGAGCCAATGAAGCCCAGTAATACCGGGCGTCTGATTGCTGATATTTTGCCTGATACCGTTGCGTTTCAATGGTCGCGTACCGAACCCTCGCTAGATTTGCTGGATCTGGTACAAAACCCGGACTATCAGCCAATGGTGGTCTTTCCCGCCTCGTATGCTGATGAGCAACGGGAAGTGATCTTCACACCACCTGCCGGTAAGCCTCCGCTATTTATCATGCTCGATGGTACCTGGCCTGAAGCTCGCAAGATGTTTCGTAAAAGTCCGTATCTGGATAATCTTCCCGTCATTTCCGTCGATCTTTCCCGGCTTTCTGCCTATCGCCTGCGTGAAGCCCAGGCTGAAGGCCAATATTGTACTGCCGAGGTAGCCATCGCACTGTTAGATATGGCCGGCGATACCGGGGCGGCGGCAGGGTTAGGCGAGCATTTTACCCGCTTTAAAACACGCTATCTGGCAGGAAAAACGCAACATCTGGGTAGCATCACAGCAGAACAGTTAGAAAGCGTTTAAAATCATTCGGTCACTTCTGCGGGAGACCGGTATGAGTCAGCGAGGACTGGAAGCACTATTGCGACCAAAATCGATTGCGGTAATTGGCGCATCGATGAAACCCAATCGCGCAGGTTACCTGATGATGCGTAACCTGCTGGCGGGAGGCTTTAACGGACCGGTACTCCCGGTGACGCCAGCCTGGAAAGCGGTGTTGGGTGTGTTGGCCTGGCCGGATATTGCCAGCTTGCCCTTTACACCCGACCTTGCGGTTTTATGTACCAATGCCAGCCGTAATCTTGCTCTTCTGGAAGAGCTCGGCGAGAAAGGCTGTAAAACCTGCATTATTCTTTCCGCCCCGGCATCGCAACACGAAGATCTCCGCGCCTGCGCCCTGCGCCATAACATGCGCCTGCTAGGACCAAACAGTCTGGGCTTACTGGCTCCCTGGCAAGGTCTGAATGCCAGCTTTTCGCCTGTGCCGATTAAACGCGGCAAGCTGGCGTTTATTTCGCAATCGGCTGCTGTCTCCAACACCATCCTCGACTGGGCGCAACAGCGTGAGATGGGCTTTTCCTACTTTATTGCGCTCGGCGACAGCCTGGATATCGACGTTGATGAATTGCTCGACTATCTGGCGCGCGACAGTAAAACCAGCGCCATCCTGCTCTATCTCGAACAGTTAAGCGACGCGAGACGCTTTGTTTCGGCAGCCCGTAGTGCCTCTCGCAATAAACCGATTCTGGTGATTAAAAGCGGACGTAGCCCGGCGGCTCAACGTCTGTTGAACACCACGGCAGGAATGGATCCGGCGTGGGATGCAGCTATTCAGCGTGCCGGTTTGTTGCGGGTACAGGACACCCACGAACTGTTTTCGGCGGTGGAAACCCTTAGCCATATGCGCCCGCTGCGTGGCGACCGATTGATGATTATCAGCAACGGTGCTGCGCCTGCCGCGCTGGCGCTGGATGCCTTATGGTCACGTAATGGCAAGCTGGCAACGCTAAGCGAAGAAACCTGCCAGAAACTGCGCGATGCACTGCCAGGGCATGTGGCAATCTCTAACCCGCTCGATCTGCGCGATGACGCCAGCAGCGAGCATTATGTCAAAACGCTGGACATTCTGCTCCACAGCCAGGATTTTGATGCGCTGATGGTTATTCATTCGCCCAGCGCCGCTGCTCCCGCAACAGAAAGCGCGCAAGTATTAATTGAAGCGGTAAAGCATCATCCCCGCAGCAAATATGTCTCTTTGCTGACGAACTGGTGCGGCGAGCACTCCTCGCAAGAGGCACGACGTTTATTCAGCGAAGCCGGGCTGCCGACTTACCGTACTCCGGAAGGAACCATCACTGCTTTTATGCATATGGTCGAGTACCGGCGTAATCAGAAGCAACTACGCGAAACGCCGGCGTTGCCCAGCAATCTGACTTCCAATACCGCAGAAGCGCATCTTCTGTTGCAACAGGCGATTGCCGAAGGGGCTACGTCGCTCGATACCCATGAAGTTCAGCCCATCCTGCAAGCGTATGGTATGAATACTCTCCCTACCTGGATTGCCAGTGATAGCACCGAAGCGGTACATATTGCCGAACAGATTGGCTATCCGGTGGCACTGAAATTGCGCTCGCCGGATATTCCACATAAATCGGAAGTTCAGGGCGTCATGCTCTACCTACGTACAGCCAATGAAGTCCAGCAAGCGGCAAACGCTATTTTCGATCGCGTAAAAATGGCCTGGCCGCAGGCGCGGGTCCACGGCCTGTTGGTGCAAAGTATGGCTAACCGTGCTGGCGCTCAGGAGTTGCGGGTTGTGGTTGAGCACGATCCGGTTTTCGGGCCGTTAATCATGCTGGGTGAAGGCGGTGTGGAGTGGCGTCCTGAAGATCAAGCCGTCGTCGCACTGCCGCCGCTGAACATGAACCTGGCCCGCTATCTGGTTATTCAGGGGATCAAAAGTAAAAAGATTCGTGCGCGCAGTGCGCTACGCCCATTGGATGTTGCAGGCTTGAGCCAGCTTCTGGTGCAGGTTTCCAACTTGATTGTCGATTGCCCGGAAATTCAGCGTCTGGATATTCATCCTTTGCTGGCTTCTGGCAGTGAATTTACCGCGCTGGATGTCACGCTGGATATCGCGCCGTTTGAAGGTGATAACGAGAGCCGGCTGGCTGTGCGTCCTTATCCGCATCAGCTGGAAGAATGGGTAGAATTGAAAAACGGTGAACGCTGCTTGTTCCGCCCGATTTTGCCAGAAGATGAGCCACAGCTTCAGCAATTCATTTCGCGAGTCACCAAAGAAGATCTTTATTACCGCTACTTTAGCGAGATCAACGAATTTACCCATGAAGATTTAGCCAACATGACGCAGATCGACTACGATCGGGAAATGGCATTTGTAGCGGTACGACGAATTGATCAAACGGAAGAGATCCTCGGCGTCACGCGTGCGATCTCCGACCCTGATAACATCGATGCCGAATTTGCCGTGCTGGTTCGCTCGGATCTCAAAGGGTTAGGCTTAGGTCGACGCTTAATGGAAAAGTTGATTACCTATACGCAAGATCACGGACTACAACGTCTGAATGGTATTACGATGCCAAACAATCGTGGCATGGTGGCGCTGGCCCGCAAGCTCGGGTTTAACGTTGATATCCAGCTCGAAGAGGGGATCGTTGGGCTTACGCTAAATCTTGCCCAGCGCGAGGAATCATGAGTAAGGTACTGGAAATGTTGACCACTTAATCGGGACTGGTGTTATTATTGCCCGCTTATGTCGTCTGCATTGCACAGAGGACCCTTCAATGAACAGAGAAGAAATGCACTGTGATGTTGTCAAAATTTAAGCGTAATAAACATCAACAACACCTTGCCCAACTACCCAAGATTTCTCAATCAGTTGATGATGTCGATTTCTTTTACGCTCCCGCCGACTTCCGGGAGACGCTGCTGGAAAAAATAGCCAGCGCGAAGCAGCGCATTTGCATTGTCGCCCTGTATCTCGAACAGGATGACGGTGGCAAAGGCATTCTGAACGCGTTGTATGAAGCTAAAAGGCAGCGTCCGGAACTGGATGTGCGGGTGCTGGTCGACTGGCATCGTGCACAACGTGGACGCATTGGCGCTGCGGCATCTAACACTAACGCTGACTGGTACTGCCGCATGGCGCAGGAAAATCCGGGCGTAGATGTTCCGGTTTATGGCGTGCCAATCAATACCCGTGAAGCCCTTGGTGTTCTGCACTTTAAAGGCTTTATCATCGACGATAGCGTACTTTATAGCGGTGCCAGCCTGAACGATGTTTACCTGCATCAGCACGATAAATATCGCTACGACCGTTATCATCTGATCCGTAACCGTAAGATGTCAGACATTATGTTTGAATGGGTTACACAGAATATTATGAATGGCCGCGGCGTTAATCGTCTGGATGATGTTAATCGGCCAAAAAGCCCGGAAATCAAGAACGATATTCGTCTGTTCCGCCAGGAGCTGCGTGATGCCGCTTATCATTTCCAGGGCGATGCCGACAACGATCAGCTTTCCGTAACGCCGCTAGTGGGGCTGGGGAAATCGAGTCTGTTGAACAAGACCATTTTCCATCTTATGCCTTGTGCCGAGCAGAAACTAACCATCTGCACACCTTACTTCAACCTGCCAGCAATCCTTGTGCGCAATATTATCCAGTTGCTGCGCGAAGGGAAAAAGGTCGAAATTATTGTTGGTGATAAAACCGCGAATGACTTCTACATTCCGGAAGATGAACCTTTCAAGATAATTGGCGCATTGCCTTATCTCTATGAGATCAATCTGCGTCGTTTCCTGAGCCGTTTGCAGTATTACGTCAACACTGACCAGTTAGTGGTTCGGTTATGGAAAGATGACGACAACACCTATCATCTGAAAGGGATGTGGGTTGATGATAAGTGGATGTTGATCACTGGTAATAACCTGAACCCGCGCGCCTGGCGTCTGGATCTGGAAAACGCTATTTTGATCCACGATCCGCAACTGGAGCTTGCGCCACAGCGAGAGAAAGAACTGGAGCTGATCCGCGAGCATACCACCATCGTTAAGCACTATCGCGATCTGCAAAGTATTGCCGATTATCCGGTGAAGGTTCGTAAACTCATCCGTCGTTTGCGCCGTATCCGCATCGACCGATTAATTAGCCGCATCCTGTAATCACAACCCCGTCCTGTACGGGGTTTGTTTTTTGGAGGCCACGTTTTGCGTATTCTTTTTGTCTGTTCGCTATTGTTACTTTCTGGATGCAGCCATATGGCTAACGATAGCTGGAGCGGGCAGGATAAAGCTCAACACTTTATCGCCTCGGCGATGCTTTCCGCCGCCGGAAATGAATATGCACAGCATCAGGGGATGAGTCGCGATCGCAGTGCCACTTTCGGGCTGATGTTCTCTGTTGGGCTGGGCGCGTCAAAAGAACTTTGGGATAGCCGCCCCGAGGGGAGCGGCTGGAGCTGGAAAGATTTTACCTGGGATGTCGCCGGTGCAACTACTGGCTATACCGTCTGGCAGTTGGCGCATAATTAAAGGCGCATCCCCTTCCCTTTGCGATGTAGCATCAAAGAAACCAGAAACGCCACCACGGCCATCAAGGTCACATACCAGAAGAAGGCTGTTTCCATTCCTATTGATTTCAGCGACAACGCTACATACTCTGCTGAGCCACCAAATATAGCATTGGCGACCGCATATGACAGACCAACGCCTAATGCGCGAACCTGTGCCGGGAACATCTCAGCCTTCAGTATTCCACTGATTGAAGTATAAAAACTCACGATCAGCAGGGCGCACATCACCAGACCAAAAGCGGCATAAGGCGAGGAAACGTCCTGCAATGCTGAGAGAATAGGAACGGTAAAAATGGCTGCCAGAGAACCGAAACATAACATTGAGGTACGACGACCAATCTTATCCGACAGCGCGCCAATAAGTGGTTGAATAAGCATGAATACAAACAATGCGGCAGTCATAATGCCACTCGCCACGTTGGCATGCATTCCCGCAGTATTTACCAGATACTTCTGCATATAAGTGGTGAAGGTATAAAAACAAAGGGAGCCCGCAGCGGTAAAACCGAGAACCATGATGAATGCACGGCGATTGCGCCATAATCCTTTCAGAGATCCAGCTTCTTTTAAAGCGCGTGTTTCTTGTTGTGAAGTTTCATCTAACTGACGACGTAACCACAACGCCACAACAGCTAACACAGCTCCTAACGCGAAAGGAATACGCCATCCCCACTCTCTAAGTGCAGCGTCTTCCATGGTGTGTTGTAAAACCACGACAACCAGTAGAGCTAGCAGTTGCCCGCCGATCAACGTCACATACTGAAATGATGCGTAAAAACCTTTGCGCCCTTCAACGGCAACTTCACTCATATAGGTGGCGCTGGTGCCATATTCTCCGCCAACGGATAATCCCTGGAATAAACGAGCAAGAAGCAATAATGCCGGAGCCCAGGTACCGATTGTTTCGTAGCCTGGCAAACAGGCGATAACCAGTGAGCCGAAACACATCATACACACCGATAATAGCATCGATTTTTTGCGACCATGTTTATCGGCTATGCGGCCAAATAGCCAACCGCCTATTGGGCGCATCAGAAATCCCGCAGCAAAAACACCTGCTGTTTGCAGTAGTTGAGTCGTCGTGTTCCCGGAAGGGAAGAAGATGTGGGCGAAGTAGAGTGAACAGAACGAATAGACATAGAAATCGAACCACTCGACCAGATTACCTGAAGAGGCCCCCACAATTGCCCAAATGCGGCGACGAGTATCACTACTTGTCAGTTTGCTGTCTGCCGTTACAGTACTTTCAGCCATGCCATTATGTCTCCTGCCGTAATCCGATGCTTTTGTCGGTCGCTGTTGTTTATTTTTTTTGGTAAAGAAAATGTTATACATTTGTTGCGTATCACTATGCAACCTTAACTATGAATTTAGTTAGCAGGAAAATGGTTATTAAGGAGCTTAAGGATAGATTTCTGGTAAGGAGGATGTATGGAAGTGGGCAATTTGGGGAAACCGTATCCGTTGCTGAATCTGGCGTATGTGGGGGGATAATGCGGATATCTACACTCGCCGCAACTCTTCGTAGGCCGGGTAAGACGCGCCAGCGTCGCATCCGGCATTTATTCCGCACCAGCGCAAAAAGGCCATCCGTCAGGATGGCCTTCTGCTTAATTTGATGCCTGGCAGTTCCCTACTCTCGCATGGGGAGACCCCACACTACCATCGGCGCTACGGCGTTTCACTTCTGAGTTCGGCATGGGGTCAGGTGGGACCA